>NZ_JBSFLI010000005.1:0-320767 GCF_053598955.1 Streptomyces sp. NPDC001056 | reverse complement strand
CGTGTGCTATTCCTATCTCAAGCCGGCGGGGACCGGTCCGGCGACCGGTCCCCGCCGTCTTGGCGTGCGCGGCCGCCGCCGAGCGGCCCGCCTTCACCACTTCCCCACGTCCGGAGCGCGTCCCCCGCGCTACGATCACCGCGTGACCGCCCCGGAACCCACCATCGTCGCCACCTCCGGAGGCCACCGCGCCGCCGCACGCACCCGGGTGCTCTTCGACGCCCTGGTCCACCACGCGGTCGACCTCAGCGGGGCGCACGGCAGACGCCCGCGCGTCCTGTACGTCGGCACCGCGATCGGGGACGCCGAGCACGTCGCGGCGAGGATGGCGGAGGCGGCCCGGGTGGCGGGCTTCGACCTGACGCCCCTGCACCTGTTCCCCATGCCGAACGTCGAGGACGTCGAGGGCACGGTCCTGGACCACGACGTGGTCTGGGTGATGGGCGGTTCGGTGGCCAACCTGCTCGCCGTGTGGCGGGTGCACGGTCTCGACGCGATCATGCGGCGCGCCTGGCGGGCGGGGGTGGTGCTGGCCGGGGTGAGCGCGGGTTCCATCTGCTGGTTCGAGGGCGGCGCGACGGACTCCTTCGGACCCGGACTGCGGCCGGTGACCGACGCGTTGGGGCTGCTGCCGTACGGCAACGGGGTGCACTACGACTCCGACCCCGGCCGGCGTCCGCTGATCCACCGGCTGGTCGCCGACGGCACACTGCCCACGGCCCACTGCACCGACGACGGGGTGGGGCTGGTCTACCGGGGCACCCGACTGGTCGAGGCCGTGGCGGAGTTGCCGGACAAGGGCGCGTACATCGTGCGGCGGGAGGACGGGCGGGCCGTGGAGGAGCGCATCACGCCACGGCTGCTGCCCGCCCCCCGGTGCTGACCCGCCCGTCGACGGCCGGCCCATCTCAGATCAGCCCGTGGCGCACCGCGCGGGCCACCGCGTGCGCCCGGTTGCGGGCCCCGAGCCGGGCCATGACCTCGTAGACGACGTTCTTCACGGTGTGCTCGGAGCAGTGCAGCAACCGCGCGATGCCCGCGTTGCCGTGGCCCTCCGCCATGAGCCGCAGCACGGACATCTGACGGCTTGTCAGGGCGGGTGGCCGGTCCTCGTGCGGGACGGGTGCCCCGGACCGGGGGCCGGTGGTCAGCAGGTGGGACAGCTCCGGGTAGGGGATGCTCGGGTGCGGCGCCCCGGCGCGGCGGACGGCCGCCCTGAGGCTCTCCTCGGTGAGGTCGGCCATCCGCAGGACGACGGCCCCGGCGCGCAGGGCCTCCACCAGCCCGGTCCGGCCCACCGTGTCGCACACCAGCAGCGACGGGCCGGTCGGCCGCGGTCCGCGCAGGGCCCGTTCGGCGTCGTCGGCGACGATGACGGTGACGGACCGCCCGGGGCCGGGCGCGCAGTCGAGCCCGGCGCGGCGGGCGAGTTCGCGCACCCGGTCCGCGTGCCGCGAGGGCAGGACGCGCAGGCTCGTGGTCACACCGCCGGGCGCGGCGGTCAGCACGGGCGTCACAGCAGACCCGCCCGGAGCGCGTAGGCGACCGCGTGGGCGCGGTTGCGCAGCCGGAACCGCTGGGTGATGTCGTGCACGACGGTGGTCACGGTGCGCGGCGAGTAGGCGAGGCGCTGGGCTATCTCGGCCGTCTCGTGGCCGTCGGCGACCAGCCGCAGCACCGAGCGCTCGCGGTCGGAGAGCGATCCGCCGGCCCAGCCCTGCTCGGCCCCGCCGGAGCGGTCGAGGACCTGTTCCAGCAGGTCGGTGGGGACGGTGCAGTCGTCCTGGGCGGCGGCCAGGACCGCGTGGGCGAGCCGGGAGGAGTCGGCCTCGCGGCGCAGCAGCAGGCCCCGGGCGCCGGCGGCGAGGGCGTGCAGGGCGTCTCCGGAGGCGAGCGCGCCGGCCACCAGGACGACGGCGGGGCGCTGCACGTGGGCACGGGTGGTGCGCACCATGTCGAGTTCGGCCGGGCCGAGCCGGTCCACGGTGAGGACGGCGACCCGGGCCTGCCCCGGCTCGCACACGGTGAGTTCCGGGCAGGCGAGCAGGGTACTGCGGGTGCCGGCCTCCAGGACCGGGTCGAGGGCGACCACACCGACGGGTACGGGGACTCCCATCTTCTGCTCCTTGCAAGGTCGTTCGCCCGGTGGTGAACACCGCGGGCGGCCTGTGGGGTACGACGCTCACCCTGCCGCCGCCGTCAGGGCGCGGCATCGGTAGTCGGTCCCCACCTTTCCGGTCCCGGTCCGCCGCCGGGAGGGGGTTCGGCCCCGGCGGGGTGGTGCGCGGGGGCGCGGCCGGACCGTCGCCGCCCACGTGGGGGTGTGCGCGGCGGCCATGGGGGTGCCCGCCGGGGGAAGGATGCGGGGGGCGGCCGTACGGGCATGGGGGAACGGCCGTGCGGGAGCGCGGGAAAGGCCGTGGGAGCGTATGGGGGACGGTCGTACGGGGTTATGGGTAGTGCGGCGCCGACCTGCGGTTTCCCCATGCCCGGGGGTGCCCTTCCCCACCGGTGGGGAGGGGGCGCGAAGAATATGGGGGTCACTTCCCCATGTGGGGGTGGCCCGGCGTCTGCGAACTTCGTCGACGTGACTGAGACCGCCAGCCTCTCGACTCCCCGGAGCGCCGGCCTGCCGCTCGCCTGGTGGGCCCCGGCGCTTTCCCTCGCGGAGCGCCTCGCCGCCCCCGGCCGCCCGGCCGCGCCCGCCGACCCCGACGCCACCGGGCGTGCCCCCTGGGCCGCCGGGGACACGGAGGGCTTCGCGCTGCGGCTGGCGCACCTCGGGGTGGACGGCGCCACGGCGGCGGCCCTCGCGGCCGAGCCCGCAGAGCGACTGGCCGCCCGCACCGCCAAGCCCCGCTGGGCGGAGTACGTCGAAGCTGCCCTGGACGCCGCCTCCGAGGAGCGCGCGGAGCCGGCCGCGGACGGCACGGGTCCCGAGGTCTTCGCCCCTGTCGTACGACCGCTCGTCGCCCCGGCCGCCGCACGTCTCGCCGGTCTGCTGCCGGGCGTACCGGCAGCCGAACAGGACGTCTGGCAGGGCGAGTTCGGCGACCGGCTGACGTCTCGGCTGGTGGGGCTCGCCGCCCGCACCCTCGTACGGGAACTGGACGGCGCGCGGCGGGCCGGGCGGCTGGAGGGGGCGACGCCGCGTGAGCGGTTCGCGTTCTTCGTCGCCGGTGCGGGCACCCGGCGAGGGCTCGGCGAACTGTTCGCCGCCTACCCGGTGCTGGCCCGGATGCTCGGGCAGACCGCGCTGGACGCGCTGGACGCGGCGGCCGAACTGGTGGCCCGCTTCCAGGCCGACCGCCCCGAGCTGGTCGCCGCGCTCCTCGACGGCCGCGACCCGGGTGTGCTCGCCCGCGTGGAACTCGGGCTCGGCGACGCCCACCAGGGCAACCGCTCGGTGGCGATCCTGCGGTTCGCCGACGGCGCGCGGGTCGTGTACAAGCCGCGGCCGCTCGGCCAGCACGCCCTGCTGGACGAGTTGGCGGCCTGGATGGACGCGAAGGTCCCGGGCCTCGCGCTGCGCACCGCGCGCACCGTGCGCCGGGAGGGCTACGGCTGGCTGGAGTTCGTGACGCACCGCTGGTGCCGCTCGGTGACCGAGACCGACGCCTTCTACCGCCGCCAGGGCGTGCTGCTGGCCCTGCTGTACGCGGTCGACGGCGCCGACATGCACTACGAGAACGTCATCGCCTGCGGCGACCAGCCGGTGCTGGTGGACGCCGAGACGCTGCTGCACACCGGACTCGGGCAGGCCATGACGGCCGGCGCCGACCCGGCCGCGGACGCCCTGCACACCTCCGTGCACCGCACCTGCCTGCTGCCCCATCTGCTCATCGGCGAGCACGGCGCGCTGGACATCTCCGCGCTGGGCCGCTCCACCGACGGCACCTTCCCGAGCGAGGGGCTGCACTGGGCGGACAGCGGCCGCGACACGATGCGCGCCGTACGGGGGCCGCTGCTCAGCCCGGCCGGGCAGAACCAGCCGCTGCCCGACGGCCGCCCGCTGGACGGCGCGGACCACCGGGCCGCCCTGCTCGACGGCTTCCGCACGGCGTACGCGGCCATCGCGGCGCACGGCGGCGAACTGACCGGCGACGAAGGGCCGTTGGCGGCGGCGGCCGACAGCCCGGCACGGCTGATCGCCCGCGCCACGCGGCTGTACGCGACCCTGCTGGAGGAATCCACGCATCCGGCGCTGCTCGGTGACGCGCTCGCGCGGGACGGGGTGTTCGCCGTGCTGTGGACCGAGTCCGCGCAGGACGAGGCGCGCCGGCGGCTCATCGAGCACGAGACGGCGGACCTGTGGCGCGGGGACATCCCCCTGTTCACCCATCGGCCGTCCGGCACAGGGGTCCGGGCGGCCGACGGGACCTGGCTGGCGGACGTGCTGCCGGAGGCGAGCCTGGCCGCGGTGCGCAAGAAGATCGCGCGGATGGACGAGATCGACTGCCGCGACCAGGAGTGGATCGTCTCCGCGACCCTGGCCGCCCGGGGCGCCTGCGCCCCGGGGGACCGGCCGAGGTCGGCGCTCGCCGTGGCGCCCGTGCCGGCCGTCGTGCCGGACGCCTCGCGGCTGCTGGCCGCGGTGTGCGGGATCGCCGACGACATCGCCGCCCGCGCGGTACGCGACGGCGGCCGCGCCAACTGGCTCGGCCTGGAGCGGGTTTCGGGGCCGCACTGGGCGGTGCTGCCGATGGGCGCCGGGCTCGCGCAGGGCTACTGCGGGGTCGCGCTCTTCCTGGCCCACACGGGTGCGCTCACCGGCGCCGACCGGTACACCGCGCTGGCCCGGGAGGCGGTACGGCCGCTGCCCGCCCTGCTGCGGGCCCTGGCCGCCGACCCCGAGCTCAGCGCGGCGGCGGGCCCCGGTGCCTACGACGGGCTCGGCGGGATCTGCTACGCCCTGGTCCGGCTGTCGGCGCTGCTGGGCGACGCGTTGCCGGACTGCCTGCCCGACGCGCTCACCGCGCTCGCCCACGCCGCGGCCGACTGTCCCGACCCGGGGCTGGCCGGCGGCACGGCCGGGGCGCTGGCCGCCGCCGTCGCCGTGCACGAGGCGACGGGGGCGACGCGGGCGCTGGAACTGGCGGACGCCCTGGCGGACCGGCTGTGCCAGGCGGACCCCGGCGCGGACGCCGGTCTCGCGGACGGCGCCGCCGGCATCGGCTGGGCTCTGCTGCGGTACGCCGCCGTAGGGCCGGAGCGGTCCGCGGCGCACGCTGCGGCGGGCCGGGCCCTGCTCGACGGGGCGGCCCGGCAGGTGCGGGGCGCGGGGGCGGACGCGTCGTGGGCGCGGGGGGCCGCGGGAGTGACGGCCGCCGCTTCGCTCCTCGGCGCCCCGCACGCCGCTCGGCCCGCGCCGGCCCCCGCCGATCGGCCCGCCTCCGCCGCGGCGCTCACCGAACCGCCCGCCGCGACCGCCGCGTTGCCGGCCCGGCTCAGGGACGCCGAAGTGGGTCCCGACCTCAGCCTCGCCCAAGGCGCCCTCGGCACTCTGGAAGCCCTGGCCGTCCTGGCCGAACGGGGCGACGCCCAGGCCGCCGAGGCCCTGTCCCTGCGCACCGGCCAGGCGCTCGCGTTCGTCGAGGCGCAGGGCCACCGATGCGCCACCCCCGACCACGTTCCCTCCCCCGGGCTGCTGACCGGTCTGTCCGGCATCGGCTACGGGCTGCTCCGCCTGGCCCACCCCGACACCGTGCCGTCCGTCCTGCTCCTCGGACACCCCGGCCGCCACGGCGACTGACCATCCCGCACCTTCTCCGCCTCCACCTCCGCCTCCACCTCCGTGTCCACCGGCACGGGACCATCCGAAGGGGATCACCTCATGGACAAGAACCTCGCCTCCACCACCGCCGACGCCACCGGGACCGCCGGGATCGCCGGGACCGCCGCCGACGAGCAGGACGCGGCGGGCGGCATCACCCTCAAGGGCCGCAACCGCGCGTGCGCCCGCGCCCGGGTGCTGGCCGGAATGGTCCTCACCAGCGGCATCGTCATCACGCTGAGCACCATCGACACCTCGGTCTCCGCCCCCCGGTAGGCGACGGCCGGTTCCGACAGGCGTGATGGCGCGGACCCGCCCGGCGGGTCCGCGCCGCCGTGTGTCCGAGCGGAGCGGGTCGGTCCGCTCCGGGCGACCTGCCACAGGTCGCGATATTCCGATTATCATCTGCGTTCATGCGTTCCCATGCGCCTTCCCTGGTCGGGCGGGGTCCCCAACTCCACCTGCTCGAACGTGCGCTGACCGGCGCTCAACAGGGACGCGGCGGTGTGGTCTTCCTGGTCGGAGAGGCGGGCGTCGGCAAGTCGCGGCTCGCGGCCGAAGTCGTGGGCGGCGCCCTCGACGCCGGCATGCGCGTGCTGCGCGGCCGCAGCAGCACCACGGGCCCGGCGGTGCCGTTTCGGCCATTGACCGAGGCACTGATGTCCCTGTTCCGGGGCGGCGCCTCGATGGACGACCTGGCCCTCGGCCCCTACCGGCCGGTGCTCGGACGGCTGATTCCCGACTGGGACACCGGTGAGCGCGAGAGCAGCTCCATGGTCATCCTGGGCGAGGCGGTGCTCCGGTTGCTCATCGCGGCCGCGCGCGGCCAGGGCCAGCTGCTGCTCCTGGAGGACCTGCACGACGCCGACCCCGAGACGCTCGGCGTCCTCGAATACCTCGTGGACAACCTGGAGTACACACCCGTCCTGCTGCTCGCCACCGTGCGCACCGACTTCAGCGACGCCCTGGACCTGGCCCAGTCCGCGCGCCGGCGCGGCGCCGCCACCCTGCTGGAGATCCCGCCGCTGACCCGGCCGCAGGCGCACGAGATGGTCGCGGCCCAACTCGGCGTGGCGGACCCGCGCGAGGTGCCCGACACGGTGCTGCGGCGGCTGTGGGAGGACAGCTCCGGCAGCCCGTACCTGGTCGAGGAGCTGCTCCAGACCATGATCGGGTCCGGCACCCTGGTACAGGGCCCGGACGGCTGGCGGGCGATCGGGGATCTGCGCAGCGACGTGTCCTCGACACTGGCGCGGGACATCCTGCGCCGCATCGACCGGCTCGGCACCCAGGGCCTGACCCTGCTGTCGGCCGCCGCCGTGCTGGGCCGGCGCTTCCCCCTGACGGTGCTCCAGCGGATGAGCGGCGTGGACGACCGCGCGCTGCTCAGCCATCTGCACGCGGGCGTCGCGGCCCGTCTGGTGATCCCCGACGAACCCGCTCCCGACTGGTACTCCTTCCGGCACTCCCTCACCGTCGAGGCCCTGTTCACGCAGATGACGCCGGGGCAGCGGGCGGAACTGGCGCGCAAGGGCGCGGAGGCGGTCGAGGAGCTGCACCCCGAACTGGGCGGCGACTGGTGCGCGCTGGCGGCCGGGCTGCGCGGCGAGGCCGGGGACCGCGGCGCGGCCGGGCTGCTGTTCGCGGACGCGGGCGGCCGGGCGCTGGCGGCCGGCGCGCTCGGCTCCGCCGTGACCCTGCTCAGCCGCGCCGAGAGTCTGCTGGCCGAGGCCGGGGACGCGCACGGGCGGGCCGCGGTGCTGGAGAACCTGCTGCCGGCGCTCGCCGAGGCCGGTGACTTCGCCCGCGCCTTCGAACTGGCCGAGGACCTCCATGTGCTGGGCGGCTCGGGACTCAGCCCCGTCCGGCTGGCCACGCTGCACGCCCGGCTGGCCAAGGTCGCGCACACGGCGGGGCGGTGGAGCGACGGCAACCGGCAGGTGGCCCGCGCCCGGGAGGTGCTGGCCGCCGCGCCGGACGAGACGACCGCCGCCACCGTCGACGTGACGGCCGCCTACCTCGCCCTCGACACCCCGGGTCCCGACCGCACCCAGCACGCGGAGAAGCTCGCCCGCTCGGCCGCCGACACCGCCGAACGCCACGGACTGCCCGTGGTCGCCTGCCAGGCACAGGAACTGCTCGCCACCGTGGCCCGCGAACGGGACCCCGAGGAGTCGGAGGCGATGCTCGGCCAGGCCCTCGCCACGGCGGAGCGCCATCGCCTGCCCTTGCAGCGCATGTACGCGGCCACCCGGCTGGGCGGCAACGCCTGGCTCGCCGAGGGCGACACCGCGGGCCTGCTGGCGGCGCGTGAGGAGGCGCTGCGGCTCGGGTCGGTCAACATCGTGCACACCGTCGACGGCATCCTCGTACTCGACGCCGTTCTGCGGGGTGCGTACGACGCCGCCCGCGCGGCCGCCGCCGAGTGCCTGGCCGTCGTACGACGGCTGCGGCTCGCGCCCGCCGTGCGGTACGTCCTGATGGCGCAGGCCGTCCTGGAGGCGCACCACGCCGACCGCGCCGGGATGGAGTCGGCGCTGGCCGCCTTCGCGGAGTGGGACGGGGCCGGTTCGCAGGAGGAACCGCTGAGCCATGGCCTGGCCCGCGCCTTCTGCGCGCTCCTGGAGGAGGACCGGGAGCTGGCCCGGGAGGACCTGGGCACGGTGCTGGCGCTGGAGGCGGACAACCCCTCGACCTACCATCTCAGCGGCACCCACGGCATGGTGCTGCTGCTGGACGTGCTCGCCGGGCGCGCGGACCGCACCCGGCACGCGGAGATCACCGCCACCGCGATGGCCCGGATGCGCTGGAACCGGCACTTCGTGCTGCTCACCGACGCCGTGCTGCTGGGCCGGGAGGGCGCCGGGGCGCGGGCGGCGCGGGCGGTCGAGGCGGCGCAGGCGGTGGCGGAGCCGTATCCGCTGGCCCGGCACCTCGGGCTGCGGCTGATCGCGGACGCGGCGCACCAGGACGGCTGGGGCGACCCGGTGAGCTGGCTGCGGCAGGCGGAGCACTACTTCCACGAGCGGGACGTCCCGGCCGTCGCGGGCGCCTGCCGGGCGGGCCTGCGCCGGCTCGGCGCCCCCGTGCGCCAGCACCGCACCGGCTCCAGCGGCATCCCGGACCAACTGCGCGCCCAGGGCGTCACGGTGCGGGAGTTCGAGGTGTTCCGGCTGCTGGCGGAGCGGCTGTCCAACAAGGACATCGCCGACCGGCTGTTCATCTCGCCGCGTACGGCGGAGAAGCACATCGCCAGCCTCATCACCAAGACGGGGGCGGCCAACCGCGCGGATCTGTGCGCGCGTTCGGCCGCCCTGCGCGACGGCTAGCGCATCTCGCGCACCGCCCGGGAGCCGAGCACCGCGAGCCCCGTGAGGGCGAGCACCCCGGCGACCACCCCGAACAGGGCGAGCGCGCCGGTCCGGGCGAGCGCGCCGCACACGATGAGCGACAGCGGGGCGGCGGCGTAGCCGAGGACCATGTCGACCGAGATGACCCGGCTGAGCACCTCCCCCGGGATGTTGCGCTGGATCCAGCTCAGCCCGAACACCCCCTGGAAGCCGATGGCGAAGCCCATGGCCAGGACGGTCGCGACGACCGCCGGGGTGCTGTGCACCAGACCCAGGACGGCCATCCCGGCGGCCAGCCAGCCGGCCAGAGCGGCCACCAGCAGCCCCACCCGCGGCCGGCCGCCCATCGCGCCGCCCGCCAGCGTGCCGAGCATGGCACCGCCGGCGAGGGACCCGTTGAGCACGCCCAGGGTGGCCGAACCGCCGCGCAGCACCTGGTCGGCGAGCGTGGCGAAGCCGACCGTGAAGGGCCCGGCGTAACAGAAGTTGACGGCGGTGTCGAGGACGACGACGGTACGCAGCCGGGGGTCGCGGAGGGTGAAGACGACGCCCTCGCGGATGCGGGCGCCGAGGGACGGCGGGCGCTCGGCGCCCGCGCCGTCCTTCGGTTCCGCCGCCCCCTGCGCCGCCGCCCCCTGCGCCGCCGCGGCCGCGCGCGGCCGGGTGGTGATGCGGGACACGCACCAGCCGCACAGCGCGAAGCACACCGCGTCGACCACGAACGCGACCGGCGCCCGGGTCAGCGCGATGACCACGCCGCCGACCGCCGGTCCGACGACGGCCGCCGTGCGCGAGCCCGCGCCCAGCAGCGCGTTGGCCGGGGTGAGCAGGTTCTCGTCCACCACGGAGGGCAGGATCGACACCCGGGCGGGCTGGAAGAAGGCGTCCACCGCGCCGAACGCCGCGGCGGCCGCGCACAGCATCCAGACCGTCAAGTGCCCGGTGAGACCCTCCAGTCCGACCCCGGCCATCAGGACGGCACGGGTCCAGCTGGAGGCGATCATCAGGGTGCGGGTGGACCAGGAGTCGCTGAGGGTGCCGCCGACCAGGGTGAGCAGGGCGCGGGGTACGGCCTGGAAGGCGAGGACGTAGCCGAGGGTGAGGGTGGAGCCGGTCAGGCCGAGGGTGATCCAGGAGAAGGCGACGACGCTGAAACCGTCTCCGAGCAGGGACAACGACTGTCCCAGCCACAGGAGTCGGAAGGGCCGCTGCCGGGCGGGTGCCCACAGCCGGGGGCCGGCGCCGGCGAGGGTGGTGGCCATGATGTGCCTTTCGGGATGCGGACGCTCGCGGCGGTCCGGTCAGTAGCGGACGGGCAGCGCGGTGAGACTGCGGTTGAGGAGGGACGGCTGCCAGGTGAGCGCGCCGGGGTCGGTCAGGGTCAGGCCCGGGTGGTCGCGGACCAGCGTGCCCACCGCGGCGACGGCCACCAGCCGGGCCAGCGCGGCGCCGATGCAGAAGTGGGCGCCGAAGCCGAAGCCCAGATGGGTGGCGCCGGTGCGGCGGACATCGAACCGGCCGGGGTCGGGGAAGCGGGCCGGGTCCCGGTTGGCGGCGGCCGTCACCAGGAAGATCCGGTCGCCCGCCCGCAGGGTGTGGCCGTCCAGCTCCAGGTCGCGGACGGTGGTGCGGATCGACATCTTGGACGGGCCGTCGAGCCGCAGCGCCTCCTCCACGGCGCCCTGCGCCAGCCCGGGGTCCTCGCGTACGGCGGCCAGTTGACCAGGACGGCTGTGCAGGGCGAGGACGGTGTTGGCGATGAGGTTGCTGGTGGTCTCCCCGCCGGCGAAGGCCATCTGGGTGAGCATCCCGACGAACTCCTCCTCGGTGACCGACTCCCCCACCCGGCCCTCCTTCAGCACCTGGCTGACGAGGTCGTCGGCGGGTTCGGCGCGCCGCTCGGCGACCAGGCCGGCGAGGTAGTCCTCCAGACTCACCAGCGCCTGGAGGGAGGCCCGGTACTCGCTCTCCTCCTGGGCGGTGCCGAGCACGAGGTCGGCGACACGGGCGTTCCAGTACCAGAAGGCGGCGGCGTCGGTGCGCGGGATGCCGAGCCAACGGGCGAACACCAGCGCGGGCAGCGGCTTGGCCACGTCGGCCACCAGGTCGCCGCCGCGGCCGGGTACGGCCTTGCGGGCGAGGACGGCCCGGGTCGCCCTCTCCGTGAAGGCGCGGTAGCGGGCCACCGCCCGTGCGGCGAAGGCCTCCTGGAAGACCTGGCGCAGCCGGCGGTGCTGCGGCGGGTCGTTGAACACCATCCAGCGGGACAGGATCCCGAAGGCCCGCTCGGCGTCCTCGCGGGCACCCTGCGGTACGGCGTCCATCAGGGGCCGTACCCGGTCGGCGGAGACGGCCGGGTCGCGCAGGCAGCGCATCACCTGGTCGTAGCCGGTGACCAGCCAGGCGTGGTGCATCGGGCTCCAGTGCACCGGGGCGTGGGCACGGAGGGCGTCGAGGTGGCCGTAGGGGTCGGCGATCATGTCCGGCGAGAGGAGGTAGCGCTCGGTGAAGGGCGCCTCGGGGACTCGGGGGGCGGTATCGGTCGGCGGGGTTTCCGGGGTGCCCGGGACGCCGGCCGCAAGCGGGGTCGCCGTGCTCATCGGTTCTCCCCCTCCTGGATCGCGGCGAGGATTGCGGCGATGCCGGACACCCTCGGCTCGGCCATCATCGACATGTGGTCGCCCTCGCTGATGTGCACGGTCAGTCCGCCGCCGGCCAGTTCGCGCCAGCGGGCGAGGTAGGTGTCGTAGTCGACGTCCAGGCCCGGCATGGTGCGGCCGCGCGGCAGGCCCGCGGCCTCGCTGCCGACCACGAGGTGGACGTGGCCGGGGTAGGGGCGGACCTCGTACCCGGCGAGGGCGGCGAGGAGCGAGTGCCACACCTCGATGGGCGCGTTCTCGACGAGGGCGGCCTCGGCGGGGCTCATGCCCGCGCCGAGCAGGGTGGCGGTGAGTTCGGCGGTGGCCCGGTCGCGCTCCGCGGAGGGCGGCAGCTGCCGGATCCGGTCGCGCTGGCGCCAGGCGGTGCGCAGGTCGTCGGTGACGCCGTTCAGGCGGGCGCGGGCGGCGGGGTTGGGGAGGTACGGCTCGATCAGGACCAGCGGCTCCACCCGGTGGCCGGCCCGGTGCAGCTGGGTGGCCATCTCCAGGGCGATGTTGGCGCCCATGGACCAGCCGAGCAGGGTGTGGGGGCCTCGGGCACCGCGGTCGGCGATCTCGGCAACGTAGTTGGCCGCGATCCCGGTCACCGTGCTCGGGTCGACGCCGCCGAGCAGCCCCCGCGCCTGGAAGGCGTGCACGGGCCGGCCGGGCGGCAGGGCGCGGGCGAGCGGGACGAACCAGGCGGCGCTGCCGCCCGTGGGGTGCACGCACCACAGCGGCTCCCCCGTGCCCTCGCGCAGCCGTACCTCGGAGGTGACGGCGGTGGGCAGGCCGTCGCCCGCCGCGCGGGTGGCGTGCTCGGCGAGCTGGGCGATGGTCGGGTGTTCGATCAGGTCGCCGACGGAGACCGCGAGGCCGCGTCCGGCGGACATCAGGGAGACCCGGACGGTGGACAGGGAGCTGCCGCCGATGCGGAAGAAGTCGTCGTGGACGCCGATGCGGGCGAGACCGAGGACCTCGCGCCAGATCTCGGCGAGGATCTTCTCCGCCGGGGTGGCCGGGGCGACGTACGCGGTGTCGGGCTGGTCGAGTTCGGCCGGCGGCAGCGGCAGCGCCCGCTTGTCGATCTTGCCGCTGCGGTTGACGGGGAGTTCGTCGAGGAGCACGAACCGGGCGGGGATCATGTACGCGGACAGCGAGGCGCGCAGGGCGCGGCGCAGCTCCTCGGGCGTGGGCCGCGCGGGACCCTGCGGGACGACGTAGGCGACGAGGGCCGGTTCACCGCCGGGCAGGTCGGTGCGGTGCAGGACGACGGCCTGGCGCACCCCGGGCAGGCTCCGCAACGCGTGCTCGACCTCGCCGAGTTCGATGCGGAAGCCGCGCAGCTTGACCTGTGAGTCGCGGCGGCCGACCCACTCCACGGAGCCGTCGGGCCGGTGGGTGCCGAGGTCGCCGGTGCGGCACAGCCGCTCGCCGGGCAGCCCGTAGGGGTCGGGCACGTAGGTGGCCGCGGTGAGCGCCGGGCGGCCGAGGTAGCCGCGGCCGACGGCCTGTCCGCCGAGGTAGATCTCGCCGGGGACGCCGGCCGGGACGGGCTGGAGGTCGTCGTCCAGGACGTGGACGCGGGTGTTGCGGATCGGGGTGCCGATGGGCGGACGGCCCTGGCCCGGGGCGAGTTCGGCGGCCACGGACCACACGGAGGTCTCGGTGAGGCCGTAGACGTTGTGGAAGCGCCGGCCGCGGGACCAGACGTCGGCCAGTTCGGCCGGGCAGGCCTCGCCCGCGACCTGGAGCACCCGCAGCTCGGGGAAGTCGTCCTCACCGAGCACCGCGAGGGCGCTGGGCGGCAGCATGGCGCAGGTGACGCGGGCCTCGCGCAGGGTGCGGGCGAGGTCGGGGCCGGGGCGCAGGTCCTCCTTGGGCGCGGTGACCAGGCGGCCACCGTTGGCGAGGGACCAGGTGAGTTCGAGGATCGAGGCGTCGAACCCGAAGGACGCGAACTGCAGCACCCGGTCCTCGGGGGTGGGGCGCACCAGGTCACGCTGGCCTTCGAGCATGTTGGACAGGCCGCGGTGCGGGAGGGCGACGCCCTTGGGGGTGCCGGTGGAGCCGGAGGTGTAGATGATGTAGGCGAGGGTGTCGGCGTCGGGCTCCCGGCCCGGCACGGGCGCCACGTGCTCGGCGGGGACGTCCAGTCGGACCACGGGGCCGTCGAAGGGCACCGTCCCGTCGAGGCGGCGCTGGGTGAGCAGCACCCGCATGCCGCTGTCCTCGGCCATGAACGCCAGCCGCTCGGTGGGGTGTTGCGGGTCGAGCGGCAGGAAGGCGCCCCCGGAGCGCAGCACACCGACGGCCGCGCGCACCAGGTCCGGCCCGCGTTCGGCGCAGATGCCCACCACGGTCTCCGGGCCGACGCCCAGCATCCGCAGCCGCCGCGCCAACTGCTCGGCCTGTTCGTGGAGTTCGCCGTACGACAGCCGTTCCCCGCGGTGCTCGACCGCGACCGCGTCCGGAGTGCGGGCCGCGTGTGCCGCGATGTGCTCGTGCAGCATCAGCGGCGAGGACGGGATCTCCGGTCCGCGTGCCCAGACGTCGAGCGCGGTGGCACGGGCCGCGCCGGTGAGCGCGGGCCGGGTCACCCGGGCGTCGGGGCCGGCGACCATGGCCTCCAGCTGGGCGCAGTACACGTCGGCCAGCTGCTCGGCCGTGGCGGGGGCGACGAACTCCGGGTCCACGTCGAGGGTGAAGGCGTTGACGCTGGCGTTGACCAGCAGCGGGAACATGGTCCGGGCGATCTCCAGGGAGTCGTCCCAGGAGTCGTGCGAAAGCCGGTGGAAGTTGACGTAGTTGAACACCGTGTCGGTCAGGTTCGGTTCGGTGGGCCGCAGTTGCGCGATGCGGACCAGCGGCACCCTGCGGTGCGGCAGCATCTCCTGCTCGGCCCGGAACACGTCCCGCAGATAGCCGCGCCAGCTGCCGCGCGGGCGGGCGACGCCGAACGGCACGGTGTTCAGGAACAGTCCGCGCATCCGGTCCGCGCCGGGGACCTCGGGCCGGCCGTTGGTGACCAGGCCGATGCTGTGCCCGAGCACGCTCTCGTCGCGGTCGGCGAACAGACTCATGGTGTGGTGGAAGGCGGTGAGCAGCACGGTGCGCCGCGGCACCCCCGCGTCCTTCGCCAACCTGCCGATGCGCTCGGCGAGATGGGCGTAGGAACGCCGGACCTCGTGCACCGGCTGACGGTCCGCGCCCGCGCCGCTCGGCACGCGCCGCCGGAAGGTCACGGGGCGCAGGTCGGCGAGGCTGTCCCGCCAGTACTCCAGCGATTCCTCGCTGTCCAGGGCGGCCCGCTCCAGGGCCACGTACTCGGCGAACGCCGGGGCCTGCGGGGGCAGGGGCGCGGTGCCGTGGGCGACGGCCTCGCGGTGCAGGGCGAGCAGGTCGGCGACGAGCGAGGTGAGGCTCCAGCCGTCCAGCACGACATGGCAGTCGGTGAGCACGAGGCGCAGGTCGTGGTCGGTGACGTGGTGCAGATGGATGCGGACCAGGGGCGCGGCGGCCAGGTCGAAGCGCCGCTCGAACTCCTCCGTCACGAACCGGCGCAGCCGCGCCCGCTGTTCGTCGCGGGGCAGAGCGCGCAGATCGGTGTAGCCGACCCGGAGCCGGGCGGTGCGGTGGACGAGCTGGAGGGGTTCGCGGTAGCCGACGAGGTCGACGGAGCTGCGCAGGATGGGGTGCCCGGCGACCACCGCGTCCACGGCCGCCTGGAACGCGCCGAGGTCGAAGCCCTCGGGCACGGTGATCTTCAGGTCGGTGACGTTGTGGTAGGCGCCGCGCCGGGGGTCGGCGAGCATCTCGTGCAGCATGCCGGCCTGGAGCATGGTGAGCGGGTAGGCGTCCTCCAGCCCGTCGGGCAGCCGGCCCGCGTCGGCCGGGTCGATCTGGGAGAACGGGGCGACCGGGGACGGCGCGTCGACGGCGTCGGTGACGAGGGCGGCGAGGTCGGCCAGGGTGCGGGTGCGGAAGACGTCGGCGACGGAGAAGCCGAGCCCGGCGAGCCGGCCGAGACCGACCAGGCGCAGCGCCAGGATCGAGTCGCCGCCGAGGTCGAAGAAGTTGTCGGCGCGGCCGACGTGTTCGGCGCCGAGCACCTGGCTCCACACGCCGGCCAGCGCCTTCTCCACCGGGCCCTCGGGGGGCACATGGGTGCCGGGCCCGGCCGCGGCGGGGGCCACGGCGGTCAGCGCGGCGCGGTCCACCTTGCCGTTGGCGGTCAGCGGCAGCCGCTCGTGGCGCACGAACAGCGCGGGGACCATGTAGTCGGGCAGGGTCAGCCGCAGTCCCTCGCGCAGCGCGGGCGGATCGAGCGGGCGGGCCTCCGGGGTGACGACATGGGCGACCAGCCGGGCCGTCTCGCCGTCCCGGCGGGCCACCACGGCGACGTCGGCGACGCCGGGCAGGGCGCGCAGCGCGGTCTCGATCTCGCCGGGTTCGATGCGGTAGCCGCGGATCTTCACCTGGTGGTCGGCGCGGCCGACGTACGCCAACTCGCCGTCGGGCAGGACCCGTACGAGGTCCCCGGTGCGGTACATCCGGGTGCCGGGCGCGCCGAAGGGGTCGTCCGGGAAGCGTTCGGCGGTCAGCTCGGGCCGGTTGCGGTAGCCGCGGGCCACGCCGCCGCCTGAGACGTACAACTCGCCGACGCTGCCGGGCGGCACCAGCCGTCCCGAGGCGTCGAGGACGTACCCGTGCTGCCCGGTGAGCGGGCGGCCGATGGGCGAACGGACGGCGCCGTGCACGTCCTGCTCGGTGATGGTGCGGAAGGTGACGTGCACGGTGGTCTCGGTGATGCCGTACATGTTCACGAGGGCGGGGCGCTCGCCCGGGGCGGTGAACCAGTCCTCGTAGTCACGGACGTCGAAGGCGTCACCGCCGAACACCACCGTCCGCAGAGGGAGTTCGGCGAAGCCGCCGCTGTCCTTCAGGTGCGCGCGCAGGCCCTTGAAAGCGGCGGGGGTCTGGTTGAGGACGGTGACGCCCTCCTCGCGCAGCACCCGGTGCACGGCGGCCGGGTCGCGCACCTCGTCCGCGGTCAGCACGGCCACGCGCCCGCCGCTGGTCAGCGGCGCCCACAACTCCCATACGGAGAAGTCGAAGGCGGGCGAGTGCATCAGCGTCCACACGTCGTCCGGGCCGAAGTCGAAGTGGTGGTCGGCGGCGGCCAGCAGCCAGGCCAGGTTGCCGTGGGTGACCTCCACGCCCTTGGGGCGGCCGGTGGAGCCGGAGGTGTAGATGACGTAGGCGAGGTCGCCGGGGGCGGGGAGGATGTCGGGGGTCTGCGCCTGGGGGCCGTCCTCGTCCAGCGTCATGAGCCGGACGGGCAGTCGGTCGACGGCGGACCGGGTCGCGCCCGAGGCGACGATCCACTCGACGCCGGAGTCGGTGACGGTGAACTCGCGGCGCGCCTTCGGGTGGGAGGGGTCGAGCGGGAGGTAGGCGGCACCCGCGCGCCAGACCCCGAGCAGGGCCACGGCCAGGTCGGGCGTGCGGTCGAGGCAGACGCCGACCAGGGAGCCGGGGGTGACCCCGGCCGCGCGCAGCCGTCGGGCCAGCCGGGACGCCTGTGCGTCGAGTTGGGCGTAGGTCAGGGAACGGGCTCCGCTCACCGCGACCGCGTCCGGCGCCCTGCCGATGTGCTCGGCGAGGCGGTCGGGGGCGGTGCGCGGGGTGGTCCGGGGCTCGTTGCCGGTGTTGGCGGGCCCGTCCGGGCCGAGCAGGTGGGCGCGTTCGGCCGGGGTCAGCGGGTCGATGGCGCTGAGCGGGGTGTCGGGGGTGGCGCAGAACGCCTCCAGCAGGTTCACGGTGTGCCGGGCGAGCGCCGCGACGGACGCGCCCTCGAACAGGTCGGGCCGGTAGACGAAGGCCAGCTCGGTGCGGCCGTCGCCGTCGCGCAGGTCGAGCGTGAGGTCGAACTTCGCGGTGGTGAGGTCGATCCGGTACGGCGCCCCGGTCGCCCCGCCGAGGTCGAACCCGGAGGCGGTGGTGTCGGTGTGGGTGTACAGGACCTGCACCAGCGGGTTCCGGGCGAGGTCGCGTTCGGGGCTCAGCGCGTCCACGACCTGTTCGAACGGCAGCGACTGGTACGAGAACGCCTCCAGGACCCGCTCCCGGGTACGGGCGAGCAGCGCGGCCGGCGTCGGGTCGTCGGACAGGTCGCCGCGCAGCACCAGGGTGTTGACGAAGAACCCGACGAGCTGCTCGGTCTCGGCCCGCTCCCGGTTGGCCACGACGGTGCCGACGGCGATGTCCCGCTGCCCGCTGTGGAAGGCCAGCGCGGCCTGGAAGGCGGCCAGCACCGTCATGTACGACGTCGTACCCGCGCGCCGGCCGAGTTCGGCGAGCGAGCCGGTCAGCGCGGGCGTCAGGGTGACGGTGTGCGCCTCGCCACGGCCGCCGGGGACGTCGGGACGGGGGTGGTCGACGGGCAGCTCCAGCGGGGTGAGGCCGGCCAGCCGGGTGCGCCAGTGGTCGAGGGCGGCGGACTGGTCGCTGCCCCGCTGCCAGATGGCGTAGTCCGTGTATTCCAGCGGGAGTTCGGGCAGCCGGGCGGTGTGGTGCCGCGTCCTCGCCCGGTACAGCTCGGTGAGGTCGCGGACGATCAGGCCGAGCGACCAGCCGTCGGAGACGATGTGGTGCATGCCGAGGACGAGCACATGGTCGTCGTCGCCGGCCCGGACGAGGGTGGCGCGGAAGGCGGGTTCCCGGCCGAGGTCGAAGGGGCGCAGCGCGGCGGCGTGCACGGTGGCGGCCAGCCGCCCGTCGTCGTCCGTGCCGGGTGGGGCGGTGGCGTCCACCAGGGCGAGGCAGTTGGCGTCGGGCGGCAGGACGCGCTGGTACGGGATGCCCTCGTGCTCGGGGAAGACGGCCCGCAGCTGCTCGTGCCGGGCCGTGAGGTCGGCGACGGCCGCGCGCAGGGCGGGGAGGTCCAGCGGGCCGGTGAACCGCCAGGCGGCGGGCAGCAGATAGGTGGGCGCGCCGGGGTCGAGGCGGTCGAGGAAGTACAGGCGCTGCTGGGCGGGCGACAGCGGGATCCGGTCCGGGCGCGGGCTGACCCGGGTCGGGCCGTCCTCGCGTACCGCGGTCCGGCCGCGCAGCCGCTGTTCCAGGAGGCGCCGGGCCGCCGGGGACAGGCCGCCGGCCGGGGACGCTCCGTCGGCCGAGGGCGTCCGGCCGGCCGGGGCCGGCCCGTCGCCCGCGGGCCGGCCGTCCGCAGGGACGAGGAGGTGGGGGCGCACGTCGGATGTGGTCATGCGGGCACTCCGATCTGAACTCTGGGGGAGGAAGCCGGGGTCGGGGCGGGGTGCCCTCAGAAGTCGGCGGTGAGGGAGAGGTCGATCTCGTCGTCGCTCATCTGCGAGATCAGTTCCAGCAGCCTGCGCTCCACCTCGGCGGCGAGCCGGGCCACCGTGGGGTGCTCGAACAGGTCCCTGACCTGAAGCATGCAGTCGAACGCGGTGCGCAGCCTGGAGGCGACCGCGACGGCGCGCAGGGAGTGGCCGCCCAGGGCGAAGAAGTCGTCGTGGACGCCGACCCGGGGCAGGTCGAGCACCTCGCACCAGATCTGCGCGACGACCGTCTCGGCCGGGCCGCGCGGTGCCACGAAGGTCCCCGACCCTGGGGCCGCGGGCTCGGGCAGGGCGGCGACGTCCAGCTTCCCCTGCACCGTCAGCGGCAGCGCGTCGAGCAGGGCGAACGCCGACGGCACCAGATAGTGCGGCAGCCGGGCCCGGCAGTGCGTCATGAGGGACTCCTCCGACAGCCCGTCGCCGACGACGTATCCGACCAGGGCGGCCTCACCGCGCAGGGCGCGCACGACGACCGCGGCGCCCCGCACCCCGGGGTGCCGGCGCAGCACCGCCTCGGCCTCCTTGGGCTCGACGCGGAAGCCGCGGATCTTCACCTGGTCGTCGTTGCGGCCGAGGAACTCCAGCTCGCCCGAGGGCAGTCGGCGTACGACGTCCCCGGTGCGGTAGAGCCGGCCGCCGAGCGCCCCGAAGGGGTCGGGCTCGAACCGCTCGGCGGTGAGCCCCGGCCGCCCCAGATACCCACGCGCCAACTCGCGTCCGCCGACGAGGAGTTCGCCGGGCACGCCTTCGGGGACGAGTTCACCGAGGGCGTCGACCACATAGGTGCGACGACCGCCCAGGGGCCGTCCGATGGGCACCCGTCCGGTCCGGGCGCCGTCGACGGTGTGCGCGGTCGCGGAGATCACCGACTCCGTGGGCCCGTAGGTGTTGAGCACGGGCACCCGGGGCAGGTGCGCGAACCACCGCTCCAGCGGGTCGGCGGGCAGGGCCTCTCCCCCGGTCACCAGCAGCCGCAGCGAGGCGAGTCGGGGAGCGAGCCGGTCCAGCCGGGACACCAGTTCCGCCCAGTAGGAGGGGGTGAGTTCCATGACGGTGACCCGCTCGGCCGCGACCCGGGCGGCCAGCTCCTCCGGACCCCAGATCTCGTCCGGGCGCACGATCACCGTGGCGCCGGTGCTCAGCGCGGGCAGGATCTGCTCCAGGGAGGCGTCGAACGCCGTGGACGCGAAGGTGAGCACCCGGTCGTCGGCGGTGAGCCCGAACCGCTCGCGGGCGGCGGCCACATGGGCGTCCAGGGCGTGGTGTTCGACACCGACGGCCTTGGGGCGGCCGGTGGACCCCGAGGTGAAGATGACGTACGCGAGATCGCCGGGGTCGGGTGTGTACCGGGGCCCGTCGGGCAGGGGGCGTACGTCCTCGACGGCGACCGCCCGTGCCCCGAGCGCGGTGACCTTCTCGCGGGTGCCCGCGTCGGCCACGACGTGCCGTACCCCGGCCTCCTGGAGCATGTACCGGAGCCGTTCCTCGGGCAGCAGGGCGTCGAGCGGGACGTAGACGCCGCCCGCCCGCCAGACGGCGAGCATCGCGGCCACGGACCAGGCGCCCCGGCCGACGCACACCCCGACGGGGGCACCGGGGGCCACCGACGCGTCGTGGAGGGCGGCTGCCAGCCCGCCCGTCAGGGCGTCCAGCCGGGCATAGTCGAGGCTCGTCCCCCCGCACACGACGGCGGGGGCGTCGAAGCGGCCCGCCACCCGGAACCCCGGCGCGGCCGGCACCTCCCGCCCGGCCGTCGCCACCAGGAGGTCGCGCTCCCCCGCGGACAGCAGCGGTGCCGCGTCGACGCGGGTGGCGGGGTCGGCGAGGAACGCCTCCAGCACCCGGCCGACGTGGCGGGCGAACCGGGTGGCGGTGGCCGGGTCGAAGAGGTCGGCGGCGTACTCGACGTTGAGCGCGAACCCGCTGGGACGCACCACGAACGTGGCCGTCAGATCGAACTTGGCCGACCCCCAGGGAAGGCGGAAGTCGACGGTGTCGAGCCCCGGGAGTCCCGACCCGCCCGTGGACGCGTCCTGGACGTCCACCATGACCTGGAACAACGGGTTGCGGGAGAGGTCGCGTTCGGGGCGCAGCCGCTCCACGACCCGTTCGAACGGCACCTCCTGGTGGTCGAAGGCGCCCAGCACGACGTCCCGTACCCGCTCCACCAGCCCGGCGAAGGTGGGCCGCCCGGACAGATCCGTGCGCAGCACCACGGTGTTCACGAAGAACCCGACCAGTGGCTCCAGTTCGAGGCGGTCGCGGCCGGCGACGGGTGTGCCCACCGGGACGTCGGTCTGCCCGGACCAGCGGGCCAGCACGGCCTGCGCGGCGGCCAGCAGCACCATGAACCGGGTCGCGCCGTGCTCACGGGCGAAGGCGTCCACGCGGTGCACGAGCCGGGCGGGCAGGTCGACCTCGACGGCGCCGCCCCGACCGGTGAACGCGGCCGGCCGGGGCCGGTCGGTGGGCAGCTCCAGCGCGGGCGTCGCCGCCAGCACGTTCTCCCAGTAGTCCAGTTGCGGCTCCAGCGCGCCGCTGTCGGCGCGCTCGCGCTGCCAGACGGCGAAGTCGCCGTACTGGACGTCCAGCGGCGGGAGCTGGGCCGGCCGGCCCGCCCGCCGGGCCGCGTAGTGGTGGGCGAGTTCGTCCAGCAGGACGCCCTTGGACCAGCCGTCGGTGACGGCGTGGTGCAGGGCGAGCAGGACCACGTGGTCGTCCTCGGCCAGCTCCCACACTCCGGCGCGCAGCAGCGGCGGCCGGGCGAGGTCGAAGCGGCGCGTGGCGAGGGCCTCGGCCTGCCGTCGTACGGCGTCCAGGCGGGCCTCCTCGTCCGGCCCCCCGGGTGCCGCCTCCCACCGCAACGGCACGCCCACCGGGTCGCACACCTGCTGCACGGGACGGCCGTCGGACTCGACCAGCGCCGTGCGCAGCACCTCGTGCCGCGCCACCAGGTCGTCCAACGCCTGCTGCCAGCAGGCGCGTTCGAGTCCGCCGCGCACCCGCCAGCAGTACCACAGCAGATAGGAGTCGCCCCGGTCGGATGTACGGTCCAGGAACCACAGCCGCTCCTGCGCGAAGGACAGCGGCAGCGGCCTGGTGCGGTCGACGGGCACCACCTCGGCCGTGCCGGAGGCGCGGGCGCCGGCCACGCGCGGGGCGAAGCCACGCACGGTCGGGTTCTCGAAGACGGTGCGCAACTCGATGTCCCGGCCGAGCCGCCCGGCGATGCGGGAGACCGCCATGGTGGCGAGCAGGGAGTGCCCGCCCAGGTCGAAGAAGCTGTCGTCGATGCCGATCCGCTCCAGGCCCAGGACGTCGGCCCAGACCTCGGCGACGATCCGCTCGGTCTCGTCGCGGGGTCCGGCGAAGGCGGCGTCGTCGGCCGGGCGGCTCCGGTCCGGATCGGGCAGGGCGCCCCGGTCGAGCTTGCCGGAGACACCGACCGGGAGGGCGTCGAGGACGACGAAGTCGGAGGGGACGGCGTAGTGCGGCAGGCAGCCGGCGCACCAGGACCGCAGCTCCGCCCGGTCGGGCGCCGAGGGCGCGTCCGGGGCGGGTACGACGTAGCCGGTCAGGGTGCGTCCGGTGGCCCGGTCGGGCCGGACGGCGGCCGCCGCGACCAGCGGGCAGGCCCGCAACGCGGCCTCCACCTCACCGAGTTCGACACGGAAGCCGCGGATCTTGACCTGGTCGTCACGGCGCCCGACGAAGTCCAGTTCCCCGGCCGCCGTCCAGCGCACGAGGTCGCCGGTCCGGTACAGGCGGCCGCCGGGCGGCCCGTACGGGTCGGGCACGAAGCGCTCGGCGGTCAGTGCGGGCCGGTTGAGGTAGCCCCGGGCCAGCTCGGTGCCGCCGATGAGGAGTTCACCCGGGACGCCGACCGGCACCTGCTCGTCGTCGGCGTCCACCACGTACACGCTGCGGTCGCCGAGCGGCCGGCCGATGGGCACGCTGTCGCCGGACGGTTCGCCGGCGTCGTGGGTGGTGGCGGTGACGGTAGTCTCGGTGGGCCCGTAGGCGTTGCAGACCCGCACCCACGGCACGGCGGCCCGCCACACGGCCAGGGTGTCGGCCGGGACCGCCTCGCCGCCGAGTACCAGCAGCCGCAGCGGGGCGAGGGCGGCGGCGAGCCGGCGGTCGAGGGAGAGGGCCAGCTCGGACCAGTAGGTGGGCGGCACGTTGACCACGGTCAGCTCGTGCCGCTGGACGATCTCCGGCACCTGGGTCGGCAGCCAGGGCTCCTCGGGCCGCATCACGACGGTGGCACCGGAGGTGAGGGCGGGCAGCACCTGGTCCAGGGACGCGTCGAAGGAGAAGGAGGCGAAGGCCAGCACCCGGTCGTCGGCGGTGATGCCGAGGCGCCGCCGGGCGGCGGCCACGTGCGAGGCGAGTGCGGCGTGCTCGACGCCGACCGCCTTGGGGTGTCCGGTGGATCCGGACGTGAAGATGACGTGGGCGAGTTGGCGGGGGTCGGGCCGGTGGCGGGGCCCGTCCGCGTCCGGGGCGACGGCCTCGACGTCGACGGCGACGGGCGCGAGGGGACCGGCGGTCGCGGCGGTCGCCGGTTCGGCCACGACGCAGGCGAGCCCGGCCTCCTGCGCCATGAACGCGAGCCGCCGCTCCGGAAGTTCGGGGTCGAGCGGCACGTACACCCCACCGGCCCGCCAGATCCCCTCGATGGCGGCGACCGACCACGGACCACGGCGCAGTACGACACCCACCGGGCTGCCCGCGGTCACTCCGGCGGCGCGCAGCGCGGCCGCGAGCCCGCCGGACATGGCGTCGAGTTCCGCGTACGTGGCGCTGTCGTCGCCGCAGCGCAGCGCGATCGCCCCGGGGCGCCCGGAGAACGCGATCGGGTCCGCGGGTGCCGCGGGCCGGTCCGGGGCGTGGTGCCACTCCGGCCGGGGCCGGGCGGGCGCCCCGGGCCCGGTGGGCAGCGCATGGGCCAACTCGTGCACGGGGGTGCCGGGTTCGGCGACGACGGCCCGCAGCAGCGCGACGTACGCCTGCGCGAACGCGCGCATCGTGCCGGCGTCGAACAGGGCGGTGGCGTACTGCAGTACGGCGGCGATGCTGCCGTCGGTGCGCAGCGTCAGGTCGAGGAAGACGTCCAACGGCGTCTCGGTCAGCGGCTGTTCGATCAGCGTCACCTCCAGGTCCGTCATCCGCACGGGCCGGATCGGGGTGTTGAGCAGGGTGAACGACGCCTGCGCGAGCGGATGCCGGGACAGGTCGCGGGAACCGCCGAGCGCGCCGACCACCAGGTCGAAGGGTGCCTCGGCGTGCGAGAGGTCGGCCGGTACGCGGTCCCGCACCCGGGCGAGCAGCGCGTCGAAGCCGGGCCGCCCGGACAGGTCCGTGCGCAGCACGACGGTGTTCACCAGCGGACCGATCAACGCGGCGGCACCGCGCTGGGCGCGGTCCGCGAGGGTGCTGCACACGGCGACGTCGGTGCGTCCCGACCAGTGCCCGAGCAGCGCCTGGTAGGCGGCGAGCAGCACCATGTACCGGGTGGCGCGCCGGGACCTGGCCAGCCCGTCCACGGCGGTGACCAGTTCGGCGGGCAGGTCGAAGCGGACGGCGTCACCGGAGCCGTCCCAGACCCGGGGCCGCGGCCGGTCGGCGGGCAGGTCCAGCGGGGTCAGCCCGGTCAGCCGGTCCCGCCAGTACCCGAGCAGCCGTTCGAGGCGCTCGCCGGAGAGTCGTCCGGCCTGCGCGCGGGCGAGTTCGGCGTACTGCGCGGCGAGCGGTTCGACGTCCTCCTCCCGGTACCCGGCGGCCAGTTCCTCCAGCAGCACGCCCCACGACCACCCGTCCACGGCGATGTGGTGGACCTCGACCAGCAGCAGGTGCTCGTCCTCGGCGACCCGGGCGAGCGTGGCGCGGACCGGGTGCTCGGCGGCGAGGTCGACGGGGCGGCCCAGGCAGCGGTCGTACAGGTCGGCCGGCCCGTCCACCGTGATCCGCCGCAGCGTGAACCCGGCGGGGGCGTCCACGACCGGCACCGGCTCCCCGTCGACGGCGGTGAACCGCGTCCGCAGCACCTCGTGCCGCGCGACGATCCCGCCCAGCGACCGCTCCAGCCGGTCGGCGTCCAGGCGCCCCCGCAGCCGCAGCACCAACGGCAGCATCGATCCGCTGGACGACCCCGCCAACTGGTCCATGAACCACAGCCGACGCTGCGCGAAGGATGCCGTGCGGGTGTCCACGTCGTTCGGCGCCCCCTCCGGGGCCGGACCTGTTGTCACTGTCGCCTCCCAGCCGTCTTTTCCCAGCAGCCTGCCGCCGCGCGCCGCCGCTCCCCAGGGAAGAAGAAGCAGCGCTGCGAGCAGACTCGGCTGCGGTTCCGGGGCTGGGGGCGGCCCTCAGGTTGCCCATCCGGGGCTTCGCGGCAGCGGCCTGCGCCCGCTCGGCGAAGTCGCCGGACGGGGGCCTTCGGCCGCGGCCTGCCGGTCCAGCGCCGGCGTCGGGAGGGAGTCCGGGACGACCGGGCTCACCGCCCCCGGTCCGGCCCGCGGTTCTCAGCCGGCCCTGGCGATGACCTGCCCGACGACGGAGAAGCGCTGCTCGCACTCCGGGCAGGTCGCCTCACCGAAGGCATAGGTGAGGGCAAGCGCGACGTCCTCCTGGCCGTCGGCCAGGGCGAGTTCGTAAAGGCGCCGGCCGAGACCTTCGAGGGCGCGGGGATCGGCCGGATGGAGAGGGAAGGTCTCGACGTCGTCGGAAAGGGCGTAGTCCTCCGCCGCGCTGAAGAAGCCCCGCTCTCCGAGCACCACCCACAGCGACGCGCACCCGCCGGGAGCGGGGCACTCGAACTCGTACTCCTCGCCGACGAGACCACCCGTCAGGTCCTCCGCCCAGTGGATGTCGCCCTCCAGGTCGAGGACCGCCTCCAGCAGGCAGCAGTAGTCGCTCCGCTCGGCGGTGACCTTCCTCCACCGGTTCGCGGCCCCCAGGAGGCACGCGACCTCCGGCGCGTACCGGTGCCGCAGATCGCGCGTCTCGTGCCGCCGGTCGGCCTGGACGAGCAGGGCGCCGGCCAGGTGGAGGGCCGAAGCCGCCACGTCGGCCTCGTCGGACCGCGCCATGCCGGCCAGCGTGCGCAGCACCAGCGGATGGGCGACGTCCAGCGTGCCGTTGTGGTACAGCTCCGTCCACAGCTCGCTCCAGGCCCGGCTGTCCGCACCCGTGGCGGCACGTTCCAGCAGGGCCCTCAGGCGTTCGGATGCGGCGTCGTACGCTCGGGGATCGGGAGAACTGGTCGTCATCTCCGGTATCCAAGCAGACTGCCGCAAGCGCGCTTTCGCCGATCAGCCGAGGCGCGCACGACCGCGGCCTCGCGGGCCGAGGACCGCGGTGCGGCCGGGGCAGAAAGGGGGACCGGCCCGGTCAGATCGGAGCGATGGCTTCGGTACGACGACGCCGAGCACAACGGGGGACGCGCCGGCGTCGTTTCTCAGGGCGCACGGGTGTCACCCCTCGAAGTGGTGGCTGAACAGCTTCTCGATCAACGCCCACAGGGCACGGGCCCCGAGCGCGACGGTGAGCCGACCAGCAACCTCGCGGATCTTCCCCTTGGCCTCCTGGGAAGGACGCGTTCTTTCCATCACTCCACCTCATCTCCGGGGCCGCGTCCCGTCGCCATGCGCAACGAGGCGCCCCCCTCTCGGAGCTGAGGCGACGCAAGGCTAGCCCCTGCTTGTGAGTGATCACCACTTCGGGCAAGGGATGATGCCGCGGCGTGCCTGCACCGGCCGTTTCGGAATGCCGTCCGCAGTCGTCGGAGGCAGATGATGCTGCGGGCGAGTGCGAGCAGGCCCTGAGGGAGATCGGCGCGCGGCTCGTGGCGGACGCGGAGACGTGTGAACTGGCGCAGCCGGGCGAACGCGCGCTCTCCAACCCAACGCGCCTTCCCCAGCCCTGAGTCATGGGCGACGCCTCGTCGGGCGATCAGCGGTCCAGGTCCAGCGAGTCCGCGCGGCGCAGTTCGGTCAGCAGGGCGGAGTGCGGGCGCGGCCGGACGCGTGCCTCGGTCCGGTCCCGCGGCCGGCGCCGGGCCGTGACTCCCGAGCAGCCCACGGTCTCGGCAGGGACATCGCGCCAGGCGACACCGGTCCGCGGTACCAACAGGATGCCGGCGAACGCCGCCCGGTCGGACACCCGGAGCCGGCCGGGGTGCCGGCGGCGGCGCTCGGGCGCGGGCGGCAACAGCGGAGCCACCCGCGCCCACAAGTCGTCCGGAACAGGATCAGGGCGCACTCAGGGAGCCTGCTGGAGCAGATCACCGGTACAAGACCTGGGGGACGACTCCTCGTGGAACGATCTGCTATGCCCTGGTGACCGCCGGCGGGTTCCAGGTGCCGTCGAGCACCTCGGGCTCGGGTGCGTAGAGGCGCATGGTGATGCCCAGCGGGCCGGACGGGGCGGGCAGCCAGTTGGCCTCGCGGTCCGGGCCGGGGTTGCGCTGCGAGATGTAGAGGGTGAGCGAGCCGTCCTGCTGGTCGTGGACCAGGTCGTCGCGGTCGCCCAGGGCGAAGCGGTCGATCTCGTTCGCGACCTGGTAGCCCTCGGCGTCGTACATGGTCACCGACCAGAAGGCGCCGGCCGGGGGCATCGCGGCGGCCTCGAACCTGAGGAGGTAGTCGTTGTCGCCGTTGACGGGTTCGCCGTCGGCGTCGGCGGCCAGGACGGGGTAGACGGCGTCCTCGGGGGGATTGGCGCCGAGGCCGCCCGCGGCGACCCCGGCGCGCTTGAAGTAGCTGTTGCCGTACACGCCCATGGTGTCGAGGGAGGTCCGCCAGCCGTTGGCCGCGACGCCGAAGCTCGCCATCGAGCCGAGGATCTCCGCGAGTGCCTCCTGCGCGCCGGCGTCGATCTCGGCGAGGTCGGCCTCGGTGAACCTGCCGGGATCGAACTTCTGGCCCGGCACGATACCGAGGTTCGCGATCCGGGCCAGGACGGAGAAGTCCGCGACGTGTGGCGGATTGACCGCCAGCGCCTCGGCGGCCCAGCTGAAGAAGTCGACCGCGCTGAGCTTGTTCACCAGGGCGAGCGCGTCGGCCGTGACATCGATGTCGCTGTCGAGGTCGTCGTACCCGCGCGGAGGAACGGCGGTCAAGGTGTAGCCGTCCTGGACCTCCCAGACGGCCTCGTAGTCGGCCGGGCCGTTGGTCTGCGTCCGGCCGATGATCCACACGTGGGGAGTCGGTGCCCGCAGCACCGTCACACCGTCCCGGGGAGTGCCGTCGTAGTCGGGTCCGACGATGAGATAGTCCTGGTCGCCGGTCCCGGTGGTGCGCGCGCCGATGGTGGCGAACACGTCGGTCCACATGTCCATCAGCGGGAGCATGAAATAGCGGTCGGCGGTGTCGCTCACACGCAGCTCCACCGGGCCGCCGGTCAGGTCCAGCCAGGCGTTGGAATACAGCGTGTCGAAGTTCGGCCGCACCACGGCACGGAACTCCGCCGAAGGGAACTCGCGCATGTGGTGGAACTCGTTCGGTGGACCGTAGCCCGGCTGCTCCGCCGCGGGGGGCGACGTGGCCTGCCGACGGGTGACATCCATCATGACCAGCGGGTAGAGGTAGGTGTACGCCTCGCGGGCCAGGGTCCGCGGATCAGCCGACAGCGTGCTCATGCTTCATCGCCTCCGTCGTGTGACGAATCGTTGACGATCAGTCAGGAACAGTCTGCCGCTCCGTGATCCGCAGCGCCAGAGCGCCTCGCGAGCCGGCCGCGCCGCACGGTCGAGGTGCCCGCGAAGTCATTCTGGAACAGCCGGTCACGCGCCCAGGGAGCCTTCGGGGCCGTCCTTGCTTTCGGCCATCACCTTGCCACCGATGAAAGCCACGCTGAGGCCGAGGGCGCCGACGGCGACAGCCCCGAGCGTCTTGAGCCCCATGTTCAGGAACTTCTTGTTCTCGCTGTCCTTCAGGGACTCCAGCCTTCCCGTTTCCATGATCAGATCAAGGATGTACTTTCGCTCTTCCCAACCCTGGCACTCCTTGTCGAGTTGGCTCTGGAGGATCTCCCTGATGTGCCACAGGGCCTGATGGACATGCTCCTGGCTCTGCTTGTTGGCCGAGACCGCGGAATCAAACGACTTCTCCAGCGCGTTCACCACCTCCGTGGCGAACTCCTTGAACGAGGGGAACTGGTCGATGATCTTCAGGGCCACCTCGGTGCCCATGTCGGGCATCATGGCCGCGAACCTGATCATCTTGTCCTTGGAGAGGTTCCTCCAGGATTCGATCCCGAGCGCCCGCTTGATCTCGGCTTCGCTCTTGTAGCCCATGCCGTTGCTCCGTCCCCCGCCCTGTATTGATCACCCGAACCCCCGGCGCGCGCCCCCGCCCCACGGTGCCGTGGAGGATACAGCGCGCGCCCCGGCGGTGTTCAGCCGCGGTCGAGAAGGGCGGCGAGTCCGTCCAGGAGGCGCTGGAGGCCGAACTCGAAGAGCGCGTCGAGGTCGAGGTCGTACCCGGCCGTGGCGAGGCGGGTGAGGGCGGGGAAGCGACCGGTGGCCAGGATCTCCAGGAACTCGGGCTCCTGGGTGTCCATCCACTGCTCGCTGTCGAGGCCGCTGTACGCCTCGGCCTCCCGTTCGGACTCCAGGTTCACGGCGATGCCGCGGGCGTAGTTGAGCAGCATCAGGTGCGCCGTGAAGGCGGTGTGCAGGTCGACTCCGCGGGAGTGCAGGACCGAGAGCATCCACTCGCTGTACGGCAGCGCCGAGATCACCATCTGGGGACGGGTCACGGACAGGGCCGGCGCGAGCCACGGGTGGCGGCGGAACCGGTCCCACAGCCGCCGGCACGCCAGCTCGATCGCCACGCGCCAGTCCTCCGGCGCCTCGGCGGGCAGCGGGTGCTCGGCGATGACCATGTCCATCATCCGCGTCAGCAGGTCGTCCTTGTCGGTCACGTGCCGGTACAACGACATGGTCGCCACGCCGAGTTCGGCGGCCACCCGGCGCATCGAGACCGCGGCCAGCCCCTCCGCGTCGGCGACCGCGACCGCGGCGGTGACGATCCGGCCGAGCGTGAGGGCCGATGGGGCCGACGGCGCGGAGGGAGCCTCGGCCCGTCCGCCCTGGCGTCCGGCGGCAGCGGGACGGGGGCCGCGCGCCGGGCCGGCCGGGGCCGCCGCCACGACCGTTCCGACGCCGGGTACGGCGCGGACCATACCCTCGCGGCGCAGTTCGGTGAGCACCTTGGTCGCCGTCGCCATCGCGACGCCCCACTGCCGGGTGATCTCGCGGGTGGAGGGCACGCGGTCGCCCGGCGCCAGTTCGCCCGTCTCGATCCGCCGCCGCAGTTCGCCGACGATCCGGCTGTAGCGCGGCACCGCTTTCCCGTCCACCGACACCCTCCGCACTAGTGCACCTGAACGGGCGCCATCGTAGCCCCGACGCCGGGGAATCCGCGCGCACGGGCACCCATCCTCGCCACATGCACTAGTGCGGCGCACAGCAACTACCCGTTCAACACCTGGAGTTCACGCTTGCACACCGGCTGCGTACGCCGTACATTCGCGTTATGCCCCACAACGAGATACTCATCTGCGGCGCCGGCATCGCCGGGCCCGCACTGGCGTACTGGCTACGCGAGGGAGGCTTCGCCGTCACGATCGTGGAGCGCGCGCCTGCGCCCCGGCCGGGCGGGCAGACCGTGGATCTGCGCGGCGCCGGCCGGACCGTGATCGAACGGATGGGCCTGATGGGCCGGGCCAGGGCGGAGAGCGTGGACCAGCGCGGTCTCGCGCTCGTCGACGCCTGCGGCCGGATCACCGCCCGGCTGCCCGCCGACAGCTTCGGCGGCGAGGGGATCGTCTCCGAGAACGAGATCCTCCGCGGCGACCTCGCCCGACTGCTGTACGAGGCGAGCCTGCCGGGCACGGAGTACCTGTTCGACGACACCATCACCGCGATGGAGCAGGGCGCGGACGGGGTCACCGTCACCTTCGAGAAGGCCGCGCCGCGCCGGTTCGGGCTGGTCGTCGGCGCGGACGGGCCGCACTCCGTGGTGCGTACGCTGGCGTTCGGCCCGGAGCGGGAGTTCGTCCGTCCGCTCGACCTCTACACGGCCTGGTTCACCGCCGCCGACGACCTGGACCTCGACGGCTGGTACCTGATGCACAACGCGCCCGGCGGCCTGGTCGCGTCCGCCCGGCCCGGCCGCCTGCCCGGCGAGATCAAGGCGGGCCTCAGCTTCCGGTCTCCTCCCCTCGCCTACGACCGCCGTGACATCACCGCCCAACAGGACTTGCTGGCCCGGCGTTTCGCCCGCGTCGGCTGGGAGACCCCACGTCTGCTGCGGGCGATGCGCACCGCCCCGGACTTCTTCCTCGACTCCATGGGCCAGGTCCGCCTCGACCGCTGGTCGCGCGGCCGGGTCGCGCTGCTGGGCGACGCCGGGTACTGCGCGACCCCGCTGACCGGCCTGGGGACCAGTCTCGCCCTGGTCGGCGCCTACGTCCTGGCCGGCGAACTCGCCACCGCCGGAGGCGACCACCGCGTCGCCTTCCGCCGCTACGACGAGGTCATGCGCCCGTACGTGAACCAGGCCCAGCGACTCCCGCCGGGCGGCGCCTCGGGATACGCCCCCTCGGGCCGCCTCGGCATCCGCCTGCGGGACCTCTCCATGCGGCGGATGACCCGCTGGCCGATGCGCGACCTGCTCGCGTCCCAGTTCGCCAAGGCCGGGGACATCGCTCTGCCCGCGTACGGAACGGCCGCCCGTCTCCACGGTCGGCTACCGGGGTTCGGCTCCTGAGCCCGGCGACGCGAGGAACTCACGGGCCCCGCGCAACCTGGTGCGAAGGACCCGTCGGGTTACGAGCACTGTCCAGCCGGACGTCCAGCGCCCCGGGAATGCTGAGGTCCGCCCGCCTCCCCGCGGGCAGCGCGGCGGGGTCCAGCCCGTCCCGGCGGGCGACGAGGACGCCGAGTTCGTACCGGCTGACGGCGTCGGCCCCTGCCACGTGGCAGATCCCGGCGCGGTCCGAGAAGGCGAGCTCCAGAAGGGCGGACGCGAGGTCCGCGACATGGACGGGGCAGCGGATGTCGTCGGTGAACAGCACTCCGTCACGGCGGCCTGCGGCCATCTCGTGCACGAGCGACTCGTGCGCCGACGCGCCGTCGCCGATGACCAGCGACGTACGCGCGACGACAGCCCCGGGCACCAGCACGCCGATCGCGGTCTCGGCGGCGGCCTTCGCGGCGCCGTAGGGGGTGACCGGGTCCGGGCGCGCGGACTCGTCGTAGTGGACCCGGGCGCCGGAGAACACCGCGTCGCTCGACACATGGACCAGCCGCGCCCCTCCGCGTTCGGCGGCCACGGCCACCCGGACGGCCCCCTCGGCCGTCGTCGCCCAGTCGGACGCCCGCGAGGCCGTGTTGATCACCACGGTCGGACGCAACCGGTCGACGGCCGAGGCGACTTCCCCCGGACGCCGGACGTCCATCGGCAGCCATTCGGCATCCACGGGTGCTCCGGGACGGGTCACGAAGGTCGCCACGACGGCATGCCCGGCCGCCGTCGCCCGTCGGACCAACTCCCCGCCGAGGAAGCCGCTGCCGCCGATGATGAGAAGAGTCATGGGGTGACACGATAGGCGTGAACGTGCCCCGGCCGACCGTTGGTCGCCCGGCCCGGACCACTTGTGTGCCCGCCTGGCGCGGCGGGGGGCGCGTCGGCGGCGGGGGCGTGTGACAGGTCGGCGCCGGCTGCCACGACACGCCGGACGCCGCGGCGTCGCTCGGACCAGGTCGAGCACAGCGGTCGCGGCGCTCCGGCGGCCCGTCAGGTCCGGGCGGCCGCGCCGAGGCCGCCCGTGGGCGCAGGGCATGATGGCAGGCACGTGTCCGGAGGCCGAGGGGAGAGACCGGTGACCGCCATGCCGCACGAGGAGTCCCGACCGGGACAGGACGAGCCGGCCATCCGGCTCGACCGTTGGGACGCCACCTGGCCGGACGACGATCCGCACGCCAACTTCAAGTCGGATGTCGCCCTTTACGGCAAGCTCGACCCGCTCGTCACCCTGCGGGGCATGTCGGAGAACCTGGACATCCCCGTGGGCGCCCTCGCCCGCTATGTGCTGGCCCGGTGGGCGACCGGTGGCAGTGGCGGGTTGCTGGAGGTGGGCCCCGTGATGGTGCACCGGCTGTGGGAGCCGATCGCCGAGGCCGAACAACTGGACAGCGACAGCGAGCGGCTGCGGGCGTACCACCAGCTGCGGGAGATGATCGCCTGGCTCAAGCTGCCGCTGGACGAACCGTCCGTCTATCCGGCGCAGTACGACGGCCCCGAGCACGACGACGCCCCGGACGACCCGGAGGGCGCACCCGAGTGAGCCCGGCCCCGCCCAGTCCGCCGGGTGGAGCGGCAACCGGCCGTCGAACCACCGAAGCCCCCCTGCGCGGCCCCGTCGCCAAGCAGACGAGCCACGCCCTCCACATCCCAGGAGCCCTCATGCCCGCGCCGGACGTCCCCACCCTCACCAGCCGCAACCGCTCCCCCGAACCCCCCGTCCCCCACGCCGCCCTCGGCGTCGGCGCGATCGTCCTCGGCGAGCGGGGCATCCTCCTCGGCCGCCACCGGCGCGGCACCCTCGAACTGCCGGGCGGTACCGTGGAGCCCGGGGAGTCCCTGGAGGAGACCGTCGTACGGGAGCTCGCCGAGGAGACCGGACTGATCGTACGGACCGCGGACGTCAGGCTGCTGGGCACGCTGGTCGACCACGTCGAGGACGTCGTACGGGTCACCGTCGGCGCCCTCGTCACCACCTGGCAGGGCAGCCCGGCCACCCAGCCGGACGAGCGCGTCGGCGACTGGGCCTGGTACCCCCTGGACCGGCTGCCCGACGGTCTGTTCGTGTGCAGCGCGCAGATCCTCACCGCGTGGCGGCCCGAACTGCCCATCGCGCACACACCGGCGTACTTCACCCCGTACGCCTAGGGTCCGGGAGGAGGGCGACGCCGTTCGCGCCCGGCGTCGCCCTCGCCCGTGCGTCCCGCTACAGCGCCCGCTCCAACCGCTCCGCCATCAGCTTCACGAAGCGCGCCGGGTCCTTCGGCCGGCCGCCCTCCGCGAGGACCGCGAGGCCGTGCAACAGCTCGGCGGTCTCGGCGAGTCCGGTGCCTTCGCCGTGCTCGGCGTAGGCCGCGTTGAGGCCCTTGACCAGGGCGTGGCCGGGATTGAGTTCGAGGATGCGCTTGGCCCGGGGGACCTCCTGGCCCATGGCGCGGTACATGTCCTCCAGCGCCGGGGTGAGGTCGTGCGCGTCGGAGACGACGCAGGCCGGCGAGACGGTGAGCCGGGAGGACAGCCGTACCTCCTTGATGTCCTCCTCCAGCTGCTTGCCCATCCACTCCAGCAGGCCGGCGTACGCCTCGTTCCGCTTCTCCCGCTCCTCGTCGGCGGCTCCGTCCTCGCCCTTCGCGTCGAGGTCGAACTCGCCCTTGGCGACGGACTTCAGCTTCTTGCCGTCGAACTCGCCCACCGCGTCGACCCACACCTCGTCCACGGCGTCGGTGAGCAGCAGCACCTCGATGCCCCGGTCGCGGAACGCCTCCATGTGCGGGGAGTTCTCGATGGCCTGGCGGGATTCTCCGGTCAGGTAGTAGATGTCCTCCTGGCCGTCCTTCATCCGCTCCACGTAACCCTGGAGCGTGGTCGGCTCGGTGTCGTCGTGCGTGCTCGCGAACGAGGCGACGGCGAGGAGGGTTTCGCGGTTCTCCGCGTCGGTGACCAGGCCCTCCTTGAGGACGGTGCCGAACTCCCGCCAGAACGTGGCGTAGCGGTCCGACTCCTCGGCCATCAGGTCCTTGACCGTGGAGAGGACCTTCTTCGTCAGCCGGCGGCGCATCATCTCGATGTGGCGGTCCTGCTGGAGGATCTCGCGGGACACGTTGAGCGAGAGGTCCGCCGCGTCGACGACGCCCTTGACGAAGCGCAGGTACGGCGGCAGCAGCGCCTCGCAGTCGTCCATGATGAACACCCGCTTGACGTACAGCTGTACGCCCCGCCGGAAGTCCCGGGTGAACAGGTCGTGCGGGGCGTGCGCGGGCAGGAAGAGCAGCGCCTGGTACTCGAAGGTGCCCTCCGCCTGGAGCCGGATGGTCTCCAGCGGGTCGCGCCAGTCGTGGCCGATGTGCTTGTACAGCTCGTGGTACTCGTCCTCGGACACCTGGTCGCGCGGCCGGGCCCACAGCGCCTTCATGGAGTTGAGGGTCTCCGGCGCCGCGTCGCCCTCGTCGGCGGCGCCCTCGGACGTCATCCGGATCGGCCAGGTGATGAAGTCCGAGTACCGCTTGATGATCTCCCTGATCTTCCAGGGTGAGGTGTAGTCGTGGAGCTGGTTCTCCGGGTCGGCGGGCTTGAGGTGCAGGGTGACCGAGGTGCCCTGCGGCGCGTCCTCGACCGCCGTCAGGGTGTACGTCCCCTCGCCGCGCGAGGTCCAGCGGGTGCCCCGGCCTTCCCCGGCCCGCCGGGTCACCAGGGTGACCTCGTCGGCCACCATGAAGCCGGAGTAGAAGCCGACACCGAACTGGCCGATGAGCCCCTCCTCGCCGGCCGCGTCCTTGGACTCCCGCAGCTCGCGCAGGAATTCGGCGGTGCCGGAGTTGGCGATGGTGCCGATGAGCTGCCCGACCTCGTCGTACGACATACCGATGCCGTTGTCCCGCACGGTGAGGGTGCGGGCCTCGTTGTCGACGTCCAGCTCGATGTGCAGGTCGGACACATCGGCGTCGAGCGCGTCGTCCCGCAGCTTCTCCAGGCGCAGCTTGTCCAGCGCGTCGGACGCGTTGGAGACGAGCTCGCGCAGAAAGACATCCTTGTTCGAGTACACGGAGTGGATCATCAGCTGGAGCAGCTGACGGGCCTCCACCTGAAACTCAAACGTCTGCGTCGACATGTTCGCGGATACCTCACAGGTCCTGTCGTGGGAACTGGCGGCAGCCACTGTAAAACACCATGTCAGGACGGAGGGCCACATCAGGCCCAGAAGGACTGGGCGAGGGCCGCGCCCAGGAAAGCGGCGCCGAGGCCCGCGACGACGCTCGCGACGACGTTGGCGGCGGCGAGGAAGCGCGCGCCGTCCTCGGCGAGGCGCAGGGTCTCGTAGGAGAACGTGGAGTACGTGCTCAGCGCCCCGCACAGCCCGGTGCCGATCAGCAGCTGGAGGTCCGAGGACATCCCGCCGGCGAGGACCGCCCCGGTGACCAGGCCGAGGACGAGGCTGCCGACGACGTTGACGGTGAAGGTGCCCCAGGGGAAGACGGTGTCGTGCCTCGACTGCACGGTGCGGTCGGTCAGATAGCGCAGCGGGGCGCCGACGGCGGCTCCGGCGATGACCAGCAGCCAGTTCACGAACTCTCCTTCACGTCATGCTTGTGGTGCCACATGTCGTCCTCGCCCACCGGGACCGCGAGGCGCGGGACCGTGAGCTGTGCGGCGGGACCGGCCGGTGTCGTCATGCCGCCCTCCACCCGATGACGCGCCGGGTGAGGTGCGCGGTGGTCCACACGGCCGCGAGGGCGCCGAGCGTGGTCGCGGCGAGGTCCAGCAGGCCGGTGGTGGCCCGGCCGGTGCCGGTCAGGCGCTCGATGTCCACGGTGTAGGCGGAGAAGGTGGTGAACCCGCCGAGGAACCCGGTGCCGAGGAAGGGTCCGACCAGGCGGTGACCGGCCCGGACGTCGGTGGTGACGACCATGAGGACGCCGATGACGGCGCAGCCGGTGACGTTCACCCAGAACGTGGTCCAGGGGAAGGCGCCGGACGCGGTCGGCCACAGCAGCGCGGCCGCGTAGCGGGCGCAGGACCCGAGGGCGCCGCCCGCGGCCACGGCCGCGAGGACCGGCCACTGCGCGCGCCGACGCGCACGCCCGCGGGCGGGCAGGCGCCGCCCGATGCCGAGTTCGATGGGTTCGTTCAGCGCGGTCCGCTCCGCCACATGGGCCTCCTCGTGCAGAGCGCCCAGGGCATGCCGGGGCGCGCTTCGTCGTAAGGAGGGACCATTGGCGGCGACATTGCCGCGGTTGGGTACGGCGGGACCCACCGCCGTGCGGGGACCGGGGTCACGCCGCGTGCCCAGGATAGCGGGAATCGGGTACGGCCTGATGACGGGACCGCACTCCGGGACGACCGCCCGACGGCGCGGGGGCCCCGGCCCTCCCACCGGGCAGTCCTCCCCGTCACGGCGTGGATCGGCGGGTTCTGGCCGCGCCGCGCGCCCATGCGTCGCGCGGCGCGCTGGGACGGTGCCGTGCCGCTCTTCGAGACCGCCCGTCACGGGCAGGTCCCGGAGGTGGCCCAGGTGCGCGAACTGATCGACCATGTCCGCGCGCACCGTACGACCGACCGTGGACGCCCCTTCGATTTCGTCCTCGGCGGCGCCACCCCGGCGGACCCCGCGAGGGCCAGGGACGTGATCGGCCCGCTGCGCGACGCCGGTGCCACCTGGTGGGACGAGCGGCAGCTCCAGGGCGGGCCCGGTCTGGACCGGCTGGAGCCGGTGCTGCGGCGCGTGGAGGCGGGACCGCCGACGCTCTGACGGGGTCCGTCACCTCACCGACACGCCAGACATACAGGGGCAAAGTGTGACAAATCAGATATCAGAATTGCAAAAGTTTGCAATTGGTTAGATGCTTTGTTCGTTGTATTCGCAACGAGAGAAGAAGAGGGATTGTGTCGGTTCCGCTGTACCAGGCGAAGGCCGAGTTCTTCCGGATGCTCGGTCACCCCGTACGGATACGGGTGCTCGAACTGTTGCAGGACGGGCCGACGCCGGTCCGGGACCTGCTCGCCGCCATCGAGGTGGAGCCGTCCAGCCTCTCCCAGCAGCTGGCTGTACTGCGCCGCTCGGGGATCGTCACCTCCACCCGCGAGGGCTCGACGGTCGTCTACCAGCTGGCCGGCGGTGACGTGGCCGACCTGATGCGGGCCGCGCGCCGGATCCTCACCGAGATGCTCACCGGGCAGCACGAACTGCTCACCGAACTGCGGGAAGCCGAGGTCTCCGCCCGATGAGCACCGCTCTCTCCCGGGGCGTACGGACCGTACGCACCCGGATCACCTCCTTGCTGCCCGGCCGCTCCGACCTCGCCGCGGTACGGCGCGACCCGCGCCGGGACCTGCTCGCCGGCCTCACCGTCGCCATCGTCGCGCTCCCCCTCGCCCTCGGCTTCGGCGTCTCCTCCGGGCTCGGCGCCGAGGCGGGCCTGGCCACCGCGGTGATCGCCGGTGCGGTCGCGGCGGTGTTCGGCGGCTCGAACCTCCAGGTGTCGGGGCCGACCGGCGCGATGACCGTCGTCCTCGTGCCGATCGTCGGCCGGTACGGGCCCACCGGTGTGCTCACCGTCGGCCTGATGGCGGGTGTCCTGCTGATCGTGCTGGCCGCGCTGCGCGCCGGAAAGTACATGCAGTACGTGCCCGCGCCGGTGGTGGAGGGCTTCACCCTCGGCATCGCCTGTGTGATCGGGCTCCAGCAGGTGCCGAACGCGCTCGGCGTGCCCGCGCCCAAGGGCGACAGGGTGCTGGTGGTGACCTGGCGGGCGTTCGAGGAGTTCGCGAAGGCGCCGAACTGGACCGCCGTCGGGCTCGCGCTCGCCGTGGCCGCCGTGATGCTGCTCGGCGCCCGGTTGCGGCCCACGGTCCCCTTCTCCATCCTCGCCGTGATCGCCGCGACCGTCGTCGCCCAGCTCGCCCATCTCACCGCGGCCAAGCCGATCGGTGAGCTGCCGTCCGGTCTGCCCGCGCCCTCCCTCTCCTTCCTCCACGTCGGCTCGCTCGGCTCCCTGGTGGCGCCCGCCGTGGCCGTGGCCGCGCTGGCCGCCCTGGAGTCCCTGCTGTCGGCGTCGGTCGCCGACGGCATGACCGTCGGGCAGCGGCACGACCCGGACCGCGAGCTGTTCGGGCAGGGCCTGGCCAACATCGCCGCCCCGCTCTTCGGCGGCGTCCCGGCCACCGGCGCGATCGCGCGCACGGCGGTCAACGTGCGCACCGGAGCCGGTTCCCGGACCGCCGCGTTCACCCACGCCGTGGTCCTCGCGGTGATCGTCTTCGCCGCCGCTCCCCTGGTCGCGAAGATCCCGCTGGCCGCGCTCGCGGGCGTACTGCTGGCCACCGCGGTCCGCATGGTCGAGGTCGGCTCGCTGAAGGCCATGGCCCGGGCCACCCGGTCGGACGCCGTGATACTCGTCCTCACCGCGGTCGGCACCCTCGCCCTGGACCTCGTCTACGCCGTGATCATCGGCCTGGCCGTGGCCGGCGCCCTCGCGCTGCGTGCCGTGGCCCGGCAGGCGCGCCTGGACCGGGTGCCGCTGGACCGGGGCGACCACAGCGCGGAGGAGCACGCGCTGCTCGCCGAGCACATCGTGGCCTACCGGCTCGACGGTCCGCTGTTCTTCGCCGGCGCCCACCGCTTCCTGCTGGAGCTGACCGAGGTCGCCGACGTCCGCGTGGTGATCCTGCGCATGTCGCGGGTGTCGACCATCGACGCCACCGGCGCCCTGGTGCTCAAGGACGCGGTGGAGAAGCTGCGCCGGCGCGGCATCGTCGTCCTTGCCTCCGGCATACGGCCCGGACAGCGGCGCGTCCTCGACTCGGTCGGCGCGCTGGAGCTGCTGCGGCCCGACGGCCAGGACTACGCCACCACCCCCGAGGCGATCCAGGCGGCCCGTGGCCATCTTGAGGGCGTCGTGCCCGCGTTCCCGGCCCAGCGGACCGCCTCGACGCCCTCGACACCCACCGAGGAAGTCGTCCGATGAACGAGACGGCCACGACGGGGCACCGCCCCGGCCCGACGGAGCGATGATGTCCCAGGCCCTGCAGACCCTCCCCCACCGCCATGTGCTCACCCTGCCCACCGTCCCGAAGGCGGTGCGCGTCGCCCGGGAGACCGCCGAACAGACCTTCGTGGAATGGGGCATCGGGCTGCGCCACCACGTCGTGGACCCGGCGCTGCTGATCCTCAGCGAGCTGGTCACCAACAGCGTCCGGCACGCGGCCGAGGTCTCCCCCGAGGTCACCGTGATCTACGCGGCCGCCCACGACTGCTTCGCCTTCGCCGTGCACGACCGCCACCCCTACCAGCCCCACCTGCGCACCGCGCCCACCGGACCGGGGGGCCTCGCCACCGTGATGGAGCTGGTCCTCGGCCTCGGCGGCACCGCGGTGGTCCGCGCGGACGCCGACGGCGAGGGCAAGAGCATCTGGATCACCCTGCCCCTGTAGGAACCGCGCGGAACCGCCGGACCACGCCTCCCCCTCCTCCCCCGCACAAGGAAGTTGCCGCCGCATGACCATCGACTGGCGCTACACCATCGAGCAGGATCTCGGCATCCTCTCCGTCGCCGGCTACCTCGGCCCGGACGCCGTACGCCGCTTCAACGGCGCCATCGGCTGGGTCGTCGCGCGCGGCACCGGGCCGGTCGTCCTCGACCTGACCGAGCTGCGCAACTGGTCCGCGGAGGGCCAGGTGGCCATCACCGAGGCCGCCCGCATGCTCGCCGCCTCCGGGCGCGGCCTGGAGCTGGCCGCCATACCCGCCGACGGCTCCCTGGTCCCGGTCGGCGACTGCCCGGACATCCCGGTCCACTGCGACCTGGCCGCCGCGCTCGCCGCCCACGGCCGGGGCTCGTCCACGCCGGACGACGAACGCCAGGAGTGGCGCACCGACGGCTGGCCGGACCCCGCCTCCTGACCCGCGTACCCGCGCCGGAACCGGCCTGCGTACGATCCCTTTCGACCCACCCTCCAGAAAGAGTTCCATGAGCGACAACCTCCCCGCCTGCCCCGCCTGCTCGGGCACGTTCACCTACGAGATGGGCGCGCTGCTCGTCTGCCCCGAGTGCGGCCACGAGTGGTCGGCGTCCTCGGGCGCGGCCGCCGAGGAGGGCCGGGTCGTCCGGGACGCGGTCGGCAACGTGCTCGCCGACGGCGACACCGTGACCGTGGTCAAGGCGCTCAAGGTGAAGGGCAGCCCCTCCGGCATCAAGGCGGGCACCAAGGTCCGCAACATCCGGCTCGTGGACGGCGTGGACGGCCATGACATCGACTGCAAGATCGACGGCTTCGGGGCCATGCAGCTGAAGTCCAGCGTGGTCAAGAAGGCCTGAACGGCCGCCTCACGCGTGCGGGAGGACGGGGCGCGTGTGCCTGACCGGTACAAAGGGGTGGATGCGGTGAGTACGCCGCTGTATCGGCTGAAGGCCGAGTTCTTCAAGACGCTCGGGCATCCGGCGCGCATCCGGGTCCTGGAGCTGCTCGGCGAACGGGAGCACGCGGTCGCGGAGATGCTGCCCGAGGTGGGCATCGAACCCGCCCACCTCTCCCAGCAGTTGGCCGTGCTGCGCCGCGCCAACCTGGTCAGGACCCGCAAGGAGGGCTCGACCGTCCACTACTCCCTGACCAGCCCCCACGTGGCCGAACTGCTGCGGGTGGCACGGACGATCCTGTCCGGTGTCCTCGCGGACCAGGCGGAGCTGCTCGCCGATCTGCGCGCGGGCCGGCCGGGGGCCGGTCCGCGGGCGTAGACGGCCTGTTCCCGGTCTGCTTCTCTCGACGGAACCCCCATCCGGCGGCAAAAGCTACCGAAACCAGGCAAAGCACTCGGAAAACCGCGTAACTCCGGCCACTCCTTCCCCTGTTGGGTCCGGCGAAAGCCCTCATCAGCAGCCGGGAGAGGTTCATGGGCCTGTTGCGCAAGATCCGGAGCACCGGGCGGATCGCCGAGCCCGCCCCACCCCGTCCTGACGGGCAACCGCCCGAGAACGCACGGAGGTTGGGCGGCTCGGCACAGGTGCGCTGCGTGGACGCGGGCTCCTGCAACGGCTGTGAGATCGAGATCGCCGCGGCCTTCAACCCGGTGTACGACGCCGAGCGCTACGGCGCCCGCCTGGTGGCCTCGCCCCGGCACGCGGACGTGGCCCTGGTGACCGGTCCGGTGACCCGGAACATGGCCGGGCCGCTGCGCCGGACGCTGGCCGCGATGGCCGAACCACGGCTGGTGGTCGCGGTCGGCGACTGCGCGATCGACTGCGGGGAGTTCGCCGGCGGGTACGGCGTCGAGGGCGCGGTCGGCGAGGTCGTACCGGTGGATCTCGCGGTGCCCGGGTGCCCGCCGGAGCCGGCGGCGATCGTGGCCGCGCTGCGCCGGGTGACCGGGCGGTGAACGTGATCCCGGCCGCCCTGACGACGGCCACCGCGCTGGGCGGCGCGGGCGCGCTGGCGGGCGTCGTGCTGCCGTACCGGCCGCGGGTCGTGGCCGTCGGCGCGCTGACCGCCGGTGCCGGGGTGAGCGGCGCGGCGGCGGGCGTGGCCGCGCTCGGCGGCGGGCGCTGGGCGGCCGTGTTCCCCGGGCTGCTGCCGCTGACCGGGACGCGGGTGGCGGTGGACGCCCTGGCGGGGCTGTTCATGGCCGTCGCGGGCGCGGTCGTGGCGGCGGTCGGGGTGTACGGCATCGGGTACGCGGCCGGGCACGGGCCGGGCGCCCTCGGCTCGCGGACCGCGCAGGCGGTGCTGCCGCTGTTCGCGCTGTCCCTCGTCCTCGTCCCGGTGGCCGCGTCGGTGTCCACGTTCCTGGTGCTGTGGGAGCTGATGGCGTTGGGCTCGCTGTCGCTGGTCCTCGCCGAGCACGCCGAGCGCCCGACCGTGCGGCAGGCCGGTGTCCGGTACGCGGTGATGACCCATCTCGGCCTGGTCCTGCTGCTCGCCGGGTTCGCGCTGTTCGCCGCGAAGGCGCACGGCGAGACCTTCACCGCGCTGCGGACCGGCGCGCACCTCCTCTCCCCCGCCGCGCGCGGACTGGTCTTCGCACCTGTGGCGACGGCGTTCGTGTCGAAGGCGGGCGCGGTGCCGCTGCACGCCTGGCTGCCCCGGGCCCATCCCGAAGCGCCCAGCCCCGTCTCGGCGTTGATGAGCGCCGCCATGGCCGGCCTCGGCGTCTACGGCCTCGTCCGCACCGGTCTCGACCTGCTGGGCGGCGGCCCGGCGTGGTGGTGGCTGGGGCTGCTGGCGCTCGGCGGGCTCAGCGCCGTCCACGGCATCCTCCAGGCGGCGATGGCGTCCGACCTCAAGCGACTGCTGGCGTACTCGACCGTCGAGAACATGGGCCTCGTCCTCGTCGGCGTCGGCGCGTGCGGGCTGTTCGCGGCCGACGGCGACCGTCCGCTGGCCGCGCTGGCGCTCGCCGCGGCGCTGCTGCATCTCGTCAACCACGCCGCCTTCAAATCCCTGTTGTTCTGCGCGGCCGGGTCCGTGCTGCGCGCCACGGGGCTGCGCGACCTGGACCGGCTGGGCGGTCTGCGCTCCCGGATGCCCGTCACGGCCGCCTTCTTCGCGGTGGCCGCGCTCGGCGCCGTGGCGCTCCCGCCCGGCAACGGCTTCACCGGCGAGTGGCTGCTGCTCCAGTCCCTGATGCACGGAATAAAGGTGCCCGGGGTCGCGGTCGCCGTCGTGCTGCCCCTGTCGGTGGCGCTGATCGCGCTGTCGGCCGGGATCGCCGCCGCCGTGTTCGTCAAGGCGCTCGGGGTCGCGTTCTTCGCCCGCCCGCGCGACGAACGGGCCGCCGCGGCACGCGAGGCACCGCCCCCGATGCTGGCCGGGATGGCCCTGCTCGCGGTGGGCACGGTGGCGCTCGCGGTGGCGCCGGGGCTGCTCGGCGACGGTCTCGACCGGGCGGTGGAGGCGGTGCGACTGCCCGGGACGGGCGCCGTGACCGGCGGCGGGCTCGGGGTGCGTCTGACCGGCGTCTCCGCCTCGCTGTCCCCGCTGTGGGTGGCGGCCGCCCTCACCGCCGCGCTGGTGCTCGCGACCGGGCTGCCCCGGCTCCGCGGCCGCCGGCGCCGGGTCGGCGCACGGCTGTGGGACTGCGGGGGCGGGGCGCCGACGCCGCGCATGGCGTACACGGCGACCTCGTTCGCCGAGCCGCTGCAACGGGTCTTCGACGATGTGCTCGCGCCGGAGCAGGACGTGGACGTCACCCCGGTGCGCGAGTCGACGTACCTGGTGGAACGGGTCCGGTTCCGGCACCGGGTGCCCGACCGGATCGAACACCGGCTGTACGAACCGGTGTCGGCGGGGCTGGCCGGCATCGGACGGGCGGCCAGGCGGCTCGCGGGCGGCAGCGTGCATGTGTATCTCGGCTATGGCTTCGCGGGGCTGGTGGTCCTGCTGTCGGTGCTGGCGGTGGGCTGGTGAGGAACGGGACCGGGTACGCGGCCGTCGCCGGCCAGGTCGTGGCCGTGGTGGCCGGGGCGCCGCTGCTGACGGGGTGGATGCGGCTGGTGCGGGCCCGGCTGGAGGGCCGGGCCGGGGCCGGAGTGCTCCAGCCCTGGCGGGACACGCGCAAACTGCTGCGCAAGGAGCCCGTCACACCGGCCGGGACCGGGCCCGCCTTCCGGGCCGCGCCCGCGCTGCTGGTCGCCACCACGGTGGTGGCCGCCGCGCTGGTGCCGCTGCTGTCCACCGCGACGCCGGTGAGCGGGCACGCGGACCTGATCCTGGTGGTGGCGCTGCTCGCGCTCGGCACGCTCGCCCTCGCGCTGGCGGGCCTGGACACCGGCACGGCGTTCGGCGGGATGGGCGCGTCCCGGGAGATGACCGTCGCGGCGCTGGTCGAACCGACCATCCTGCTCTCGGTGTTCGCGTTGTCGATGCCGGCCGGGACCACCAACATCCCGGCCATCGTCTCCGGCGCGGCCGGTCAGTCGGCGCGGCCGGCCTCCCCCGCCGGACTCCTCGCCATCGCCGCGCTGGCGGTCGCGGTGCTCGCCGAGACCGGCCGCATCCCGGTCGACAACCCCGCCACCCACCTCGAACTCACCATGATCCACGAGGCGATGGTGCTGGAGTACGCGGGCCCCGACCTCGCGCTGGTCGAACTGGGCGCCCAGATGCGGCTGACGCTGCTGCTGGGGCTGCTGTCCTCGCTGTCCGTGCCGTGGGGCATCGCCACCGGCGCGTCCTGGGCCGCGCTGGCCGTTGCCCTGGCGTTGTTCGCGCTGAAGGTGGCCGTGCTGGGCGCGCTGCTCACGGCCGCCGAGGTGTGCTGGGCGAAGGTGCGGCTGTTCCGGGTGCCGGAACTCCTCGCGGGTTCCTTCCTGTTGGCGCTGCTCGCGGTGTCGGCCTCGTACTTCCTGAACGGAGCGTCATGAGCGGCGGCCCGTACACGCGGCTCCTCGATCTGGCCTGCGGCGTCTTTCTGCTGGCGGCCGTTCTGGTGCTGTGGCGACGCGAACTCGCTGCGATCATCCGGGTGTTCGCCCTCCAGGGGGTGGCCCTGGCCGCGGTCGCCGTCCTGCTCGGCGCGCACGAGCGGCGGTGGGACCTGGTCGGGGCGGGTCTCGGCATCGGCCTGCTGCGGGCGGGCGTCCTGCCGTACCTGATGCGGCGCACGCCGGCCGCGCTGTCCGCCGACCGGGGCGGTGAGGAGGGGCGCGAGACCCGGCCGCTGGTCAACACGGCGGCCTCGCTGCTGACCGCGGCCCTGCTCACCCTCCTCGCCTGCGCGGTGTCCCGGCCGCTGATCCTGCTCGACGCGACCCCGGCCACCCGTGCGCTGCCGGTGGGCCTCACGGTCGTGCTGACCGGGTTCTTCGTGCTGGTGACCCGTCGCCGGGCGCTCGCCCAGGTGGTCGGGTTCCTGCTGCTGGACAACGGCATCACCGCCACCGCCTTCCTCGCCACGTCCGGTGTGCCGCTCATCGTCGAACTGGGCGTCTCCTTCGATGTGCTGCTGGCGGTGCTGGTGCTGCAGATCCTCACCACCCGGATGCGGGCGGCCTTCGGCACGACCGACATCGACGACCTGCGGGAGCTGCACGACTGATGAACGCGACGCCGACCGCCGCCGTCCTGCTCACCGCGCCCGCCGCCGTACCGCTGCTGGCGGCGGCCGCGTACGCGCTCACCCCGGTACGGTCGCTCCGACCGGTCCCGGTGCGGGTGCGGACCCCGGAGCCGGTGGGGGTGGGGGTGTCCGGGGGTCCGGCGGGAGTGCTCCCCGGCCAGGCCACCGGGTCACCGGCCGGACGACCCCTCGTGCGGCAAGAGCCCCCGCACTCCCCGTACTTCCCGCGACGCCGGCCCGCCGTCCGGGCCGGTCTCCTCTCCCCCCTCGTGATCCTCCTCTGCGGAGCCCTCCTCGCCGACCGGGTCCTGCGTACGGGCCCGCTGACCGCCTGCTCCGGGCTGCTGCGGGCCGACGCCCTCAGTGCCTGGATGCTGCTGGTCGTGGGCGCCGTCGCGCTGATCGCGTGCGCGTCGGCGCCCGCGTACCTCGCGGGTGAGCGCGCCGCCGGGCGCGCGAGCCGTCGTACGGCGTGGCGGTATCAGCTACTGGTGCAGGCGTTCCTGGCCGCGATGTCTCTGGCCGTGGTGACCGCCAACCTGGGAGTGCTGTGGGTGGCGGTCGAGGCCACGACCATCGTGACGGCCTTCCTGGTGGGCCACCGCCGCACCCGCGCCTCGGTGGAGGCCGCGTGGAAGTACGTGGTGATCTGCTCGGCGGGCATCGCGCTCGCCTTCCTCGGCACGGTGCTGGTCTACTACGCGGCCCGGCAGGCGGGCGTCGCCGAGTCCTGGGCGCTGGACTGGCCCACGCTGGTCGCCCACGCCGACCGCCTGGACCCGGCGGTCACCCGGCTCGGCATCACGCTGATCGTCCTCGGTTTCGGCGCCAAGGCGGGGCTGGTCCCCCTGCACGCCTGGCTGCCGGACGCGCACAGCCAGGCACCCGCGCCGGTCTCCGCGCTGATGTCGGGGGTGCTGCTGTCCGTGGCGTTCTCGGCGATCCTGCGCTACCGGGTGATCGCCGACGCCGCCCTCGGCGCCGGTTTCACCCGGGTGCTGCTGGCCGGGATCGCCCTGTTCACCCTGGCCCTCGCCACCGGGCTGCTGCTGGCCCAGCGCGACCACAAGCGGATGCTGGCCTACTCCAGCATGGAGCACATGAGCCTGATCGCCCTGGCCGCGGCGGTCGGGAGTCCCCTCGCCCTGTCGGCCGCGCTGCTGCACATCGCCGGGCACGGGCTGGCCAAGTCGGCCGCGTTCTGCGCCTCGGGCCGGATCCTGCAGCTGACCGGTACCTCGCGCATCGGCCGGATCCGGGGGCTGCTCGGCCGGGCGCCGCTGCCGGGCGGGGTGTTCGGCTGCGCGATGGCCGCGCTGCTGGGCTTCCCGCCGTTCGGCCTCTTCGCCTCCGAACTCGGCATCGCCCGCGCCGGTTTCGCCGCCGGGACCGGGCTCGCCTGGGCGACGGCCACGGCCCTGCTGCTGGTGCTCACCGCGTTCACCGCGCTCGCGGCCCGTACCGCCCATATGCTCCTCGGCCGGGCGCCCGACAGGCCGAAGGAGCCTCGCGAGAAAGGCATGTGGCCCCTGCTCCTCGCCCTGGCGGCCTGCGCGGTCCTGGGCACCGCCACCGGGCCCCTCACCGGCCTGCTGGGCGCCGCCGCCGGCGCGATCGGAGGGCGCTGACCCGATGCGCACCACGGAACTCGTCACACCCTCACAACTCCCCCTCAAAGCAGCGGAGTTGCTGGCCGGGGGACACCGGCTCGCCCTCGTCGCCGCACACCAGGACAGGCTCGGCATCCGCGTGGTGTACCTGTTCGTCTGTGGGCCGCCCGACACCCGCACCGAACTCCACGTCCGCCTCGACCCCGGCCGTCCCGAGCTGCCGACGCTGGCCCATCTCTCGTACCCGGCGGGCCGGTTCGAGCGGGAGATGCGCGATCTGTTCGGCGTCGTGCCGCTCGGGCATCCGCTGCCCCGGCGTCTGGTACGGCACTTCCACTGGCCGCGCGGCTGGTACCCGATGGACCCCGACGCCGGGCCCCCGCCGCCCTTCGGGGAGCAGGAGGGGCCGTACCCCTTCATCGAGGTCGAGGGCGACGGCGTGTACGAGATCCCGGTCGGGCCGGTGCACGCGGGGCTGATCGAGCCGGGCCACTTCCGGTTCTCCGTGGTCGGCGAGACCATCCTGCGGCTCAAGGCCCGGCTGTGGTTCGTGCACAAGGGCGTCGAGAAGCTGTTCCAGGGCCGGACCATCGCGGCCGGACTGCCGCTGGCCGAGCGGATCAGCGGCGACACGGCCGTCGGCCATGCCCTCGCCTACTGTCTGGCCGTCGAGGAGGCCACCGGCGCCGAGGTGCCGGCCGAGGCCCGGCGCGCCCGCGCCCTGCTCCTCGAACTGGAACGGGTCCACAACCACGTCGCCGACCTCGGCATGCTCTGCAACGACGTCGGCCACGGCATCCTCAACGCCCACGCCCAGCGCGTCCGCGAGCAGCTCCTGCGCCTGAACCGGGAGGTCACCGGCCACCGGCTGCTGCGCGGCGGCATCGTGCCCGGCGGCGCGGTCCTGCGCTCCGTGCCGGACGTACGGCGGCTGAGGGCGATCGGCGAGGACGTCCGCGAGATCGCCGCCCTCGCCCTCGGCCACTCCACCGTCCGCGACCGCTTCACCGGCACCGCCGTACTGCCCGTCGACGCCGCCCGGGAGATCGGCTGCCTCGGCTATGTGGCGCGCGCCAGCGGCCTCGCGTACGACGCCCGGATCGCCCACCCGTTCCTCGACCACGACGCGGCGGAGACCGCCGTGCGCGGCGGCGGCGATGTGCTGGCCCGTTTCCTGGTGCGGGTGGCGGAGACCGACGACTCCCTCGCGACGATCGGACGGTGCGCGGACGATCTCGCCGGGCCGGTCACCGCGCTGGGCACGCCGCCGGTTCCGGGGACGGGGCCCGGCAGCGGGGTGGGCCTGGTGGAGGGCTGGCGCGGCACCATCGCGACCCGGGTCGAACTCGCCCCCGACGGCACGCTGAGCCGGGTCAAGCCGGTCGACCCGTCCTTCTTCAACTGGCCCGCGCTGCCGGTCGCGTTGGCCGACACGATCGTGCCGGACTTCCCGCTGACCAACAAGAGCTTCAATCTGTCGTACGCGGGGAACGACCTGTGAGACCGCAGGTGCCCGGCACCCCGGCGGATAGGGCGTCCCGGTGCTCGGCGCCGCGCGGCCACAGCACCTCGACGTCCACGCCGTGGCTGCGGGCGTAGGCCACCAAGTGGGCGGTCGCGTCACGGCCGTTGGACGGTGACCCGTCCCAGACGGCCAGCAGCCGGGCGCAGGAGCGGACCAGGGCCTCGTCGGCGGTGATGCAGGAGGCGCGGTCGCCGGGGTCGTACTCGACCAGGCGCACCATCTGCGACAGCAACAGCAGCTCGCCGGCCGCCTTGCGGTCGGGCTCGGCGACGTACGCGGGCACCCCGCTGAGGGACGGAAGCACCGTCACCAGGGCCAGCCCCGCCTTGCGCGCGGCGCGTCCGAACGCCACGGGCAGGCCCTTGCCGGCCCGTACCAGCCCGGCGCGCCCGGTGCGGGCACGGTCGGCCAGCCGGGTGCGCAGCTCCTCCTCCAGGAGCGCCAGCGTCGGCACGGTGAGATCCGGATGTCCGACGACGGCGATCACTCCTGGATTTCCCTTCTCCCCATGCGCTGATCATCGTCATCCGCGGGCGGCGGGCACAGGGGCCTGTCGGGAAAAACTTGAGGGCCGCAAGGCCCCTGGACAGGGGCGCCCGCGGTATGCGTCCCGGGCGTGCGGGACCCGGCCGGAGCATGCCTCGGCGGCGATGGCACCGACCCGCTCCCACAGCTGCTCGGCGGGCGGCCGTCCGCACAGGGCGTCCGCGATCCCGGGAATGCCGGCGGTGTTCGGTCCGACGGCGGCGAGGCCGACCCGTGCGTCGGCGATCAGCCCGGCCTCGTCCAGCCGGACGGCCGCGCCCGCCGAGGCGACCGCCCAGTCCCCGGCGCGCAGCTCGACCTTCTCATAGGCGCTGGACCCGCGCGGGCGGACCGGGAAGCGGACCTCGGTGAGGATCTCCGCGTCGCCGACGGCGGTCTCGTACGGCCCCTGGTGGAAGTCCTCCATGGAGACGACCCGCTCGCCGTCCGTCCCGCGGATCACACAGGGCGCGTCCAGCGTGGTGCACACCGCCGAGAGGTCCTCGGAGGGGTCCGCCTGGCACAGGGAACCGCCGAGGATGCCGCGGTTGCGCACGACCGGGTCGGCGATCACCCGTTCGGCGTCCCGGAAGATCGGGAAGGCGGTGGCGAGTTCGCCGGACTCCAGCAGTTCGCGGTGCCGGGTCATCGCGCCGATGCGGATCAGACCGGGCTCGACGCGGATGTGGCCCAGTTCGTCGTGCAGCTCGTCGATGTCGATCAGGTACTCGAAATTGGCCAGCCCGAGTTTCATCATCGGGATGAGGCTGTGCCCCCGGCCACCAGCCGGGCGGTGTCACCGAGCCGGTCCAGGAGCGCGACCGCCTCGCCCACCGTGCCCACCCGCTGGTACTCGAACGGAGCGGGAACCTGCGTGCCGCACTCCCCTCTCACCCGGCGGGCGGTCGGGCGCGTCGGGCGCGTTGTCCAAAGATCAGTGGGCCTCCGCCCGGACGGGCTGACATGCGGCGGAGGGTGTTCGCACGGTCCGGACGCCGGGCGGGTGAACGGGGCTGCGGCGGGGTTCGGACCGGGGCCGGCCGCCGGGGTCCGGGCGCCCGTACGCCTGCGCGGACGCCCGAGCGGGTACCCGTCGGGGTGTGCGGTGGTGGACGCTGCCGAAGGAGGCACACGGATGCGGGACATCGCGGAGGGCCTCTCCTCCTGGAGTGCGTCGGGCAGGCGGTTCGCGGTGGCGACGGTCGTGCGGACCTGGAAGTCGGCGCCCCGCCAGGCGGGCTCCTCGCTCGCGGTCGCCGAGGACGGCGAGGTGATCGGGAGTGTCTCGGGCGGCTGTGTCGAGGGCGCGGTGTACGAGCTGGCGAGCGAGGTCCTGGAGACCGGCGAGGCCGTGCTCGTGACGTATGGGGTGAGCGACGACGACGCGCTCGCGGTCGGCCTGACCTGCGGCGGGATCATCGAGATCCTGGTGCGGCCGGCGGGCGCGGGACGCTTTCCCGGGCTGCCGGGGGTGCTGGAGGCGATCGGGACGGGGCGGCCGGTGGCGGTGGTGTCGCCGCTGCCCGACGAGGACGGTGGCGCGGAGCCGGATCCCACAGCAGCGCCCACCGGTCAGATGATCGTCACGCCGGCCGGCGCGGAGGGCACGCTCGGTGACGCCCGCCTCGACTCCGCCGTCGCCGAGCGGGCGCGGGGGCTGCTGGCGCGGGGCAGCACCGCTGTGGTGCGCATGGGACGGGCGGGCGAGGAGCGGCGCGACGACGTCGCCGTGTTCGTGGAGTCCTTCGCGCCGCCGCCGCGGATGCTGGTGTTCGGCGCCATCGACTTCGCGTCCGCGGTGGCCCGGATCGGCAAGTTCCTCGGCTACCACGTCACGGTCTGCGACGCCCGCCCGGTCTTCGCCACGCGCCGCCGCTTCCCGGACGCGGACGAGCTTGTGGTCGACTGGCCGCACCGGTACCTGGAGTCGACCGACGTGGACGAGAACACGGTGATCTGCGTCCTCACCCATGACCCGAAGTTCGACGTGCCGCTGCTCCAGCGGGCGCTGCGCACACCCGCCCGCTACATCGGCGCGATGGGCAGCCGTCGTACCCATGAGGACCGGTTGCGGCGGCTGCGCGAGGAGGGGATGAGCGAGGCGGAACTCGCCCGGCTGTCCTCGCCCATCGGGCTCGATCTCGGGGCGCGCACGCCGGAGGAGACGGCGGTGGCCGTCATGGCGGAGATCATCGCGCTGCGGTGGGGCGGGACGGGGCGGCGGCTGGTGGAGACGACGCCGCTGCCGATCCACCGGTGAGGCGCGGCCGCGCGTACGGTGCCGGCGTCCGTAGGGACCCCGGCACCGCTGCGGGCCGCTGGGGCGGGTCCGTCGGCTCAGCCGGGGAAGACCATCTCGTCGCGTTCGTCGCGGCCCAGGCCGGCGAAGACGCCCGAGACGCGGCGGGCGACGTCCGCGGCCGTGAGGCCGACGCGGGCGAGCACGCGGCCGCGTTCGGCATGGTCGAGGAACTCGGCGGGGACGCCGAAGTCCCGCACGGGGACGTCCACTTCGGCATCGCGCAGGGCCTGTGCGACGGCGGCGCCGACACCGCCGGCCCGCACCCCGTCCTCGACGGTGACGACGAGCCGGTGGCGGGCGGCGATGCCGGGCAGGGCCGCGTTCACCGGCTTGATCCAGCGCGGGTCGAGGACGGTGGCGCCGATGCCCTGCTCGGCGAGGCGGTCGGCGACCTCCAGGCACATGGGGGCGAGCGCGCCGACGGAGACGACGAGGACGTCGGTGCCGTCCTCGGCGGAGCCGCGGAGCACGTCCATGCCAGCGACGCTGCCGACGGCGGCGACCTCGGGGCCGACGGTGCCCTTGGAGTAGCGCACCACCGTGGGTCCGTCCGCCACCTCGACGGCCTCGCGCATCTGGGCGCGCAGCTGGCCGGCGTCGCGGGGCGCCGCGATGCGCAGGCCGGGGACGACCTGGAGCACGGCCATGTCCCACATGCCGTTGTGGGAGGCGCCGTCGTCGCCGGTGATGCCCGCGCGGTCGAGCATGAAGGTCACCGGGCAGCGGTGCAGGGCCACGTCCATCAGGAGCTGGTCGAAGCAGCGGTTCAGGAAGGTGGCGTAGACGGCGACGACCGGGTGGAGTCCGGCGGTGGCGAGGCCGGCCGCGGAGGCGGCGGCGTGCTGCTCGGCGATGCCGACGTCGAAGAAGCGGTCGGGGAAGCGCTCGGCGAAGGGGGCGAGGCCGGTGGAGCTCTGCATCGCCGCGGTGATCGCCACGATGTCGTCGCGCTCGCTGCCGAGACGGACCAGTTCCTCGCCGAAGACGGTGGTCCAGTCCTTGCCCGCGACGGAGACCGGCCTGCCGGTGTCGGGGTCGATGACCTTGACCTGGTGGAAGCGCTCGTCGGACTCCTCGGCGAAGCTGTAGCCGCGGCCCTTCTCGGTGATGCAGTGCACGATGACCGGGCCGCCGAAGCGCTTGGCGCGGGACAGCGCGGACTCCAGGGCCTCGGTGTCGTGGCCGTCGATCGGGCCGACGTACTTCAGTCCGAGGTCCTCGAACATGCCCTGGGGGGCGATGAAGTCCTTCAGGCCCTTCTTGGCGCCGTGCAGCGCGTCGTAGACCGAGCGGCCGACGATCGGCGTGCGGTCGAGGACGGCCTTGGTGCGCTCCAGGAACTGCTCGTAGCCGTCGGTCGTGCGCAGGGCGGCCAGATGGGAGGCGAGGCCGCCGATGGTGGGGTTGTACGAGTGGCCGTTGTCGTTGACCACGATGACCAGGGGGAGGGTCTTGTCGGCGGCGATGTTGTTCAGCGCCTCCCAGGTCATGCCGCCGGTGAGCGCGCCGTCGCCGACGACCGCGACGACCGAGCGGTCGCGCCGGCCGATGAGGCGGTCGGCCTTGGCGATGCCGTCGGCCCAGCTCAGGGCGGCGGAGGCGTGCTGGTTCTCCACGATGTCGTGGGGCGACTCGGCACGGCTGGGGTATCCGGAGAGGCCGCCTTCCTTGCGGAGCCGGGAGAAGTCCTGGCGGCCGGTCAGCAGCTTGTGCACATAGGTCTGGTGGCCGACGTCGAAGACGATGCGGTCCTTCGGGGACTCGAAGACCCGGTGCAGCGCGATGGTCAGCTCGACGACGCCCAGGTTCGGGCCCAGGTGGCCGCCCGTGCGGGAGACGGCGTCGACGAGGAACTCGCGGATCTCGCCGGCCAGCGTTGCCAACTCCGCGGCATCGAGCTTCTTCAGGTCCTGCGGGCCGTGGATCGTCTCCAGAACGCCCATGCGTCATTCTCCTTCGGCACTGCGGACAGGGAATGCGAAGGTGAAAGATTATCAATTCCACCGGTTTCAGGGGGCCGGGGGCGCAAGAGCGACCGGTGTCAGGACACCCGGACACAGGTAGTGGAATATTGAACCAACCCGGTCGGTTGTGCGCGGCGAAGGAGGTCACAAGTGGAGACCACGTACTACGACCACGGCACCCCCGCCGAGCGCTGGGAGCGGGCCAGGGCGTTCTTCGCGGCCAAGGACTACGCGGGGGCGGCGCGAGTGCTCACCGGGCTGGTGGAGGAGGTACCGGAGCAGACCGGGCCCCGGCTGCTGCTGGCACGGGCGTACTACCACTCCGCGCAGTTGCGGCGTGCCGAGGACCAGCTGCGGGTGATCGTGGAGCGCGACCCGGTGGAGCACTACGCGCGTCTGCTGCTGGGCCGCACGCTGGAGCGGCAGTCGCGGCACGAGGAGGCGGAGCAGCACCTGCGGATCGCCTCCGCGCTCGCGGGCGACTTCCCGCGTCCCTGAGCCGCGCGCCTCGTGCCGGGTGTGCCCCCGTGGCATCCTGGCGCGATGGCACTTGACCGTGATCACGCGCCCCTCGCCGAACGGGTCGAGGAACTCCTCGCCGCCGGCGGCCCCCTGCCCATCGTCGCCGCGGGGCGGCCGGTGCTGCGCCGCCCCACCGAGCCGTACGACGGCCGGCTCGGCCCCGCGCTGCTGGCCCGCTTCGTCGAGGCCCTGCGCCTGACCATGCACGCGGCCCCCGGCGTGGGCCTCGCCGCGCCACAGGTCGGCGTGGAGCTGCGGATCGCGGTCCTGGAGGACCCCGCACCCGTGCCGGAGGAGATCGCCGCGGTCCGGGGCCGCCGCCCGCAGCCCTTCCGGGTGCTGGTCAACCCCTCGTACGAACCGGTCGGCACCGCGCGCGCCGCGTTCTTCGAGGGCTGCCTCAGCGTGCCCGGCTGGCAGGCGGTGGTGGCCCGGCACGCCGAGGTGCGGCTGCGCGCCCAGGACGAGCACGGGAACCCGGTGGACGAGGTGTTCACCGGCTGGCCCGCCCGCATCGTGCAGCACGAGACGGACCACCTCGACGGCGTGCTCTACCTCGACCGCGCCGACCCGCGCTCCCTGTCCACCAACGAGGCGGTCGCGGCCCTGTGGTCCCAGCCGACCCCGGCCGCGGCGGCCGACGCCCTCGGCTTCGAACTGCCCTGATCCCGCCGCATGTCGGACGTCACCCCCCGTGCGTCAGAAGCCCGGGGCCGGCAGGAGTCCCGGCCACCAGGGCGGTACGCCGCCGGGGCAGTCGTACGTCCTGCCGCCCCAGAACAGCGACAGCGCGCACCAGAGAACGGCGAGGAACACCACCGCGCGGGCAAGAAAACGGGGAAGGGGCCGGTTTCCCGGGAGCGCGCCCACGGCCGCCCAGCACAGCAGCAGCACCACCCAGAGCCCCGGTATGAACAGGTACAGCAGGAACCCGCTGTCGGCCGCGTTGTTCACCCCCGCGTCGCAGGCGTCCCACGCCCTGCCCAGCACCATGGCCGCGAGCACCGCCGAGGCCAGGCCCGCCACCGCGCCCAGCCCCCCGTGCAGCCGTCGGTCCTGCATACGCCCCCCGTTGTCCGCGCGCTCCGGAAAGCCCCCATCACACCACACGGCGGACCGGCCCGACCGCCACCGCCCCCGGGCCGCGCCCGCGTCCGCCCAGCCCCGTCAGCGGCCCAGAAGGCCGCTGGATCCCCGTCAGTTGTCCCGGTACGCCTCCAGCAGCCGCAGCCACACCTCGCTGAGCGTCGGATACGACGGGACCACGTGCCACAGCCGGCTGATCGGGACATGGCCCGCGACGGCGAGCGTGGCCGAGTGGATGAGTTCGCCGACGCCGGGGCCGACGAAGGTGACGCCGCGCAGGATCTCGTCCTCCAGGTCCACGACCATGCGGGCGCGGCCCTTGTAGCCGTCGCCGTACAGGGCCGCCCCGGCGACGGAGGAGAACTCGACGTCGACCGCGCGGACGCGGTGGCCGGCCTGTTCCGCCTCGGCGAGGGAGAGGCCGACCGCGGCGGCCTCGGGATCGGTGAACACGACCTGGGGTACGGCCTCGTGGTCGGCGGTGGCCGCGTGCGCGCCCCACGGCCCGCCGAGCAGCGGCGCGCCGGTCGCGCGGGCGCCGATGGCGGCACCGGCGATGCGGGCCTGGTACTTGCCCTGGTGGGTGAGGAGCGCGCGGTGGTTGACGTCGCCGGCGGCGTACAGCCAGTCGGTGCCGTTGACCAGCAGCGTGTCGTCGACCTCCAGCCAGCCGCCCGGTTCCAGGCCGACGGTGTCCAGGCCGATGTCGTCGGTCTGCGGCACGCGTCCGGTGGCGAAGAGGATCTCGTCCGCCTCGAACCGCTCACCCGTTCGAGTGAGGACCACCACGGCGCCGTTCTCCCGGGTGACGGACGCGACGGAGGCGCCCGTGCGCACGTCCACGCCGGCCTCGGCGAGGGCCTCGGCGACCAGTTCCCCGGCGAACGGCTCCATGCGGCCGAGCAGGCCCTTGCCGCGTACCAGCACGGTGACCCGGGAACCCAGCGCAGCCCAGGCGGTGGCCATCTCGGTGGCGACGACACCGCCGCCGACGATGACCAGCCGACCGGGGGCCGTCTCCGCGCTGGTGGCCTCGCGGCTGGTCCACGGCCGCACCTCGGCGAGGCCGGGCAGGTCGGGCAGCTGGGCGCGGGTGCCGGTGCAGACGGCGACGGCGTGTCGGGCGGTCAGGGTGGTGACGCCGCCGTCGGACACGGTGACGGTGACCGTGCGGGGGCCCGCGAGGCGGCCGTGGCCGCGGTAGAGGTCGGCGCCGATGCCCTCCACCCAGTCGGCCTGGCCGTCGTCCTGCCAGTGGGAGGTGAAGGTGTCGCGGCGCTCCAGCACGGCCGGGGTGTCGAGGGGGCCCTGGACCGCCGCGGCGAGGCCGGGCAGCCGGCGGGCGTCGGCCCGGGCGATGACCGGCCTGAGCAGCGCCTTGCTGGGCATGCACGCCCAGTAGGAGCACTCGCCGCCGACCAGTTCGCTCTCCACGATCGCGGTGGTGAGGCCGGCCGCGCGGGTGCGGTCGGCGACGTTCTCCCCCACGGGCCCGGCCCCGAGCACCACGACGTCGTACGCGATGGTTTCCGATTCCGTCGTTTCCGTCATGGGATCAGTCTGGTGGGTGGTGTGCGCCGTGGCCACATGGGTACGAGCGCCCGCACGGGCGCCCGGGTGCGCGAGGGGTATCCGGTGCGCGTGCGCGGTGCCCGGAATAGGCGGCCCACCGGCCGTGTTCTTGCCGTCGCCACGACCCCGCACAGGAAGAGGGACCCAGGCCATGAGCAGCACCGTGGAGCTGACCAAGGACAACTTCGACCAGACGGTCACGGACAACGAGTTCGTGCTCATCGACTTCTGGGCGTCCTGGTGCGGGCCGTGCCGGCAGTTCGCACCGGTGTACGAGAAGGCCGCCGAGGACAACCCGGACCTGGTGTTCGGCAAGGTGGACACCGAGGCGCAGCCGGAGCTGGCGCAGGCCTTCGGCATCCAGTCGATCCCGACACTGATGATCGTGCGGGACCGGGTGGCCGTGTTCGCCCAGCCGGGTGCCCTGCCCGAGGCGGCCCTCGCGGACGTCATCGGCCAGGCCCGTCGGCTGGACATGGACGAGGTCCGCAAGAGCATCGCCGCCCAGGAGGGCCAGGCGCGGTAGCCCGTCCGGGTGTGGCGGGCCGGGTTCACGTGGACTCGCGTCGTACGACCTCGGCGCCCAGGACCCGGTGCACCTCCGGCTCGCCGCCCGGGGCGCGCACCGCGCGGTCGACCAGGGCGGCAAGGTCGCGGCCCGAGGGCAGTTCGATGCGGACGGTGCTCAACCGGGGCCGCAGCAGCCGTCCGAGCATCAGGTCGTCGGTGCCGATCACGGCGACGTCCTCGGGGATGCGCAGCCCCTCGTCCTGGAGGGCGCGCATCAGCAGCATGGCGTACTCGTCGTTGTAGGCGAACACCGCGTCCAACTCGGGCCACCGGGCGGCGAGTCGGGCGGCGGCCCGTTCGGTGTAGGCGAGCGGCACCGCGGTGACGGTCGCGCCGGTGTCGCGCAGCGCCTGCCGGGCGCCGGCGAGCCGGGGCCCCGAATAGGCCTCCAGGCCCGGCTCTTCGGGTACGAGGACCCCGATGCGACGCCGGCCGCGTTCGTACAGGTGGGCGGCCGCGCACCGGCCCACGGCGCCATGGTCCATCAGCACGGCGTGCGCGCCCTCGACGCGTTCGGGGCCGAGCGTGACGACCGCGCGGGCGCCGGAGCGCTTGAGGATCGCCACGCCCCGCGGCCCGATCCCGGCGCCGGGCACCAGCACGGCCACGGGCCGCAACTCGGCCCAGGCGCGCGCGGCTTCGTCGCCCTCCAGGCCGATGGAGCCGTATTGGACGACGGTGTAGTCGAGCCGGCCCAGGGCGCCCTGGACCTCGTTCAGGAACGTGCCGTAGAGGGCTCCGAGGGGGATCGCCGGGGCGGGCATGAGAACCGTACGGCTGTGTCCGGCGCGCAGGCTGCGGGCGGCCGCGTGGGGGACGTACCCCAGTTCCCGCGCGGCCTCGTGGACGCGCCGCCGTGTGGTTTCGCTGATCCGCACGGCGCTGGTGTTGTTCAGGACGTAGGAGACGGTCGCGCGCGAGACGCCGGCCAGACGGGCCACATCGGCACTCGTGGGAGTGTTCGGTATCTGCACCATGACAGAGCGCATCCTGGCAGAGCGGCCCGCGGTCGGAACGGGCGGGGGACCTTGGTTCGTTTTTGGACGAACTCCCGTACACCATAAGGCCGTTCGGAGACCATCGACGGCCGTTCGGCCCCTTCTCAGGCGGGCGGGTCCGTGCGCGTCACCCGCGCCACCAGGTCCACCCAGCCCGCCTCGATGCGGGACATGGGCATCCCGCGCTGCCGGGTCAGGTGGTGGATGAGCGCCGGGTCGAGCGAGGCCAGCAGGGTCTGGGCCAGCAGGTCGCAGTCGGCGTCCGGCACGATCTGGCGCAGCAGCATGGTGACGTGGGTACGCAGCGCCTGCAACGCGGGGTGGGAGAAGCGGCGGCAGGCCTCGGGCTGGGCGGCCAGCTGGAGCTCCAGCTGTTCGGCCGAGCGGTAGAGCACCGCGATACCGAACGCCCGCAGCCGCTCCAGGGGCGGCGCCCCCGGGCCGAGCGGCGGGGGGCCGCCGAGGAAGTCGGCCTGGAGCTGCCGGCCGGAGTGGTCGAGCAGGGCCATGAGCAGCCCGGTGCGGTCGCCGAAGCGGCGGAAGACCGTACCCTTGCCCACTCGGGCCGCCGTCGCGACGGCCTCCATGGTGACGCCGGCCACACCGTGCTCCGCGATCAGCCGGGCGGCGGCCTCCAGCAACCGGGCCCGGTTGCGGGCCGCGTCGGCACGCAGGCAGGGCTCCTCGGGGGCCGTCCCGAGCTCCAGCAGGGCGGGCGCGTCGGAGGGCTCCTGCGGCTTCGGGAAGGGCGGCGGCGCGCTGGACATGAAGACAGGGTAAAGCACCGGGAACAGAACTGGACCCCGGTCCGGTTAGGGTGGTAGAAATTTAAACGGACCTTGGTCCGGATCGTAACGTCGATGTTTCAGCCTCTGGAGTTTTCCCATGTCTGTTCGTATCCTCGCGCTCGTCGGCAGCCTCCGCGCCGGTTCGCACAACCGTCAGCTGGCCGAGGCGGCCGCCAAGCTCGCCCCCGAGGGCGCCGAGGTCGTGCTCTTCGAGGGCCTGGCCGACGTGCCCTTCTACAACGAGGACATCGACGTCGAGGGCAGCGTCCCGGCCCCGGCCGCGGCCCTGCGTGAGGCCGCCCAGGCCGCCGACGCCTTCCTGCTGTTCTCGCCCGAGTACAACGGCACCATGCCGGCCGTCCTGAAGAACGCCATCGACTGGCTGTCCCGCCCGTACGGCGCCGGCGCCTTCGGCGGCAAGCCCGTCGCCGTGATCGGCACCGCGTTCGGCCAGTTCGGCGGCGTGTGGGCGCAGGACGACACCCGCAAGTCGGTCGGCATCGCCGGCGGCAAGGTGATCGAGGACATCAAGCTGTCGATCCCCGGCTCCATGACCCGCTTCGCCGAGACCCACCCGGTCGACGACGCCGAGGTCGCCGCCCAGCTGACCGAGGTCGTGGCGCGTCTGCACGGCACCGCGACGGAGGCCGCGGCCGCCTGAGCCAGGGCGCGCCGAAGGGCCGGAGCCACCGGGGCTCCGGCCCTTTCGCGTGTACGGCGGCCGGGGGTACGCCTCCGCGTCGCGCTCGACTTCCGGGGCCGGTCAGGGGTATGCGGACGATGGCCGTACGGCCGTGTCGCGTCAGCCGCCCGAGGAGGAAGCCGTGCCCCTGGTCCCGCCCCCGTTCGACCCCGAGCTGGCCGCGTGCCTCACGTCGCTCGGGGAGGCGGCCGCGCCCGGGTTCCGCCTGGAGGACCTCGACGCGGCCCGGCGGGGCACGTGCGCCGGGTCGCCGGACCTCGCCCTGGGCGGCGCCTTCACGGTGGCGGAGCACGCGGTGCCGGGACCGCCGGGCGCCCCCGGGGTCCCGCTGCTGGTCTGCCGCCCGGTGGACACGACGGCCCCGCTGCCGGTGCTCTACCACGTGCACGGCGGCGGCATGATGGCCGGCACCGACCGGGCCGGGGTGGACGTACCGCTCGACTGGGCACGGGAACTGGGCGCGGTGGTGGTGTCGGTGGACTACCGGCTCGCGCCCGAACACCCGCACCCGGCGCCGGTGGAGGACGTGTACGCGGGCCTGCTCTGGACCGCCGGGCACGCGGCGGGGATCGGCGGGGACCCGGCGCGGATCGTCGTCGCGGGTGCCAGTGCGGGCGGCGGCCTCGCGGCGGCCGCCACCCTGCTCACCCGGGACCGCCAAGGGCCGCGCCTGCTGGGCCAGTTGCTGATGAGTCCGATGCTGGACGACCGCAACGACACGCTCTCCAGCCATCAGATGACCGGCACCGGCCTGTGGGACCGCACCGCCAACGAGACCGCCTGGACGGCCCTGCTGGGGGCGGCCCGGGGCGGTCCGGAGGTCTCCCCGTACGCCGCCCCGGCCCGCGCCGCCGAACTGTCCGGGCTGCCGCCGGCCTACCTCGACGTCGGCTCGGCCGAGACCTTCCGGGACGAGACGGTCGCCTACGCGTCCCGCCTCTGGCAGGCCGGCGGCGCGGCCGAACTCCACGTCTGGCCGGGCGCGTTCCACGGCTTCGACACCCTCGCCCCCGAGGCGGCGCTGTCCCGGGCGGCGCGGGCCGCCCGCCTCGGCTGGCTGCGGCGACTGTGGGCACGGTGAGGCGCGACCCGCGCCGAAACCCCTCCCCGCGCACCCTTGTTGACGTTACCGTTCGGTAGACCCCGTGTCCGGAGCCTCCCGGAGGTACTCGCCCATGACGCCCGACCGCGCCCCCGGCCTCGCCGAGTCCGCCCGTGCGCTCACCGCGGGAGAGGTGACCTCCCGGGAGCTGGTCGAGCGGTGCCTGGCCCGGATCGAGGCGAGCCGGCCGGTGCTCAACGCCTTCCGCGTCGTGCGCGCCGAGGCCGCGCTCGCCGAAGCGGACGCCGCCGACCGGGAGCTGGTGGCGGGCGGGCGGCGGCCACTGCTCGGGGTGCCGGTGGCGGTGAAGGACGACACCGATGTGGCGGGCGAGCCGACCGCGTTCGGCTGCGCGGGCGACTTCCCGCCGGCGGCCGCCGACGGGGAGGCGGTACGACGGCTGCGCGCGGCCGGCGCGGTGATCGTGGGCAAGACGAACACCTGTGAACTGGGGCAGTGGCCGTTCACCGAGGGGCGGGCCTTCGGCGACACCCGCAACCCGTGGCACACCGGGCACACTCCGGGCGGCTCGTCGGGCGGCTCGGCGGCGGCGGTGGCGGCCGGTCTGGTCCCGGCGGCGCTCGGCTCCGACGGCGCCGGCTCGGTGCGCATACCGGCCTCATGGACCCGGCTGATCGGCATCAAGCCGCAGCGCGGCCGCATCTCCACCTGGCCGCGCCCCGACCCCTTCCAGGGCATCACGGTCAACGGCACGCTGGCCCGTACGGTCACCGACGCCGCCCTGCTGCTCGACGCGGCGAGCGGCAGCCACGCCGGGGACGTGCACCGGCCACCCGCGCTGACGGTGGCGGACGCGGTCGGCCGCGACCCCGGGCGGCTGCGCGTCGCACTGTCCCTGAAGCCGCCGTTCACCGGCGCCCCGGCCCGGCTGCATCCGCAGATCCGCGCCCGGGTCACCGAACTCGCCGACCGGCTGGCCGCGTCGGGGCACGACGTGACGGAGGCCGACCCGCCCTACGGGCAGATCGGGCTGACCTTCGTGCCCCGCGCCACCGCCGGGATCGCCGAACTGGTCGCCGAGGCCCCCGACCTCGCGCTGCTCGACCCGCGCACCCGGAGCGCGGCCCGGCTCGGGCGGCTGCTCGGCGGGGTTCCGCTGCGGGCGGCGCGGCGCGCGGAGGCGGGGTTGCAGCGCCGGATCGGCGCCTTCTTCCGGTCGTACGACGTGGTCCTCGCGCCGACCACGGCCGCACCTCCGCCGCGGATCGGCGCGCTGCAGGGACTCGGCGGGACGGCCACGGACCGGGCGATGATCGCCGCGTGTCCCTACGCGTGGCCGTGGAACGTGCTGGGCTGGCCGGGGGTGAACGTGCCCGCGGGGTTCGTCGGGGACGGCCTGCCGGTGGGGGCGCAGTTGCTCGGACCGGCGGGCAGCGAGCCGCTCCTGGTGTCTCTCGCCGCCCAGCTGGAGGCGGAACTGCGGTGGCACGAGCGGTGGCCGCCGGGGCCGGCCGCGGCCGGGGTCAGACCATGAGCAGGCCGACGCCCAGGGCGAGCAGGGCGGCGACCTTGAGGAGTTCCAGGGCCACGTACCAGAGGTGGCTGTGGGAGCGGGGCAGGTCCTCGCCGGCGAGCACCCGGTCGGACCGGCGGTTCAGATAGGGCCGTACGGCGGCCAGTTGAGCCACGAGCAGCACGGCAGCGGCCGCCGTGAGGCCGGTGATCACGGCGGGCGCGCCGTGCAGCGCGACCGCGACGACCACCACGACCGCGAACACCGCCTCGACGGTGTTCAGCGCGCGGAACACCAGCCGTCCGATGCCGAGCCCGACGGGGACGGTCACGCCGGGTGCGCGGAACTTCAGCGGCGCCTCCAGGAAGGAGATGGCCAGCACCATCCCGAGCCAGACGAAGGTGATCGCGGTGGCGACCGCGGCGGACGTGGCGTTCATCGGTGCGCTGCCTTTCCAGTGTCCCGTGGGGCGCGTCGCGCGTCCCGTGGTGCGGAGCCCGCCACGCTCAGGTGGGCGTAGCAGGAGTCGGGTTCGGCGAACGGCTCCAGACGGGTCGCCGTCAGCGGCGCGTCGAGCCGATCCAGGGCGCCCTGGATCAGACCGAGATGCAGAGGGCAGACCAACTGGCCGTGTTCCTCGGCGAGTTCGAGGAAGGGGCAGTGACGCAGGCGAATCCGCTCGGGGGCGTTCTGCTCGCCCGCTTCCGGGGCGGGCTCCGGTGTCCGTGGGGCGGGCTCCGGCTCGAAGCCCAGGTCGGCCAGCAGCGCGAGGAGCCGGGCCGCCGATCCCCCGGCCGTCGGCTGTTCGAACGGCGGCAGCGGGTCCACCAGGAAACGGCCCCACTCCCGGCCCGTCTCCATGGCCTCCTCGCGTGCCCGGTCCGGATCGGCGAGGGCCCAGCGGCTGAGCAGCATCCGTGCCAGCAGCAGGTAACCGCGCGCGCCGCCGCGGTCCATGCCGGGACGCACGGCGTACACGGTGCGCGGCCGGCCGGGGCCGGCGGGCGCCTCGGCCCGGCGCTCGACCAGGCCGTCGGCCACCAGGGCGTCCAGGTGGAAGCGGACGGTGTTGGGATGGACGCCGAGGCGCCCGGCCGTCTCGGTCACCCCGAGCGGCGCGGGCGCGGCCCGCAGCGCCTCCAGCACGGCACGCCGACGCGGACTCTCCGCCACGTCCCACCTCTCTCACCTGCGCGTATTTTTCACGAATCCAACGTGTGGAAATTGTACGCTTGCCCTCGGAGACCGAGAGCAGCAAGGGGTGCACATGACGTCGGAGTCCGCGGCGGGCGGCGGGTCGGGAGAGGTCGGACAGGCGGAGCCGGTTCCGCGGCTGCTGTGCGACGCGCGGGCGCTGGCCGAGGAGCCACCGGTGCCGTCCGGGGTGCTGTGGAAACTCGCCGAGAGCGGCCGCCAGTTGGATGCCAACGTGGTGCGGATCGCGCCGGGCGGGCGGATCGCGGCGCACGCGGAGGCGCGCCTGGACGTGCTGCTGCTCGTCGTCGCCGGGGACGGCGTGCTCGGCGCGGGCCGCTCGCAGGAGCCACGGCCGGTCGGCGAGGGCGCCCTGGTGTGGCTGCCGCGCGGCTCCACCCGCAGCATCACCGCCGGGGAGAAGGGCCTGACCTATCTCACGGTGCACACCCGCCGCCCCGGCATGGCCATCACCGCCCGGCCCACCGACGGACCGGCCTGACCCCTGTACCGAGGGACCGGCGCAGGCACCGACAGGCCGGGGCGACCCGTCCGCCGACGCGCCGGTCCTGCCCATGTCCGGACCGATCCGGACATGGGCCAACCGGGCCACGGCAGGCGCCCGTTGTGCCCCCGCGAGGGACCACTAGGGTGCCCCCGTGAGCACGTTTACCGACACCGCTGAGAACGTCCCCGGCCGCCACGGCCCGCACGCCACCACCGAGGCCGACCCGCGCGAGGTCGGCCGGGTGCGCACCGAGTACTCCCCCGCCCACGACGGCGACCCGGACCCCGGGGAGATCGTGTGGACCTGGGTGCCGTTCGAGGAGAACGACGGCCGGGGCAAGGACCGTCCGGTGCTGGTCGTCGCCCGCGAGGCGGCGGGCTCCTTCCTGGCCGTGCAGTTGTCCAGCAAGCGGCACGACGGCGACCGGGAGTGGGTGGCCATCGGCAGCGGCCCCTGGGACCGCTCGGGCCGGGACTCCTGGGTGGACGTGGACCGGGTACTGCGCCTGTACGAGGACGGCATGCGCCGCGAGGCGTGCGCGCTGGACCGGATGCGCTTCAACCTGGTCCGGCAGCGGCTGCACGAGCGGTACGGCTGGACCTGACGGTCGGCACCGCCGGGCCGCGCCGAGGGCAACGCCCGGCCGCGGCGGGCCGGGGAGCGGCGCGGCGCCCGCCCGGCCCGCTTCGCGAGCGGCCGAGCGGGTGACGCAGGCCAGGCGCGTGCGGCGGGTGGAGCCTAGGTTGGGGGCATATGACCGGCAGCAGCGGCGGGAGGAGGGGCGACATGGCGGCGCAGGTTGATCACGCGGCCCTGTTCGCCGCCACGCCGAGTCCCTATCTGGTGCTGGGCCCCGACCTGGTGATCGTGGATGTCAACCGCGCCTATCTGAAGGCGACCGGACGGACCCGGGAAGACCTGGTGGGGCAGCACATCTTCCAGGCGTTCCCCGACAACCCCGGTGACCCGAACGCCGACGGGGTGCGGAATCTCTGCGTCTCGCTGCACCGGGTCCTGGCCACGCGCAGGCCGGACACCATGGCGTTGCAGAAGTACGACATCCCCGTCGCGCACCGGCCCGGCGTGTTCGAGGAGCGCTGGTGGTCGCCGGTGAACACCCCCGTCCTCGGGCCGGACGGGCAGGTGGCGTGGATCATCCACCGGGTGGAGGACCTGACCGGGTACGTCAAGGCCCGCCAGGCCGTCCGCCCCGCAGAGGTCCGTACGGACACGGACGCGGACGTCACCGAGTCGCTGGAGGCCGAGCTGTACGCGCGGGCGCGCGAGCTTCAGCTCCTGAACGAGGAACTGCGCCAGGCCCACACCCGTGAACGCGAAGTCGCCGTCACCTTGCAGGAGGCCATGCTCCACGCCCCCGACCTGGCTCACCACCGGGACATCGCGGTGCGTTATCTGCCGGCGATCGGTTCGCTGAACGTGTGCGGCGACTGGTACGACGTCGTCGACATCCCCCCGGACCGACTGGCGCTGGCGGTGGGGGACGTCATCGGCCACGGCCTCAAGGCCGCCGCGGTCATGGGCATGCTCCGCAGCGCCCTGTCGGCCGCCATCCGCGCCCTGGAACGTCCCGCGCAGGCCCTGGAGGTGCTGGGTCTGTACGCCCGCTCGATCGACGGCGCCCTGGGCACGACGGCGGCCAAGGTGATCGTCGACCAGCGCAGCCTCCTGATCACGTACAGCAATGCCGGTCACCCGCCTCCGGTCCTGGTGCACGCAGGGGGGCGGATCGAGCTGCTGGACCAGGCGACCGACCCGCCGCTGGGCACGCGGCCGCAGCATGTGCCCCGCCCCCAGGCCAGCGCGCAGTACAAGCCGGGCGACACCTTGGTGTTGTACACGGACGGCCTGATCGAGCGCCGCGACGAGGACATCGACACCGGCCTGAACCGCCTGACCGGCGTTCTCGCCGAGCACGGCCATCTGGGGGCCGAGCAGCTCGCCGACACGGTACTGGCCCGCCTCGGGGTGGCCAGCGGCGGCCGGGACGACGTCGCGCTCATCGTCGTCCGGCTCTGAGCACCGACGGGCCGAACCGGGCCCCGGCGGAGGCGAGGTGGTGTCACGACGTGACCGGGCGTTCCGGCGGCCGTGAGGAGCACCGGCCCCGGCGACCGCCGCTCGTGGGCGACCGGCGGCCCCGCCGTGCCGACCGGCCCACCCGTCCGGTGCTCCGGTCGCCGTCCGGTCGTCGCCGCGACCGGCCTCAGACCCCGGGCCCCGCGAACACCCGTACGAACGCCTCCCGTACCGTCGCGCGAGGCGTCCGGTCCAGCACCCCGAACACCACGTGCTCGAAAGTCCGCTCGAACCGGCCCCCGGCGCCGAGCAGTCCCCGGAACGCCTCCGCGACCTGCGCCGGATCGTTCTGGAAGACACCGCAGCCCCAGGCGCCCAGCACCAGTCGCCGGTAGCCCTGGGCCGCGGCGGTCTCCAGCACCCGCTCGGCCCGTGCGGCGAGGGCGGCCGGGATCTCGGCGGCGCGCTCGGGCGCCGTGCGCCGCAGGACGCCCGCGTTGGGCGCGGCGGCGGTCAGGAAACCCACGCGGTAGGGCTCGGCCAGCAGCCGCCCGCGGTCGTCGCGGAAGACGGGGACACCCGGACTGTGGATCACCCGATCGGAGTAGAGCGGGTCCCGGTGAGCACGGTGGTGATCGTAGAACTCCCGGACCCCCAGCAGGCATGTGTACAGCGCGGAGGCGCGGCACAGGGCCTCTTCCTGGGCCTGGGCGCCGTTCAGATAGCCGCCGCCCGGGTTTCTGGCCGAGGAGAAGTTCAGGACGGCGACCGGGGCGTCGGCCAGTCGGCGGGCCGCCTCCAGGCTGCTCTCGCCGGTCACCTCGACGGTCGTGTCCAGGCCCGGCGGCGGTGGCACCTCGACCGGCCCGGGGCCGTACATCCGGGTGCCGTTCCGGGCGGCCGCCGTCGCGTCCGCGAGGGGCACCTCCCGGCCGTCGGGCCCCCGGTAGAACCCCGCGGCCACGATCTGTTCCGTCTCCGTGGCGATCCCGCGCAGGCGTGCGCTCACGGCGCCACCCCCGTGGACGCCGTGACCACGGCCTGCGCGGTCTCCCCCGTTGTGCTCACACAGGCATCCTGGGTGATGCTGGTGAGGCGGTGCAACGGAGTTTCCCGGCCCGGGAGCCCGCCGGACACACGGACGATCGCGAACGCGACCGGTCCGGAACGCTCGGAAGGGCGGTCTTGTGCGATCCGGTACGAGGGTCTTGGGTGGGACGAGTGCCGGCCCGGCCGACCGACCGCCGGGCCGGAGACATGGTGGAATCTCAGGAGGATCCCGACATGTCCGATGCGATGACGGAGGGTGGCGAAGGTACGGGGAACCGTACGGCCGTCACCGAGGCCGAGGTGGACGCCCTGGTCCAGGGCATCTGCTTCAAGACCGGCCCGCCCCGCACCCTCGGTGTGGAGCTGGAGTGGCTCGTCCACGAACGGGACCGGCCGCAGCACCCCGTGACACCCGGACGACTTCGCGCGGCGTACGCGGCCGTGCGGGCCGTCCCCCTCGGTTCGGCGCTCACCGTCGAACCCGGCGGCCAGCTGGAGCTGAGCTCGCCGCCCGCCGCCTCCCTGATGGAGTGCGTCGACACCGTCTCCGCCGACCTCGCGGCCGTACGCGCCGTCCTCGCCGAGGACGGGCTCGTCCTCGTCGGTCTCGGCCACGATCCCTTCCGCCTCCCCGAGCGGTTCCTGCACGAGCCCCGGTACGACGCGATGGAGGTCTGCCTGGACCGCGCGGGTCCGGCCGGCCGGCACATGATGCGCGCCTCCGCCTCCGTGCAGGTCTGCGTGGACGCGGGCCACGAGGAACCGGGCCCGCTGGGGCTCGGGCGGCGCTGGTGGCTGGCGCACCAGCTGGGCGCGGTCCTGGTGGCCGCGTTCGCCAACTCCCCGCTGATGGGGCGGCTGCCCACGGGCTGGCTGTCCACCCGGCAACTGATGTGGACGGAGATCGGCGCGGACCGGGCGGGCGCGCCCGCGCTGCACGAGGAGCCGCGTTCCGCGTGGGCCCGGCACGTACTGGACTCCCCGGTGATGTGCGTGCGCGCGGACGGCGGGCCGTGGGAGGTGCCCGAGCGGCTGACCTTCCGCGAGTGGACGCGCGCACACCGTCCCCGGCCGCCCACCCGGGCGGACCTCGACTACCACCTGACCACCCTCTTCCCGCCGGTGAGGCCGCGCGGTCATCTGGAACTGCGGATGATCGACGCGCAGCCCGGCGAGGACGGCTGGATCGTGCCGCTCGCGGTGACGGCGGCGCTCTTCGACGATCCACAGGCCGCCGAGACCGCCTACCGGTGCGTGAAACCCCTCGCCGAGCGGGCTTTCAACCTGCCCGCCCCGCACAACCCGCTGTGGACCGACGCGGCCCGGCGGGGGCTCGCCGACCCGGAGCTGCGCGAGGCGGCCGCCGTCTGTTTCGCGGCGGCACTGGACGCCCTGCCCCGGCTCGGCGCCACCGCCGAGGTGACGGACGCCGTCGCGGGGTACCTGGAGCGCTATGTCGCCCGGGGCCGCTGCCCGGCCGACGACCTGCTGGACGCCTCGCCCGCCGCCCGCCTCGCCCCGGCCGGGAGCGGCCCCGCCGCTGCCGGCAGGAAGGACACCCCCTCATGACCGCCCCGAAGGCCGACACCACGACCGCGGAGCCGGACAGCGAGGCCCTGCGCGAGCGCGCGCTGGCCTCGCTCACCACCGCCCGGGAACGCACCACCTTGCTGACCACATGCGTCGAGGAGCCCGAACTCGTCGCGCAGCACTCGCCGTTGATGTCCCCGCTGGTGTGGGACCTCGCGCACATCGGCAACCAGGAGGAGCTGTGGCTGCTGCGGGCGGTCGGCGGCCGGGAGGCGATGCGCCCCGAGATCGACGGCCTGTACGACGCCTTCGAGCATCCTCGGTCGGAGCGGCCCTCGCTGCCGCTGCTGCCGCCCGCGGAGGCCCGGCACTACGCGGCCGAGGTGCGCGGGCGGGTCATGGACCTGCTGGAGGCCGCCGACTTCCGGGGCACCCGGCTGACCGAGGCCGGTTTCGCCTTCGGCATGATCGCGCAGCACGAACAGCAGCACGACGAGACGATGCTGATCACCCATCAGCTCCGCACGGGCCCGCCGGCCCTGACCGCGCCGGACCCGGAGCCGGGCCCGCCGTTCACGGGCCCGGCCGAGGTCCTCGTGCCCGGCGGCCCGTTCACCATGGGCACCTCCGATGAGCCGTGGGCGCTGGACAACGAACGCCCCGCGCACCCGCGGGAGGTGGCGCCGTTCCGGATCGACACCACCCCGGTGACGAACGCGGCGTACCAGGCGTTCATCGAGGACGGCGGCTACGACACCGAGCGCTGGTGGACGCCGGAGGGCTGGGCGCACATCCGGCGGCACGGCATCACCGCGCCGCTGTTCTGGCACCGGGACGGGGGGCGCTGGCTGCGCCGCCGCTTCGGCGCCACCGAGGTGGTCGCGCCCGACGAACCGGTGCTGCATGTGTGCTGGTACGAGGCCGATGCCTACGCCCGGTGGGCCGGGCGCCGGCTACCCACCGAGGCGGAGTGGGAGAAGGCCGCCCGCCACGACCCGGCCACCGGCCGCTCCCGACGCTACCCCTGGGGTGACGCCGACCCGGGGCCGGAACACGCCAACCTCGGCCAGCGCCACCTGGGCCCCGCCCCGGCCGGCAGCTATCCGGAGGGAGAATCCCCGCTCGGCATACGGCAGTTGATCGGCGACGTGTGGGAGTGGACGGCAAGCGACTTCCTGCCCTATCCCGGGTTCCGGGCGTTCCCGTACAAGGAGTACTCGGAGGTGTTCTTCGGCTCCGAGTACAAGGTGCTGCGCGGCGGTTCGTTCGCCGTGGACCCGGTGGCCTGCCGGGGCTCCTTCCGCAACTGGGACTATCCGATCCGGCGGCAGATCTTCTCCGGGTTCCGCACCGCACGCTCGGAATCCGCCTGATGTGCCGTCACCTCGCCTATGTGGGACCGCGGTCCCCGCTGGAACGGCTGCTGACGCAGCCCCCGCACAGCCTGCTCCGGCAGTCGTGGGCGCCGCGACGGCAGCGGTACGGCACGGTCAACGCCGACGGGTTCGGAGTGGGCTGGTACGCCCCCGGGGACCCCGTGCCCGCCCGCTACCGGCGGGCCGGGCCGATCTGGGCGGACCTGTCCTTCGCCGACCTGGCCCGGGTGGTGCGCTCCGGCGCGGTGCTCGCCGCCGTCCGGGACGCGACCCTCGCGGGCGCGGACGGGGAGGCGGCGGCGGCGCCGTTCGCCTCGGGAAGCTGGCTGTTCAGCCACAACGGGGTGATCGCGGGCTGGCCGGACGCGGCGGCGCCCCTGGCGGCCACGCTGCCCCCGGTCGACCTGCTGTCGCTGCCCGCGCGCACCGACTCGGCGTTCGTCTGGGCCCTGGTCCTGCACCGGCTGCGCGCGGGCCTGGACCCGGACCGGGCCCTGGCCGAGACGGTGCGCGAGGTCGCGCGGGCCGCCCCCGCCTCGCGGCTGAACCTGCTGCTGACGGACGGCGCCACCATCGCCGCCACCGCCTGGGGCGACAGCCTCTGGTACCGCGCGGAGCCCGGCCGGGGCACGGTCGTCGCCTCCGAGCCGTACGACGACGACCCGCTCTGGCGGGAGGTCCCCGACCGCACCGTGCTCACCGCGGACAGCACCGGTGTGCTGCTCGCCCCGGCGGCGGAACCGGCCGCCGTACCACCTAAGGAGCCCTGCACGTGAGCCCTCTGCACGTCACCCGCACCCTCCCCGAGGACGCGACGGAGGCCGCGCTGCGCGCCGATGTCCGCCGTGGTCTGACCGATGAGCCCAAGTGGCTGCCACCGAAGTGGTTCTACGACGCCCGGGGCAGCGAACTCTTCGACCGGATCACCGAGTTGCCCGAGTACTACCCCACCCGAGCCGAGCGGGAGATCCTGGCCGCCCGCTCCGGTGAGATCGCCGCCGCGAGCGGCGCCCGGACACTGGTCGAGCTGGGCTCCGGCTCCTCGGAGAAGACCCGTTATCTGCTCGACGCGCTCACCTCGCTCACCGCGTACGTCCCGGTCGACGTCAGCGAGAGCGCCCTCACCCAGGCGGGCCGGGCGCTCATCGCGGAGCGACCGGGCCTCGAAGTGCACGCGCTGATCGCCGACTTCACGGCGCCGCTCGACCTGCCCGCGACGCCGGGCCCCCGGCTGCTGGCCTTCCTCGGCGGCACCATCGGCAATCTGCTGCCCGCCGAACGCGCCGCGTTCCTCGCCTCCGTGCGCGCCCTGCTCGACCCCGGCGACGGGCTCCTGCTCGGCACCGACCTGGTCAAGGACGAGCGGGTGCTGGTGCGGGCGTACGACGACGCGGCCGGGGTGACGGCCGCGTTCGACAAGAACGTGCTGAACGTCGTCAACCGCGAACTGGGCGCCGACTTCGACCCGGACGCCTTCGAGCATGTGGCGCTGTGGGACGCCCGGCACGAGTGGATCGAGATGCGGCTGCGCGCGCGCACCGCGCAGACCGTGAAGGTGCCCGCGCTGGATCTCGCGGTGGAGTTCGCGGCGGGCGAGGAACTGCGCACCGAGGTGTCGGCCAAGTTCCGCGAGGAGGGGGTGAGCCGGGAACTGGCCGCCGCCGGGATGAAGTTGACCCACTGGTGGACGGACACGCAGGACCGGTTCGCGCTGTCGCTGAGCGTGGCGCGGTGAGCCGGGGCCCGACGCGCGAGCCGGGGCGTCAGAGGTCCGGCGTGAGTTCCCCGGTGATCCTGCGCGAGGCCCGGCGGGCCTCCGTCGCCGGGTCGGCCCCGTTCAGCACCCTGGTCATGTACTGCTTGATCGGGTTGTCGGCCTCGACGTCCGCCCACTGAGGGGTGTTGGGGGTCGCCCGTCCGTGCGCCGCGCCCACGGCCATGGCGGCGACCCCTTCCTCACCGAAGACGGCGGTGGCCAACGTGGTCTTGTTGGGCACGTAGTTCATGGTGCGGGCGAGTTCGGTGTCCCACTTGGCGCCGGTGAGCGCCCCGACCACGGCCGTCGCGGCGAACTGGTCCTTCGTGTTCCGCGGCACCACGAGGTCGGAGCCGCCGGTGAACACGGCGCCGGGTCGCGCGGCGGTCGGCCCCGGCACCGGGAAGTAGCCGATCCTTCCCTTGAGCCCTGGGTTCTGCCGCACGATCGCCTGGGCGAGACCCGGTACGGCGACGATCTGCGCGACCTTGCCGCCGGCGAACACCCGGGCCTGGGGCGGGTGTTCCTCGTCCGCGTCCTTGGGCCCGGCGCCCAGCGACTGGAGCCGCCGGTAGAAGTCCATGCCGCGCAGCGCGGCCGGGGTGTCCAGGGCGCCCTTCCACTGGAAGTCGTCGAACTTCCGGGCGAGGTCGCCGCCCTCGTCCCAGATGAAGCCGGAGAGCGTGTACCAGTCCTGTCCCGCCAGGTAGATCCCCCGGTCGCCGCCGGAGTCGAGCTTCTGCGTGTCGGCGAGCCATTCGGCGCGGGTGCGCGGCGGGCGGGTGATGCCGGCCCGGGCGAACAGGTCCTTGCGGTAGATGACGACGCGGTTGGCGGCGTACCACGGGATGCCGTACTGCTGGTTGCCGTCCTTGCCGGGTTCGGCGAGGCCCGGCAGCCACTTGTCCTTGCCCCAGTCGCGCATCGACTCCAGCGTCAGGTCGGCGAGCCGGCCGCCGTCGGCGTACAGCGGCACCTGGGTGTTGCCGACCTCGATCACGTCGGGTGCGTCGCCCGAGGTGTCCGCGAGCGCCTTGCGGACCTTCGTCACGATGCCGGTCCAGTCCTGGACGCGGATGTCCAGGCGCAGGTGCGGGTGCGTGCGCTCGAAGTCCGCGGTGAAGCGGTCGAGGAAGTCCGCCGAGGCGCTGTCCTTCATCAGCCACACGGTGACGGTCTCGCGCTGATGGGTGCCGGGGAGCATGCCACAGCCGCCGACGAGGCAGCCGGTGGCACAACCGAGGGCGAGCAGGCGACGTCTCACGAGGGGTCCTGTTCTGTCTGGCATGGCGGATGCGCACAGGGGTGGGGGCCCGACGTGGGGGGACGAGCACGCGTGCTCGCGCGGGTGTGGCTGGATTTTGGTATGGACCAATGCGAAGGTCAAGGGTTACCGGGGGTCACGACTGCTCGCCGTGCGGAGCGGGCCGGGATGCGGCACGGTGGAGTACGGCGTGTCCCCCGGCCCAAGGAGCCCCCGATGACGAACCACACCTACCGGGTCACCGAGATCGTCGGCACCTCGCACGAGGGCGTCGACCAGGCCATCCGCAACGGCATCGCACGCGCCGGCCAGACCCTGCGCAACCTGGACTGGTTCGAGGTGACGCAGATCCGCGGCCAGATCGAGAACGGGCGGATCGAGCACTACCAGGTGGGCCTGAAGGTGGGCTTCCGCATCGAGGACAGCGACTGAGCACCCCCGCCTCCCCCGGGCCCCCGAAACTCCCCGGGTCCCGGCCCCCCAGGTCCCCGGGGGGGCCGTACGGCCTCATGTACGCCCCTCCTTCTCCTGCGCCTCCCTCAGCGCGTCGGACTCCTCGGCCCAGCGGGCCCGCACCACGGTGAATCCGGCGCGCTCGGCGTCGTCGCAGACCAGTGCGTCGTCGTCCACGAGGAAGCGCACCTCGCGGCTCCGGGCGAGCCGGCGCAGGGTCGCGAGCTTGGCGAACCGGGCCGGCCTGCGGTCCGCGTCGCCCCGCATGTGCAGGTCCCCCGCGGGCAGTCGGTGTGCGGCGAGCCAGTCCCGGGTGTCGCGGCGGTACCGCTCCGGGCGGCCGGTCAGGTAGACGATCTCGCAGTCCCGGGCGCTCTTCCGGGCCAGCGCGACGCCCTCGGCGAGCGGCGGGTCCGCGGGCGCGGCGCCGAAGAACCCGTCCCAGTCCTTGGGCCGCGTCCGCAGGAAGTGCTGCCGGTGGGCGGTGTCCGCCAGCGTGTTGTCGAGGTCGAACACGGCGATCGGCCGTGGGTTGCTGTCGCTCACACCAAAACCCTAGCCACCCGCGGGAATCCGCGGGTTCTCAGGGCGTTGAACCGAAGGTGAGCAGCTCAGTGATCGCCCGGACCCGGTTCTCCGTCCTCGACCGCTCCCGCGTCCGCCAGGGGCACCCGCCCGCCGAGGCGCTGCGGGACACCGTGGCGCTGGCGCGGGCGGCGGAGGAGCTCGGCTACCACCGGTTCTGGGTCTCCGAGCACCACGGCGTGCCGGGCGTCGCCGGTTCCGCGCCGACCGTGCTGGCCGCCGCGGTGGCCTCGGCCACCCGGACGATCCGGGTGGGCACGGGCGGGGTGATGCTGCCCAACCACCGGCCGTTCGTCGTCGCCGAGCAGTTCGGGGTGCTGGAGTCGCTGTTCCCGGGAAGGATCGACATGGGTCTCGGGCGTTCGGTGGGCTTCACCGACGGGGTGCGCCGGGCGCTCGGCCGGGACAAGGAGGACGCCGAGGACTTCGGGGCCCAGCTCGGCGAGCTGCTCGGCTGGTTCACCGGGGCCTCGCCGGCGGGGGTGCGTGCCCGGCCCGCGGACGGTCTGCGGGTGCCGCCGTTCGTGCTGGCCTTGCACGAGGGCACGGCGATCGCGGCGCGGGCCGGGCTGCCGCTGGTCATCGGGGATCTGCGCGACCGGGAGCGGCTGCTGCGCGGCGTCGAACGCTACCGTGCGGGGTTCCGCCCCTCCCCCTGGGCCGCCGAGCCGTACGTGGTGGTCTCCGGCGCGGTCGCGGTCGCCGGCACCGAGGAGGCGGCGCGACGGCTGCTGGTCCCGGAGGCCTGGTCGATGGCGTACGCCCGCACGCACGGCACCTTCCCGCCGCTCGCCGCGGCCGAGGAGACCGAGGCCCGTGTGATGACCGCGCGCGAGCGGGAGGCGTACGGCGCCCAGCTCGCCGGGCAGCTCGCGGGCACCCCAGTCCAGGTCGCCCACGAGCTGGAGACGGTCCTGAAGGAGACCGGTGCGGACGAGGTCCTGGTCACGACGAGCAGCTACGACCGTACGGCGCTGCTGGACTCCTACCGCCTGCTGGCCGCGCTCTTCGCCCCGGTCCCCTGACGCCGGGGCGGCGCCCCGAGATGCGCGGCGGCCCCGTGCCGGTGACCCTGGGAGGGCAGAGCCGCCAGCGACGAGGAGGACCGCCATGTCCTTCATGGACAAGATCAAGAGCATGCTCAAGGGCCATGAGGACATGGCCGACAAGGGCATCGACAAGGGCGGCGACTACGTCGACCAGCGCACCGGGAACAAGTACCAGAAGCAGGTCGACACCGCCCAGGACAAAGCGCGGGACGAGTTCGGCACCCGGCGGGACCAGGGCGGCCCTCCGCGGCCCTAGTGAGCGGGGGCCGATAAGGTGTGTCGTCCATGCACCACAGCCCCCATGACCCCTATGTCCGCGTCCGCGGCGCCCGTGAGCACAACCTCAAGGGCGTCGACGTGGACGTCCCCCGCGACGTACTCGCCGTCTTCACCGGTGTGTCCGGCTCGGGGAAGTCGTCCCTGGCGTTCGGCACGATCTACGCGGAGGCGCAGCGCCGCTACTTCGAGTCGGTCGCGCCGTACGCGCGCCGCCTGATCCACCAGGTCGGCGCGCCCAGGGTCGGTGAGATCACCGGGCTGCCGCCCGCGGTCTCGCTCCAGCAGCGCCGCGCGGCCCCCACCTCACGCTCGTCGGTGGGCACGGTCACCAACCTCTCCAACTCGCTGCGCATGCTCTTCTCGCGCGCCGGTGACTACCCGCCGGGGGCGGAGCGCCTGGACTCCGACGCGTTCTCGCCGAACACGGCGGCGGGCGCCTGTCCGCGGTGCCATGGCCTCGGGCAGGTCCACGACACCAGCGAGGAGCTGCTGGTGCCCGATCCCTCGCTGTCCGTGCGCGAGGGGGCGATCGCCGCGTGGCCGGGCGCCTGGCAGGGCAAGAACCTGCGGGACATCCTGGACGCACTCGGCTACGACGTGGACCGGCCGTGGCGTGAACTGCCCGCCGGGCAGCGGCGATGGATCCTGTTCACGGACGAGCAGCCGGTCGTCACCGTGCACCCGGTGCGGGACGCGGACCGTATCCAACGCCCGTACCAGGGCACGTACATGAGCGCCCGCCGCTATGTGCTCAAGACGTTCTCCGACACCAAGTCGCCGGCCCTGCGCACCAAGGCGGAGCGTTTTCTGACCAGTGCGCCCTGCGCGGGGTGCGGGGGCGCCCGGCTGCGGCCCGAGGCCATGGCGGTGACTTTCGGCGGCCGTACCATCGCCGAACTGGCCGCGCTGCCGCTGACCGGTCTCGCGGACCTGCTCGACGGCCGCACGGAGGCGGCCCGCGTCCTCACCGAGGACCTGAAGTCCCGGATCGCGCCGGTGGTCGAACTCGGGCTGGGCTACCTGAGCCTGGACCGCGCCACCCCGAGCCTCTCGGCGGGCGAGCTGCAACGGCTGCGGCTCGCCACGCAGTTGAGGTCCGGGCTGTTCGGTGTGGTGTACGTGCTGGACGAACCGTCCGCGGGGCTGCACCCGGCGGACACCGAGGCGCTGATCACCGTGCTGGCCCGGCTGAAGGCGGCGGGCAACTCGGTGTTCGTGGTGGAGCACCATCTGGAGGTGGTGCGCGGCGCCGACTGGCTGGTGGACGTGGGCCCCGGCGCGGGCGAGCACGGCGGACGCGTGCTGTACAGCGGGCCGCCGGCCGAGCTGGCGTCGGTCGAGGAGTCGGCGACGGCCGCGTTCCTCTTCGACGAGGCACCGGGCCCCGCGCGTGAAGTCCGCGAGCCGCGTGGCTGGTTGAAGGTCGGTCCGGTGACCCGGCACAACCTGCGCGAGGTGACGGCCGAGTTCCCGCTGGGCGCGTTCACCGCCGTCACCGGGGTCTCCGGTTCCGGAAAGTCCACGCTCATCGGCGAGTTGACGGAGGATCTCAAGGGGGTGGAGCGCCTGGTGCGGGTGGACCAGAGGCCGATCGGCCGCACCCCGCGCTCCAACCTGGCGACGTACACCGGTCTGTTCGACGTCGTACGGAAGGTGTTCGCGGCGACGGACGAGGCGCGCGGGCGCGGGTACGGCGTCGGGCGGTTCTCCTTCAATGTCGCCGGGGGCCGCTGCGAGACGTGTCAGGGCGAGGGGTTCGTCAGCGTCGAGCTGCTGTTCCTGCCGAGCACGTACGCGCCCTGCCCGGACTGCGCCGGCGCCCGCTACCACCCCGAGACGCTCCAGGTGGCGTACCGGGGGCGGAACATCGCGGAGGTGCTGAACCTGACGGTGGAGGCGGCGGCGGAGTTCTTCGCCGATGTCCCGGCCGCCGCCCGCAGCCTCGGCACGCTCCTCGACGTCGGCCTCGGCTATCTGCGCCTCGGCCAGCCCGCGACCGAGCTGTCCGGCGGGGAGGCCCAGCGGATCAAGCTGGCGAGCGAACTCCAGCGCGGCCGCCGCGGCCACACCCTGTACCTGCTGGACGAGCCGACCACCGGACTGCACCCGGCCGACGTCGAGGTGCTGATGGACCGGCTGCACGGACTGGTCGACGCCGGGCACACGGTCGTCGTGGTCGAGCACGACATGACGGTGGTCGCGGGCGCCGACTGGGTCATCGACCTCGGACCGGGCGGCGGCGACCAGGGCGGCCGTGTCGTCGCCGCGGGGCCACCGCGGCGGGTGGCACAGGCGGAGGGCAGCGTGACGGCGCCGTATCTGGCGCGGGTGATGCCCTAGGTGTTCTGTCCGGGGTGCTCCCCTACGGCGACCCGGGGGACCCTACCGGGCCCGCTGCCCCGCCCGGGTCGCCCCCCGCGGGCCGGTCCTCGGGGCCTGCGCGAGCGGTCGTACGACGGCGGGGTGGCCGCTGACCAGGGCCGCGTGGGTCCAGGCCGGGCCGGGGAGGACCGGCTGGGCCGCCGCGGCGAGGGCGCGGCGATCGGGGTGGGTGCCCGGCGCGATCACCGGACGCACCTCCACCTCGGCGACCAGACCCCGGGTCCGGGCCACCCGCCACAGGGAGGCGAGCAGCGTGTCCTCGCCGACGAAGGCGGCGGCGGTGCCGGTGCCGCCGTCCTCCAGCCAGTACCGCAGACAGACCGGCTGCACGGGAACGCCCGCGTCCAGGGCGGCCTGGAAGACGGCCCGGTGGAAGCGGCCGTGGGCGCGCCCGCACCATGTGCTGCCCTCCGGGAACGCGGCCACCGCGGAGCCCGTGCGCAGGGCGTCGGCGATCGTCGCGACCGTGCCGGGCAGGGCGCGCAGCCGGTCCCGGTCGATGAACAGGGTGCCGCCCCGCGCGGCCAGCGCGCCCGCCACCGGCCACCGCCGTATCTCGGTCTTGCCGAGCATCCTGGCCGGTCGTACGGCGGTGAGCAGCGGGATGTCCAGCCAGGAGACATGGTTGGCCACCAGCAGCAGCCCGCCGCCCGGCGCGGCCGCGCCGGTGACGCGCACCCGTACCCCGATGGCCCGCACGACGGCCCGGCACCAGCGCGCGATCCACTCGGCGGGGATCCTCCCCCGCAAGCGGGGGCACCCCCAGCCGAGCAGGGACACGACGATCCCGGCCAGCACCAGGGCGGCGACGGCGGTCAGCCGCAGTACGGCGCGGGGCACGGCCGCGGCGGCGGGCGCCGGCTCCACGCAGGCGTCCGGGGTGCAGGGCGCGGTGGGCAGCCAGACGCTCATCAGGCCGGCACGAGGGAGAGGAAGTGCCGCAGATAGCGCGGGTTGACCCGGCGCATCGACAGCAGCACGTACAGGTCGGCGACCCCGAAGTCCGGATCGTGCGCGGGTTCCCCGCACACCCAGGCGCCGAGGCGGAGGTAGCCGCGCAGCAGGGCGGGCAGTTCGGTGCGCCCGGCGGGGACCTCGGTGTTCGGGGTCCAGGGCGCGAGCGGCCGTACCCGGAACTCCTCGGGTGCCAGGTGCTTGTCGCGCACCCGGTCCCAGGTGCCGGTGGCGAGGGCGCCGCCGTCGGCGAGCGGTATCGAGCAGCAGCCGGCCAGCCACTCGTGGCCGCGGTCGGTCATGTAGCGGGCTATGCCGGCCCAGATCAGGCCGATGACCGCGCCGTCGCGGTGGTCCGGGTGCACACAGGAGCGGCCGACCTCGACCAGGCCGGGCCGGATGGCGTCCAGCGCGTCCAGCGCGAACTCGCCCTCGGAGTACAGCCGTCCGGCGGCCGCGGCCCGCTCGGGCGGCAGCAGCCGGTAGGTGCCGACGACCTGCCCGGTCACGGTGTCGCGGACCAGCAGGTGATCGCAGTGGGCGTCGAAGGCGTCGATGTCGAGGCCCGGCCGCGGGGTGGCGAGGACGGCGCCCATCTCCCCGGCGAAGACGTCGTGCCGCAGCCGCTGCGCGGCGCGCACGTCGTCCTCGTCGCGGGCGAGCGTGACGGTGTAGCGGGCGGGCGCCGCGGGCTGCGGGGGACGGTCGAGGGTGGAAACGCCGGTCATGGCTCTCTCCTGGTCACGGGGCCGGTTCGGCGGCAGCGGCGGACCGGTGGTACGGCCCGCCGTTCCTGTTCTTCCGACGCCGGTTGGCCGGCGCGTGACGTGTGCCGGGAGAGCGGATGTGGGGATGCTGAACGGCCGGGTACGCCGTTCGCCTAGCCGCCGGCGGTCTCCTTCGTCACGCACCCGGCGAGCAGCCGCGCCGCCTCCTCGGGCGCGAGGATGCGCTCCAGGACGAGGTCGCCGGTCATGTGCGGGAAGAACCGGCCCGCGGGCCAGCTCCGCTGGTACGGCGGCGGGTCCAGGACGAGCAGTCGGGCACCGTCCACGACCGGGATGTCGCAGGGGGTGCCCTCGTTCCACACCCACTCCCCGGTGGGGCTGACGAGGTTGAAGGAGCCGGTGGTGTGCACCTGGCCCGGCTGGTCGCGGCAGACGGCTGCCTCCGCCGCGGAGGGGGCCCGGCCCGGGAGGTGGCCGCCGCCGATGAGCACGTCGGCGAGCAGGGTGTGCAGCTGGAAGTTGTCGCCGAGGCCGCTCATCCGCAGCGCGTAGCCGGTGCCGGTGGGGCGGTGCAGGACGATCAGCGGTTCGTCGTCCAGGACGAGCAGGGCGTGGTGGAGGCACTTGAAGTCGTGCCCGGAGGCATCCTGCACGGCGCGCAGGGCCGTGAGCAGCCCGGTGCGCCGCTCGGTGCCGAGCGCGGTGCGGACGGTGGCGTGGTCGAGCATGGCGACGCAGGCCATCTCCCACTGGGGCAGCGTCAGCCAGGCCAGCGCGGGCCCGGGGCCGACCCGGTCGAACAGGGCCGGGTCCTGCTCGCCCTCCGGGTCCGGCAGTTCGCCGCCGTCGGTGGCCGCCCAGCGCTCGCAGAACTCCCGGACCCCGGCGAGCGTGTCGGCCAGTCCGTCCAGGACGTGCGGGGCGCAGTCGGCCGGATCGGCGCCGCGCTCCACACAGGCGCCGATGATCACGGCGACGGTGCCGCGCGGTCCGGGCGGCACCTCGTGGAGCAGTGCGGCGAGACGCCGCGCGGCCTGCGCGGTCTCCTGCGCTCCCGCCCCCTGAAAGCGCTGGTACAGCTCTTGGAACTCGTGCTCGGAGCGCTCCGCGTCACGCTCCCGCACGGCGGACTCGAACCCGGCGACGGCTTCGAGGAATCGCTTCCTCCCCTTGCTTCCGAAGATCATGGACGGAGGGTACAGCGGCTGCGGTAACCAGACGGGGCCGGGTGAGCACCACGCCCCCGGCCCCGCCCGCCCGCCGTTGTCGACGAACGACCTTGTTCCTCAGCGGGGTTACCGCTTCCCCGCCTTACGGGTGGCCCGCAGCCACTCCCGGTTCATGCCGGTGATGGACATCAGCGGGATCCCCTTGGGGCAGGCCGTCGCGCACTCGCCGGTCAGCGTGCAGCCGCCGAAGCCCTCCTCGTCCATCTGGGCCACCATGTCGAGCACGCGGGTCTCCCGCTCGGGAGCGCCCTGCGGCAGCACGTTCAGATGGTTGATCTTGGCCGACGTGAACAGCATCGCCGCTCCGTTGGGGCATGCCGCCACACACGCCCCGCACCCGATGCACTCGGCGTGCTCGAAGGCGAAGTCGGCGTCGGCCTTGGGCACCGGCGTGGAGTGCGCCTCCGGCGCGGAGCCGGTCGGCGCGGTGACGTACCCGCCGGCCTGGATGATCCGGTCGAACGCGGACCGGTCGACCACGAGGTCCTTGATCACCGGGAACGCGGCGGCCCGCCACGGCTCGATGTCGATCGTGTCGCCGTCCTTGAAGGACCGCATGTGCAGCTGGCAGGTGGTGGTCCGCTCGGGCCCGTGCGCGTCACCGTTGATCACGAGGGAGCACGCGCCGCAGATGCCCTCGCGGCAGTCGTGGTCGAAGGCGACCGGGTCCTCGCCGGCGAGGATGAGCTGTTCGTTGAGGACGTCCAGCATCTCCAGGAAGGACATGTCGGACGAGATGCCGTCCACCTCGTAGGTGGACATGGTGCCGTCGGCGTCGGCGTTCTTCTGCCGCCAGACGCGCAGGGTGAGCTTCATGCGTAGCTCCGCTGAGTGGGATGGACGTACTCGAAGACCAGGTCTTCCTTGTGCAGGACGGGAGCGGAGCCCGTGCCGGCGAACTCCCAGGCGGCCGCGTAGGCGAACTCCTCGTCCCTGCGGGCGGCTTCGCCGTCCGGGGTCTGGGACTCCTCGCGGAAGTGGCCGCCGCAGGACTCGGCGCGGTGCAGCGCGTCGAGGCACATGAGTTCGGCGAGTTCGAGGTAGTCGACGATGCGGTTGGCCTTCTCCAGCGACTGGTTGAACTCCTCGCCGGTACCAGGGACCTTGATGCGCCGCCAGAACTCCTCGCGGATCTGCGGGATGCGCTCCAGGGCCTTGCGCAGTCCCTCGTCGGTGCGGGCCATGCCGCAGAACTCCCACATGATCTCGCCGAGTTCGCGGTGGAAGGAGTCCGGGGTGCGGTCTCCGTCGACCGAAAGCAGCAGGTTCAGCCGGTCCTCGGTCTCCGCCAACACCTGCTGTACGGCCGGGTGTTCGGGGGTGACAGGGTCCTGGTGGGGGTTGCGGGCCAGGTAGTCGTTGATGGTGGCCGGCAGCACGAAGTAGCCGTCGGCGAGGCCCTGCATCAGGGCGGAGGCGCCGAGGCGGTTCGCGCCGTGGTCGGAGAAGTTGGCCTCGCCGATCGCGAACAGGCCGGGGATGGTGGTCTGGAGGTCGTAGTCGACCCACAGCCCGCCCATCGTGTAGTGCACCGCCGGGTAGATGCGCATCGGCACCTCGTACGGGTCCTCGTCGGTGATCCGCTGGTACATGTCGAAGAGGTTGCCGTACTTGGCCTCCACGGCCGCCCGGCCCATGCGCCGGATCGCGTCGGCGAAGTCCAGGTAGACGCCCTGGCCGCCGGGGCCGACTCCCCTGCCCTCGTCGCAGACGTTCTTCGCGGCGCGGGAGGCGATGTCGCGCGGGACCAGGTTGCCGAAGGAGGGGTAGATCCGCTCCAGGTAGTAGTCGCGCTCGTCCTCGGGGATCTGGTTCGGCGGGCGGTCGTCGCCCTTGGCCCTGGGCACCCAGATCCGGCCGTCGTTGCGCAGCGACTCGCTCATCAGGGTGAGCTTGGACTGGTGGTCGCCGGTGCGCGGGATGCACGTCGGGTGGATCTGGGTGAAGCAGGGGTTGGCGAAGTAGGCGCCGCGCCGGTGCGCCCGCCAGATCGCGGTCGCGTTGGAGTTCATGGCGTTGGTCGACAGGTAGAAGACGTTGCCGTAGCCGCCGGAGGCGAGCACGACCGCGTCCGCGAAGTACGTGTCGATACGGCCCGTGATCAGGTCCCGGGCCACGATGCCGCGCGCCCGCCCGTCCACGACGATCAGGTCGAGCATCTCGGTGCGCGGGTGCATCTCCACGTTCCCTGCGGCGATCTGCCGGGACAGTGCCTGGTAGGCGCCGAGCAGCAGCTGCTGGCCCGTCTGGCCGCGGGCGTAGAAGGTGCGGGAGACCTGGACGCCGCCGAAGGAGCGGGTGTCGAGCAGGCCGCCGTACTCGCGGGCGAAGGGCACGCCCTGCGCCACGCACTGGTCGATGATCTCGACGGAGATCTGCGCCAGGCGGGCGACGTTGGACTCGCGGGCGCGGAAGTCGCCGCCCTTGACGGTGTCGTAGAACAGCCGGTGGATCGAGTCGCCGTCGTTGCGGTAGTTCTTGGCCGCGTTGATGCCGCCCTGCGCGGCGATGGAGTGGGCGCGGCGCGGGGAGTCCTGGTAGCAGAACTGGACGACGTGGTAGCCCTGTTCGGCGAGGGTGGCGCCCGCGGAGCCGCCGGCGAGCCCGGTGCCCACCACGATGACCGTGTGCTTGCGCCGGTTGGCGGGGTTGACCAGCTTGGCCTCGAAGCGGCGGGTGTCCCAGCGCTCGTGGATCGGGCCGGAGGGGGCCTTGGCGTCGGCGACGGGTTCGCCGGTCGTGTAGTTCACGTAGTCGGTCATGTCAGCTCACCACTCCGGTCATGACGCCCACGGGTACGGCGATGAAGCCGGCCGTGAGCAGCAGCGCGAGGACGTCGGCAACGGTCTTCAGGGCGCGGTCGCGGGCGCGGCTGCCGACGCCGAGGGTCTGCGCGGCGCTCCAGAAGCCGTGCCGGATGTGCAGGCCGAGCGCGAGCATCGCGACGATGTAGATCACGTTGCCGTACCAGGTGGAGAAGGTGTCCACGACGTTCTGGTACGGGTGGCCGGGCTGGAAGCCGCCGGAGTGCACGGTGCCGGTGGTCAGGTCCAGGATGTGCCAGACGATGAAGAGACCGAGGATGATCCCGCCCCAGCGCATGGTGCGCGTGGCGTAGCTCGCCCGGGGCCGCGCGTGGACGTACTTGCTGGGCCGCGCCTTGATGTCGCGGCGGCTGAGCTGGTAAGCGGACGTGGCGTGGGCGACCACGGCGACGACGAGGACGACCCGGATGATCCAGAGCGTCCACTCGTAGTGCATGAAGGGTTCGCCGATGGTGCGCAGCCAGTGGGCGTAGTGGTTGAACTCGCCCGCCCCGAAGTAGATCTTCAGGTTTCCGATCATGTGCACCACCAGGTAGAGCAGCATGATCAGACCGCTGACGGCCATCACCGTCTTCTTGCCGACGGAGGAGTCCCACATCGTGCGTGCCAAGGACGGCCGTCGGTCCGTCCGCGTTGCCAGAGCCATGGAACAGCACGCTAGGGCCGAAGGTCCCGATCGGTCCAAGACATGGTGCACCTCGTTTCCATAGGAAGGGACTATCGTTGCAGTATGCAGTTCCAGCAGCTCCAGTACTTCGTGGCCGTCGCCGAGACCCGGCACTTCACCCGGGCCGCCGAACTGGTGCATGTGGCCCAGCCGTCGTTGTCCCAGCAGATCAAGGCGCTGGAGCGGGAGCTGGGCGCGGATCTGTTCCAGCGCGCCCGGGGCAACATCACGCTCACCGACGCGGGCGAGGCACTGCTGCCGCTGGCGCGGCGGATCCTCGCGGACACCGACACCGCCCGGCACGAGGTGCAGGAACTGGTGCAGCTACGGCGGGGCCGGGTACGCCTCGGCGCGACACCCAGCCTGTGCACGGGCCTGCTCCCGGACGTGCTGCGCGCCTTCCACGACCGCTACCCGGGCATCCGGCTCATGATCGAGGAGGGCGGCTCCCACGACCTGGTACGGGAACTGGCCCGCGGGGCCCTGGACCTCGCCCTGGTGGTGCTCCCGCTGCCGACGCCGTCGCCCGCGCTGACCACCGAGGAGGTGCTGCGCGAGGACCTCGTCGTCGTCTCCTCCCCGGAGGCACCGGCACCCGGCCGGGGCGGGCGGGCGGTCCACATCACGGATCTGGAGCGCGAGCGCCTGGTGATGTTCCGGCACGGGTACGACCTGCGGGAACTGACCGTCGCGGCGTGCCGCTCCGCCGGGTTCGAGCCGGAGTTCGCGGTCGAGGGCGGTGAGATGGACGCCGTGCTGGGGTTCGTGCGGGCGGGGCTGGGGGTGGCGGTCGTACCGCGGATGGTCGCGACCCGGGCGGGACGGGGCCTGCGGGTCACCCCGCTGGCCCGGCCCGGCCTGCACCGGACCATCGCGCTGGCGCACCGCAGCGATGTGGCGCCGCCGCGGGCCGCGCGGGAGCTTCAGCGGATGTTGCTGGAGCGGTGAGGGGCCGCTGCCGGCGCCGGGCAACGCACCGCGGCAGGTCGTGCACGGACGGACCGCGCGCTCCGGGGCGAAGACCGCGCCGAGGGGCGACGCGGCACCGGCCAGGCCCTGGAGCGACGTGGCGCCGATGCCGTTGACCGCCTTGGCCGGGTCGGCGGGGGGCGGGCCGTCCCCGTCGATCAGGTAGGGGGGCCACCACGGTGACGAACGCGACCAGGAGGGGGCCGCCGCACCCGACGGCCGCGATCAGCGACCGCGCCGCCGCGGGACGCGCTGGCAGACGGACGCGCCGTCGCACCCCGTCTCGATCGTCGAGTGCGGGCCGGGCGCCCCCGTACGACCGTATGAAACGCGCCGGCCCCGGGGCTGCGGCCGCGCCTCACGTGCCCGTCGCCCGATGCCGCGGCGGCCACGTCATCCCGTCGCGTCCGCCAGCGCCAGATCGTGCAGCCGCTCCGGTGGGCCCGGGCGGGCGTAGTACCAGCCCTGGGCCGTGTCGCAGCCCAGGACGCGGAGTTGTTCGGCCTGGGCACCGGTCTCGACGCCCTCGACGGTGACGGCGAGGTCGAGGCTGTGCGCGAGGGTGACGATGCCTTCGACGATCTTCAGGTCGACGGGGTCCGCGGGGAACTGCTGCATGCCCTGGGTGAAGGAGCGGTCCAGTTTGAGGACGCTCACCGGGAGGCGGCGCAGGTTGGCCAGGTTCGAGTAGCCGGTGCCGAAGTCGTCCAGGGCGATGTCCACGCCCATCTCGGCGAGTCTGCGCAGCGGTTTGAGCAGAGAGTCGTCGGCACCGATGAGCGCGGACTCGGTGACCTCCAGGCACAGGGCGTCGGGGGTGACGCCCGCTCTTTCGAGGATCTCCACCGTGTCCTGGACCAGGCCGGGGTGGCTGAGCTGGCACGGCGACAGGTTGACGTTGATCCGCAGCGGCCCGGCGTCCTGGCCGCCGTGCCGCTCCCGCCAGGCGCGGGCCTGCCGGATCGACTCCTCCAGGACCCAGCGGCCGAGCGGGACGATGAGTCCGGTGTGCTCGGCGAGCGGGATGAAGCGGTCGGGGCCGAGCACACCGTGCTGCGGGTGCAGCCAGCGCACCAGCGCCTCGGCGCCGCGCACGCTGCCGTCGCCGAGGTGCACCAGCGGCTGGTACTCGATGAAGAACTCGCCGCGTTCCAGGGCCGTCGGCAGGGCCGTGGTCAGGCCGTGCCGGGTGATGGCGCGGGCGTCCGCCTCCGGGTCGGCCAGCTCGAAGCGGTTGCCGCCCGCCGACTTGGCCCGGTACATGGTGATGTCGGCGCTGCGCAGCACCTCGGCGGCGGTGCGTTCGCCCGCCGGGCCCTCCACGATGCCGAGGCTGCCGCGCACCAGCAGGTCCCGGCCGTCGATGCTGATCGGGGTGACCAGGGCGTTCATGATGCGCTCGGCCAGCTCGTCCACGGCGCGCTCCGTGCCCGGCCCGGTGGTCAGCGCCACGAACTCGTCGCCGCCGAGCCGGGCGACCATCTCGCCGGGCGCGGTGGCGCAGGACTGGAGGCGGTCGGCGACCTCCACCAGGAGCCGGTCGCCGGCCGCGTGGCCCAGGCTGTCGTTGATGGTCTTGAAGCCGTCCAGGTCGAGGTAGCACAGCCCGAAGCGCTGGCCGTCCCCGGCCGCGAGGACCTTCTCCAGCCGCTCGAAGAACAGCGTGCGGTTGGGCAGGCCGGTGAGCGCGTCGTGCGTCGCCTCGTAACGCAACCGGAGGTTGAGCAGCCGGCGTTCGGTGGTGTCCTCCATCAGCGCCAGCTGGTACTGCGGTCTGCCGTCGGCGTCGCGCAGCAGGGAGACCGTGAGGTTGGTCCACAGCACCGTGCCGTCGGGCCTGTTGAAGGCCTTCTCCAGGTGGTAGTGCTCGCGTTCGCCGCGGACCAGTTCGTCGTAGAGCCGCCAGGTCTGCGGGGCGTCCTCGGGGTGCCTCCAGTCCTGCACCCGGCGGCCGCGCAGCGACTGCTGGGTGAACCCGAACATGCGCAGCAGCGCCTCGTTGACCTGGAGGATGTGGCCGTCGAGATCGGCGATGCCGATCCCTATGGCGGCGCCCTCGAAGACCGCGCGGAACCGGGCCTCGCTCGCGTGCAGCGCCTGTGCCACCACTCCCTGGGCGCGCAACGCCGCCTGGGCGATGGCCTCCTGTTCGGCGAGGGTGCGCCGGCGCAGCGCGTGCGCGTAGCCCGCGGCCATGGCGTGCTGCAACCGCGAGGAACGCATGCGCAGTTCGTCCTGCCGGCCGTCCCCGCCGCAGTAGAGCACGAGGTAGGCGTCCACGCAGTCCAGGGTGCGCGAGAGCGCCTCGGGGTCGGTGCAGTGCGCCTCGACCAGGGCGGCCCCGACCGCCTTCGCCGCGTCCGCGTCGAAGCTGCGGGCCGACAGCAGCTCACTCAACCGGCGTGCGAGCGGAAGGAGTTGTTCCTCGAACTCGGCGCGGGTGCGCGACGTCGAGGTCACCGGGTACAGCGCCCGGCTCCAGATCGTCGTCAGCCGGCGCAGTCTGTCCTCCGGCCCGTCCGGCTCCGCGCTCACGCCGTACGCCCCACGCCGGCATATCCGGCGAAGGCGAACGGGTCCTCGTCCTCCGGCGCCGATTCCGGGCGCCAGAGCGGCAACGGCACCAGTCCGGGTTCCACCATGTCGTACCCCTCGAAGAACCGCGCGATCTCGTCGCGCGAGCGCATGATCAGCGGGTTGCGAATGTCCCTGTATACGTCCACCGCACCCTCGGCCCGCTCCGCGGACACGGGGATTCCCTCGTACGAGGCATGGCTGAGGATCAGCAGGCTGCCGGGCGCGAGCGCGTCGCGCAGCTCCGCCACCGCTCCACAGGGGTCGTCCGCGTCTTCCACGAAGTGCAGTATGGCAACGAGGAGGAGGGCGACTGGCCGGTTCAGGTCGATCAGCCGCCGCACTTCGGGGCTCTCCAGGATGTCCCGCGGGTTGCGCAGGTCCGCGGCGGCCACGGCCGCGGCGTCGTTGCCCGCGAGTACGGCCTGGCTGTGCGCGACGGCGACGGGGTCGTGGTCGACGTAGACCACATGGGCGCCGGGGGCGGCGGACTGCGCGACCTCGTGGACATTGCCGTAGGTCGGGATGCCCGAGCCGATGTCGAGGAACTGGGTGATGCCCTCCTGGGCGGCGAAGCGCACGGCCCGGCGCAGGAAAGCCCGGTTGGCCTGCATGGTCTTGGGCAACCCCGGTATGAAGTCCATGGCCTTGCGGGCGGCCTCCCGGTCGACCTCGAAGTTGTGCGAACCGCCCAGGTAGTAGTCGTAGATGCGCGAGACGCTCGGCACCGAGATGTCGATGCTGCGTGGGGCCCAGGCGGGACGCTCCATTATCGCTCCAAGGCGGGGACGTGGATGTAGGCGATCCGGTGTTCGAGCAGAGGCTACTGATCGCCCGCCAAAGGAGCGACCCGATCCGGAAATTGACCATCCGTTCCCGGTCACTGCCTGCGGCAAGTGCCCGGCCGACCCCGCTCGGTGACGCCCTGCGCCGGGAATCCCGTCGACCGCCGTCCACCCCACGCCATCGGGACGGGTGACGCCCCGCGGGGCCCTCCATTTGACGGCCCGGCGGCGCTTTCGCACGGACCGAGGGACGTCCCGGGATGCCTTTTCGGCCATGTCGGACTCATCTGATCGTCAAACCGCCGATCGGCTTTATCCCTCCTTCGGACCAATACCGGCGCACTCCCGGTTACGGCCCTGCCGCGCGCCCCATGATCTCCGCGTGCATGGACTCCACGTGACCCGACGCGCGTCCGCCCCCAGGGCGTTCCCCAGGGCGTTCCCCAGGGCGTTGGCCCTGCTGGCGCTGGGCTGCGCGCTGGTGGGCTGCCCGGTCGGCCCGGCGTCGGCCGACGCCTGCGCGTACGCCTCCACGGGCCCGGACGGCACCGTGGCGGTGGCCTCGGCGGGCGACGTCTCGGTGACGGTCGCCACGGGCGCGGGCTCCCCGGCCCTCGCGGGTGACGCCTGGACCACCGCGGGCGGTGCCTCGGTCGCGGCGGGCAGTACCTCCGTCGCGGCGGGCGGCGCCTCGGTGGCCCTCTCCGGCGACCACCGGCCGGAGCCCCCGCACCGCCGTCCGTTCCCGCCGCCCCGGCGCTGCCCACCGCCGCCCCCGCCGCCGTGCCCGCCCGGGCCGCCGCCCACTCCCCCGCCGGCACCCACGCCCACCCCGACTCCGACTCCGACGCCACCTCCGGCGCCGGTGCCCGCACCGCGGCCCACGCCGAAGCCCGCGCCGCCCGCCCGGGTGCCCCGGCCGGCGCCCAGCCCCACTCCCCCGCCCGCGCCGAAGCCCGTCCAGGCCCCGAAGCCGAGGCCCGCGCCCGCGCCGCGGCCCACGGCGACGCCGGTGAGCTACCCGGCGTACCACCCGCGTCCGGTCGCCCGGCCCGCGCCGGGCCACACCGCGCCCGTCACCTACGTCCTGCTCATCGCCGTACCCGCGATCGTCGCCGTCGTGGCCCTGCGCCCGCGCTGACCACCGAGCCGCTCACCTCTGGAGGTATCCGTTGTCGGATTGGCTTGTTCTCGTCCTCGGGATGCTGGGGGCCTGTGCCGTGGTGGTCCTCGTGACCTTCGTACGGCACCGGCGGGCGCCCGAGGACGAGGACCCCAACGAGACCCCCGACGTCATCGAGTACATGACGATGTGGATCGGCGTCGTGTACGCGATCGTCCTGGGTCTGGCCATCGCGGGCGTGTGGGAGGCGCGCAACTCCGCCCATGACCACGTGCAGTCCGAGGCGCAGGCGCTGCACGAGATCTCGGAGCGGGTGCGGGTCTATCCGCCGGGGACCCGGGACCTCGTCCGGGCCGATGTCAACTCCTATGTCAGCTATGTCGTGCACACCGAGTGGTCCGCGATGGCCCGCGAGGAGCGCGTCACCGACCGCGGGACCGCGCTGTTGCAGAAGGTCCGCCAGGACGTCACCGACTACCAGCCGAGGAACGACTTCGAGGCGCAGGCCTACCAGCCGCTGCTGGACCAGATGGCCGCCGCGGACCAGGCGCGCAACGCGCGGGCCGACTCCACGGGCGCCACCATGCCGTCGGTGGTGTGGTGGGGGCTGCTCATCGGGGCGGTGGTCACCGTCGGCATGGTGTTCGCGCTCCAGATCCGGCGCACCACGAGGGAGCTGGTGCTGGCCGGGCTGTTCTCCGCGACCATCGCCTTCATGCTGTTCCTGATCTGGGACCTCGACTCCCCGTACAGCCGGGGCATCGCGGTGACCGCCGAACCGTTCCTCAATCTGTTCCCGGGCATCACGAGCTGAACGGTCCCGGACCGGCGGCCCGCGCGCGGTGGCCGCCGGTCCTGGCGTCCTCGGGGTTCTCCCGGAGAGGTCTCCCCTCAGTGGTCTCCCTCAGTCGTCTCCCTCAGTCGTCTCCCTCAGTGGTCTTCCCTACGGGATCAGGCCCGCCGCTCGCCCCTGCGGCGCAGCCAGTAGGCCCCGCCGCCGATCAGGGCCAGGCCGACCAGGCCGCCGCCGATGGCCATGTCGGCCGTCGTCGCGCCGATGGTCCTGCTTCCGCCGAGCCCGCCGTCGACGCTGCCGATCACCGTGAAAGCCCGGGACCGGGTGACGATGGGGCCGCCGCAGCGCACGAAGATGTCGTACCGGCCCGCGCGCGCGTTGCGGTTGACGTAGACGGCGCCCCGTGAGGTGTCGTCGTGGAGCGGCGTCAGCGGGGCGGTGCGGAAGGCGTGGGAGGCCATCTCGCCACCGCGCCGGCAGCCCTGCACGGTGACGGTCAGCCGACCGCCGGCCGCGACCACCCTCGGTGTGACGACGATGTCGTGCAGCCCGTCGAAGTGGTCGCCGGGCCCGCCGAGGTCACCGCCGAGGCCGTTGTCATCGGGGCCGAAGTCGTCGCCGCGCCGGTTGCCGAACTCGTCGCCCCGGAGGTTCCCGCCTCTGCCGTTGTCGTCGCCCCGGCCGTTGCTGCTGATCCGGCCGTTGCCGCTGATCGTGCCGTTGAAATGGCCCTCGAAACGGCCGTTCCCGCTGAAGCCCCCGTTCCCGCCGAGATTCCCGTTCCCGAAGTTGCCGTTCCCGTTGCCGATGTTCCCGCCCCCGCCGCCCCCGCCCCCGATTCCGAGGTTCCCGTTTCCGTTTCCGATGTTCCCGCCCCCGCCACCGATTCCGAAGTTGCCGACGCCGGTACCGGGGCCGACGATGGTCCCGGTGCCCGGGCCGGCGATGGTCCCCGTGCCCGTGCCTCCCGTGGTGCCGCCCCCGTTGCCCATGCCGTCCGCGACGGCCACGGGGGCGGCGAGCCCGAGCACGGCCACCGCGGTGCACGCGGCCGCCAGGGCGCGTTGGTTTCGCATGTGATCCTCCGCGGAAGGCACCCCGGGGCCCGTCCCCGGTCGATCGGCGAGAAAGCACCTCCCAGCAAAGACCCTCGGGCGCGCGGAACACGCCCGCATGTCGAGAATGGTCCGTACCGGTGATCCGACACCCCGCACGACAACCTGACAATCCGATATAGCCGCAGGTCACGGACCGTCAGAAAATTCCTGGGAACGGCAACTCGGATGGCGCACCAGGAGAGTGCGGGGCCACCCGTTCGCCACTCGGCCCGTCGCCGGGCGTGCGCGCGGGACTTAGTTTTTCCCCATGCGCAACGCAGGGGACGACCGACGCTTCGAGACGGGGTGGCGCGTGTCCGCGCCACGGCCGTACCCGCCGGCCCGGTTCGCCGACGAGGAGGAGGACGACGCCGAACGGCGCCGGCGGCGCGCCCCGTGGGGCGTGATGGCGCTGCTGCTGCTCTCCGGTCTGGCGCTCATCCGCAACGGCTCGGGCGAGTTCGACGTCGGCCCGCCGCAGCCCGCCTCGGCCGCCGCCCCCGACACCCGGGCCCCGCAGACACCGCTGCCCACCGCGCCCGTCGCGCTGCCGTTCTCCGCCGCGGACCGGGTGCGGATCCCGGCGATCCATGTGGACGCGCCGGTCACGCCCGTCGGTCTGGACGCGACCGGTGCGGTGAGCGCGCCGCCGCCCGAAGAACCCGACCTGGCGGGCTGGTTCACCGGCGCGGTCTCCCCCGGCGAGAAGGGCACCTCGGTCATCGTCGGCCACGTCGACAACCAGCAGGGCCCTGCCGTGTTCTACGGTCTCGGGGCCCTGAAGAAGGGCAACCGCGTCGAGGTCCTGCGCAAGGACGGCAGGACGGCGGTGTTCGAGATCTACGGCGTCGAGGTCTTCTCCAAGGCCGGCTTCCCCGGCGACCGGGTGTACGGCTCGAAGGGCGCGCCGGAGCTGCGCGTCATCACCTGCGGTGGCGGTTTCTCCAAGCAGAACGGCTACGACGGCAATGTCGTCGTCTTCGCCCGCCTGGTCGCGGTCACCTGAACCACCGCGGCCCGGCGGGCTGACAAGTCTCCTGCGAAGCGCCCCGAAACCGCCCTGGGGAAGGCGTCAGACGCGTCGGCTCGGCACCGTGAGGCGGTACCCGCTGTCGAGCAGGTACGGCAGCCACTCCTGAATGGCCTCCACGGTCTGCGAACGGTCGCCCCCGGCGTCGTGCGAGAGGATGACCACGCCCGGCGCGGCGCCGGTCTCCACCCGGTCGATGATGACGTCGGTGCCGGGCGGGTCCCAGTCGGTGGTGTCGACGGTCCAGGCCATCGGCTCCATGCCCATCTCGGCGCCCAGTTGGAACGCGGCCCGGTTCCAGGCTCCGTAGGGGGCGCGGAACCACTGCGGGCGCTCGCCGTAGCTGGCCTCGATGATGTCGCTGGTGCGCTCCATCTCGGACTTGATCTCGGTGCGATCGAGGGTGGTCAGCAGGGGGTGCGTCCAGGTGTGGTTGCCGACGACATGGCCCTCCTCGGCCATCCGGGCCACCAGGTGCCTGTTGGCCTCGACGCACTCGCCGCACACGAAGAACATCGCCCGTACGTCGTGCTTGGCGAGGGTGTCCAGAATGTGCGGGGTGTAGTCGGGGTTGGGGCCGTCGTCGAAGGTCAGCATCATCTGCCGGCCGCGTTCGGAGATCCGGAAAATCGGTTCAGTGCGCACCTTCAGCCTGCGCGGCACGGAGCGCGGCGGGCCGCCCCCGGTCCACGGCTGGAGGCGGAAGGCGGAGGATTTCAGGGGCGCCTGGCGGGCCTGGGGGCCGGGGACGGGCACGGGGGCGGGGGGCCGGGCGGCCTCCTCGCCGTCGCCCGCCACGACGAGTCCCGCCGTGCCCGCGGCTCCCAGAGCGGCGGCCCCGGCGAGGAGCATGCGACGGCGTGTGAACAACTGATCTTGCTGCATGACTCATCAGTCGCCCCACAAGGGGTCGCCGCACCGTAACGGCACGGGTGCGCGGGCGGTTTTCCACCCGGTCGGACCAGCGCTGGAACGTGGTGGAACCCCGAAGAGGTCTCTGGTAGTCCTTCATTCGGCACGGACATCGTCACGACAACGGACAGAGGTGCGAGCCGAGTTGGCGTCATCAGGGGGAGCGGGCCGGGTGCGGCGCAACGGGCCGGCGGTGGTGCTGCTGGCCGTGGCCCAGGTGCTGGTGGTCTTCGACACCACGATGTTCGTCATGGGCCTGCCGTGGCTCATGGCGCGGGCGAGTCTGAGCATCTCGGGCCTGGCCTGGCTGCTGACCGTGTACAGCGTGTGTTTCGCCGCGCTGCCCGCGCTCGCGGCGGCGCTCGGTGAGGCGTTCGGGCAGCGGCGGGTGCTGACGGCCGGGCTCGCCCTGTCGACGCTGGCCGCCGTGGTGCCCGGGGTGACCTCCGACGTCTCGCTGCTGCTGGGCGCGCGGGCGGTGCAGGGCGTCGCGGCGGCGGTGATCACGGCGGGCGCGCTCGCGCTGATCGACGCCGCGCACCCGCAGGGGCCGGTTCGGGACCGGGCGCTGAACGTGCATTTCGCGGTCGTCGCCGCCGCGCTGCCCGCGGTGCTGCTGCCGGCCGTTGTGCTGCTGGACCTGACGGACGACATGGAAACGGCCTTCTGGGTGCAGGCCGCGGCCTCGGCGGTGCTTCTGCTGCTGACCCCGCTGGTGCTCACCGAGACCACGCCGGTGCCCGGCGGGGCGCGCCGGGTGGGCAGGGCGGCCCAGTGGGTGGTGCCCCTGGGATTCCTGGCGTGGTTCGCCGACTGGCTCGGCGACCACAGCGTGTCCCTGGAGACGGTCGTCCTGATCGCGGTGGCGGGCGCGCTGCTGCCCTCGGCGCTGGCCTGGCTGGGCCGGGGCGAGCGGATGCCGGAGCTGTTCGCGCGGCTGTACCGGGAGCGGGCCGCGGTCGGCGCGTACACGGTGGTGGCGCTGGTGGCGACGTGTCTGACCGGGCTCTTGTACATCCTCTCACTCGCTCTTCAGCTGCTCGGCGACATGTCCCCGGTGCAGGTCGGCTGGGCCATGCTGCCGGCCGTCGCCGGGATCGCCCTGGGATGGCTGGTGCTGCCCGTGCTCGCGGCCCGGCTCGGGATCGGGGTCACGGTGGCCGGTGCCTGCGCCGTGACGGCCCTCGGGTTCCTGGTGCTGAGCCTGCGCGGCGCCGCCGGTTTCGGCGATGTGGTGCCGCCGCTGCTGCTGGTCGCGTTCGGCTGCGGGGTGCTCGCGCTGCCGGTGGGCTTCGCCCGGTCGGGCAGCGGTGCCCTGCCGCAGGGACTGAACTCCTCCCGGCAGTTGGGCGCGGGGCTGGGGGTGTCGCTGTTCCCCGGCATCGTCGCCGCCGTGCAGCAGGAGTCGTCCCCCCGGGTGACCGGCATCAAGGCGTACCGGTCGCTCCTGGCGCACGGCGCGCACGACTGTTTCCAGCTGGGTATGGCGCTGTCCCTGGCCGCGATGGCGGTCGCGCTGCTGACCCTGACCCGGATCACGCCGGCTCCGGAGCCCGAACCCGAGCCGGGGCTCAGCGGCGGCGCACCAGCGGGAACGGCAGGGTCTCCCGGATCGTGAGGCCGGTGAGGAACATGACGAGCCGGTCGACGCCGATACCGATGCCGCCGGTCGGGGGCATCGCGTAGTCGAGGGCCTGGAGGAAGTCCTCGTCGAGTTCCATGGCCTCCGGGTCCCCGCCGGCCGCCCGCAGCGACTGCTCGATGAGCCTGCGGCGTTGCTCGACGGGGTCGGTCAACTCGGAGTAGGCGGTTCCGAGTTCCATGCCGAAGGCGACGAGGTCCCAGCGTTCGGCGAGCCGCGGGTCCGCGCGGTGCTGCCGGGTCAGCGGGGAGACGGCGGTCGGGAAGTCCTTGTAGAAGGTGGGCAGTCGGGTGCGCTCCTCGACCAGCCGCTCGTACATCTCCAGGGCGATGTCGGCGGGTCCGTCGTCCGCGGTGTACGGCACGGACGCGCGGTCGCACAGCCGGTGCAGGCGCAGCAGTTCGGTGCCGGGGCCGATCTCCTCGCCCAGGGCCTCGGACAGGGCGCCGTACACGGTCTTCACCGGCCAGGGCCCGGAGATGTCGTACTCCTCGCCGTGCCGGTGGGCCACCGGGGCCCCGTGGGCGGCGACGGCGGCGCCCTGGACCAGTTCGCGGGCGAGGTCGAGCATGACGTCGTAGTCGGCGTACGCCTGGTAGGCCTCCAGCATGGTGAACTCGGGGTTGTGCTTGGGCGATACGCCCTCGTTGCGGAACGTGCGGCCGAGTTCGAAGACCTTCTCCAGGCCGCCTACGCACAGGCGTTTGAGGTACAGCTCGGGGGCGATGCGCAGGTACAGGTCGAGGTCGTAGGCGTTGCTGTGGGTGGTGAAGGGGCGGGCGTTGGCGCCGCCGTGGATCTGCTGGAGCACCGGGGTCTCGACCTCGACGAAGCCGCGGCCCAGCAGTCCTTGGCGCAGGGCGCCCACGGTGGCGGAGCGGGCGCGGAGCACGGCGCGGGCGGCGGGCCGGGTGACCAGGTCGAGGTGGCGCAGGCGGACCCTGGCCTCAGGGTCGGTCAGACCACGGCGCTTGTCGGGCAGCGGGCGCAGGCACTTGCCGGTGAGCTGCCAGGAGGTGGCGAAGACGGTGGGCTCGCCCCGGTCGCTGAGGCCGCTCGCTCCGCTGACGGTGATGTGGTCGCCGATGTCGGCGTCGGCGGTGAAGCGGTCGAGGGCGGCGCCGCAGCGGTCCCGGGTGAGGGCGATCTGGTGGTCGCCGGACCAGTCGCGCAGCACGGCGAAGACGATGCCGCCGAGGTCGCGGACGAGCATGATCCGCCCGGCGACGGTGACGTCGGCGCCGGGCGGGACGTCGGCGAGGGCGTGGGTGGGGGGCCGGACGCCGACGGGGTAGGGGTCGGTGCCGGCGGCCCGCAGGCGGTCGAGTTTGTGGCGGCGGACGCGGATCTGGTCGGGCAGGCCGGTGTCCGGGGCGGCGGGCCCGGTGCCGGGGGCGGCCGCGGTCACGAGCGGCGGGAGCGGGGGCGCGGGCCGCGCTCCGGTCGCCCGGCGCCCCTTTCCCCACAGGGTGCGCAGCGACGGCACGGAGACGAAGCCCTCGGCGATGCCGGAGGCCAGGCCGATGCGGGCGAGGGAGGCGGTCTCGCCGTAGCAGATGAACCGCGGGTACCACTGGGGGCGGTACTTGGCGTTGGAGCGGTAGAGCGCCTCCAGTTGCCACCAGCGGGAGAGGAACAGCAGCAGCCGGCGCCAGAGCCGCAGGACGGGTCCGGCGCCGATGCGGGCGCCCTCCTCGAAGACCGAGCGGAAGACGGCGAAGTTCAGCGAGATCCTGCGGATGCCCAACCTGGGCGCGGCGGCGCACAGTTCGGTGACCATGAACTCCATCACGCCGTTGGGCGCGGCGCGGTCGCGGCGCATCAGGTCCAGCGAGACGCCGTCGGTGCCCCAGGGCACGAAGGAGAGCAGCGCGAGGAGCCGGCGGTCCTCGCCGCAGGCCTCCACGAGCAGGCAGTCGCCGTCGGCGGGGTCGCCGAGCCGGTCCAGGGCCATGGAGAAGCCGCGCTCGGTCTCCGTGTCGCGCCAGGCGTCGGCCTTGTCGACGATCTCCTCCATCTCCCGTTCGCCGAGGGTGGCGTGGCGGCGGATGCGGCAGGTGGCGCCGGTGCGGCGGACGCGGTGCACGGCCTGCCGGGTGACACGCATGTCCCGGCCGCCCAGATCGAACCCGGCGACGTGCACGATCGCCTCGTCGCCGAGCTGGAGGGCGCCGAGCCCCGCGCGGGCGTAGGCGCGCGCGCCGTCCTCGGAGGCGCCCATCACGGCGGGCGCCCAGGCGTAGCGGCGGGCCAGGTCCAGCCAGGCGGCGATGGCGTGCGGCCATGCCTCCGGGTCGCCGACGGGGTCGCCGCTGGCGAGGCACACCCCGGCCTCGACGCGGTAGGTGACGGCGGCCTTGCCGCTGGGCGAGAAGACGACTGCCTTGTCGCGGCGGGTGGCGAAGTAGCCGAGGGAGTCGCGCTCGCCGTACGCCTTGAGCAGGGCGCGGATGCGGGCCTCCTCGTCGCCGTGCAGGGCGGCCTCCAGGCGCTGGGAACGGAACAGCGCGGCGGCGGCGTTGAGCAGGGCGAGCGCGCCGAGCAGGCCGAGCACGAAGGTGACCTCGCGGGGCGGGTGCCCGGCGAAGGAGCTGCTGGAGACGAGGCCGCCGCACACCCGGTCGGCCGCCCAGGCCAGGTGCTGGTCGGCCGGGAGGGTGCCGGGGAAGAGCAGGACCAGGCCCCAGCCGAGCAGGATCGCGACGGCGAGCCCGGCGAGCAGGACGGCGAGGGCCCGCCACACCGCGCCGCGGCGGGAGGCGGCGTAGAACTCCCGGCGGGCCACGAGCAGCAGGACCAGCAGCAGGCCGCACAGGACGAGGGAGGGCAGCGACTGGGCGTACAGGCCGAGGGCGAGGCCGAACGCGTCGGTGAGGACGAGCAGGCCCAGATAGACGACGACCAGCCACCAGGCGACCTTCTTGCGGGCGGCGGTGGCGCCGGCCAGCAGGAACAGGAAGACGGCGTAGGCGAGGTTGGCGCTGATGGGGACCAGCAGCAGGTCGATGCCCCGGACGAGCGGACGCAGCACCCTCCGCAGCGGCTCCACCAGCGCGATCGCCGCGCACAGCAGCCCGAGCCCGGCGAACAGCGCACCGAAGGCCTCGGGCACCCATCCAAGCCGCCCACCGCCGTCCGAGGGCCCCGCCCCCGTGCCGTCCCTACGCGCGGCGGGCTCCGCGGTGGCGGTCATGGTTCCGACTGTAGGTACGGGGGCGGGGGGTGCGCGCGTCGAGGCGTGGTCTCCACGCGCCCGTCGGTTCATGGGAAGCAACCGTTCCGATAGCCTCGGGACGTGACGGAGCAGCACGAAGAACATGCGCACCTGTTCGAGCGGGGCACGGACGGACCGAAGGTGATCCTCGTCGGCGTGGACGGTTCCGACTCCTCGATGCGGGCCGCTGCCTACGCGAGCGGTCTGGCCCGTCGGCAGCACGCGCTGCTGGCGGTGGTGTACGTGCAGCCCGTGCTGGCGGCCGGTGCGGCCCTGGGTGCCCCGGTGATGGAGACGACCGACGAGATCGCCGAGGACCTGGTGGCGCAGATCCGGGAGGCGGCCGAGCGGCTCCGCGGGATATTCGAGGTGCGCTGGGAGTTCCACACCTTCCGTGGCGACCCCTACGCCGGACTGGTGACGGCCGCCGAGGAGCTGAAGGCGGACGCGGTGGTGGTGGGCGCCTCGGAGCAGGCCGGGCACCGGATCATCGGGTCGGTGGCGGTGCGACTGGTGAAGGCGGGACGCTGGCCCGTGACGGTCGTTCCGTAGCGGCGGGGCGCGGCCACAGCAGCAGCGGCGTGGCGAGCATCAGCACCCCGGCGACGCCGAGCGCGGTACGCGGGCCGGCGAGGGCGGCGAGCAGCCCCCACAGGGCGGTGAGCGCGGCCGTGACGGCCTTGCCGGTGACCGACCAGGCGGCCAGCATCCGGGCCACCCGGTCGTTCGGGGTCAGTTCCAGGCGCTCGGTGACGACGAGCGGGTTGAAGATGCCGCAGCAGGTGATCAGACCCGCCTCGACGACCATCACCGTCAGCAGCCCGGTCACGCCGGGCCCGACGAAGGCGAGGCCGATCGGCCAGCAGGCGCGCAGCACGCCCGAGGCGAGCAGCACCCGGCGCCTGCCGTACCGGGTGGCCAGCGGGCGGGCCAGCCGGGAGCCGAGCAGCCCGCCGAGGCAGGGCACGGCGAAGGCGAGGCCGTACTGCCAGGGGGCGAAGCCGAGCCGGCCGAGCATGAGGACCGCGAGGACCGGCGAGCCGGCCATGATCAGGGCGTTGTTCAGCAGCACGTTGAGGAAGAGCGGGCGCAGGGCGCGGCTGGTGAGCAGGTGCCGCCAGCCGTCGAGCAGTTCCCCGGCGCGCGGCGCGGCGGTGCGCTCGGGGACGGTCTCGTCGCGGCCGATGGCGCGGATGCCGAACGCGGAGAGCACATAGCTGAGGGCGTCCGCGGCCACCGTGGTCACCGGTCCGAGCAGGCCGACGACGGCGCCGCCGAGCGGCGGGCCGAGCACGCTGGCGGTCCAGTTCGTGGACTCGAACCGGCTGGCCGCGGTGAGCAGACCGTCGGGCGGCACGAACGCCTTGAGGTGCGCCCCGGAGGCGGCGGTGAAGGCGATGTCGGCGGTCGCGACGACCACGGAGACCACGAGGAGCTGCCCGAATCCGAGGGCGCCGAGCGCGTAGGCGACGGGCAGCGTGAGCAGCGCGGCCCCACGCACGAGGTCGGCGGTGATCATCACCGGCCGCTTGCGGCGGAACTCGATCCAGGGGCCGAGCGGTACGGCGGCCACCGCGCCGACGGCGACCCCGGCGGAGGCGAGCAGCGACACCTGGGCGGCGCCCGCGTGCAGCACGAGGACCGCGATCAACGCGAAGGCGTCGAACGCGAGCCAGGTTCCGAAGGTACTCACCGTGTACGCGGCCCACAGCCACCCGAACCGCCGCCCCAGCTTCATCCACAACCTCCCGTTGACCGGGGACATAAAAACCAGCAGGTGGGGTGCGTATCAAACAACCACGACGACGGCCGCCACAACCATTGGTTGTACGAGGTGGACCGGTGGCTACGATGACGGGGTGGATCTCAAGGCCGTGCGCACCTTCGTCTCCGTCGCGGACACCGGGCAGTTCCAGGAGGCGTCGGCCGTCCTCGGCATCACCCAGCAGGCCGTCTCCAAGCGGATCGCGGCGCTGGAGAAGGAGCTGGGGGTACGGCTGTTCGTCCGGACCGCGCGCGGGGCGGTGCCGACCATCGACGGGCGGGCGTTCCTGCCGCACGCCCGCGAGCTGCTGCTGGCCGAGGAGCGCGCCGCGGCCTCGGTGCGGCCGGGTCGGCGGGCGCTGCGCGTCGACGTGGTCGGGGCCCGGCTCGGACCCGCGGGCCTGCTGCGCGACTTCCACCGGGCGCACCCGGAGACGGCCCTGGACGTGGTGACCCTGTTCGACGCGGACACGGCCGTCGCCGCCGTCCGCTCGGGCACCGTCGACGCCACCTTCCGCGCCGTCGGCACCCGGCTGCCCGGCGGTCTGCGGGCGGCCCGGGTCTTCGACGAGCCGGTGCAACTGCTGACCGGCCCGCGGCATCCGCTCGCCGGAGCCCGTTCGGTGACCCCGGCGCAGCTGGCCGGGCACCGGATCTGGATGCCGGGCCTCGTGGCCGGTACCGAGTGGGCCGCCTACTACGCGGCGCTCGCCGCCGAGTTCGGCCTCACCATCGACTCGGTGGGCCCCGACTTCGGCTCGGAGGCGCTGCTCGACACCGTCGCCGCCTCCGCCTCGCTCGCCACCCTGGTCGCCGAGGGCATCCGGCTGGTCTGGCCGCAGGGGCACGATCTGCGGCGGATCCCGCTCACCGACCCGACACCGGTCTACCCGCACTCCCTGGTGTGGGACGCGACGAACACGCATCCGGCGCTCGCCGCGCTGCGCGCCCATCTCGCCGAGCGGCCGACCGCCCATCCGCCCGCGCGCGCGTGGACCCCCGCCTGGGCCGTGCGTGGCGCCTTCCCAGCGAGGCACGCCTGAGCCATCATGACCCGGCGTCAGCCGTTTGCCGTCGGCGAAGAGGTGAGGCGCATGGCAAGGCTCCGCGCGGGTGAGGGCATTCTCCGCCGCAAACCCATCGAGCACATCGAGGAGACGGAGGTCGGCGAGGGGCCCCGCCTGGAGAGGTCGCTCGGGCTGTGGCAGCTCACCGCGATCGGCGTCGGCGGCATCATCGGCGCCGGCATCTTCACGCTCGCCGGTACGGTGGCCAACGGCACGGCCGGACCCGCGGTGCTGGTGTCCTTCCTGATCGCCGGCGCCGCGAGCGCGTGCGCGGCGCTGTCGTACGCCGAGTTCGCGGGGCTCATCCCGAAGGCGGGGTCGGCGTACACCTACGGCTACGCGGTGCTCGGCGAGTTCGCGGGCTGGTTCATCGGCTGGGACCTGCTGCTGGAGTACACGGCGATCGTGGCGGTGGTCGCGATCGGCATCTCCGGCTACTTCGGCTTCCTGGTCGAACAGCTGGGGGCGAAGCTTCCCCCCTGGATGCTGGGTGCGCCCGGCACCGGCTCCGGGCACCGGGTGGACCTGTTCGCCGTGGTGCTCTGCCTGCTGATCGCCTGGCTGCTCACCCTCGGCATCCGCAGCGCGGCCCGCTTCGAGACGATCGTGGTCGCGGTGAAGGTGCTGGTGGTGCTGCTGGTGATCGGGGTCGGCATGTTCCACATCGACACGGCGAACTACCACCCGTTCTTCCCCTACGGGATCGGCGGCGCCTTCACGGGTGCGGCCACGGTGTTCTTCGCGGTGTTCGGCTACGACGCGATGTCGACGGCGGCCGAGGAGTCGAAGGACGCGCAGCGGCACATGCCGAGGGCGATCATCTACTCGCTGGTGATCGCCATGGTGCTGTACGTCGCGGCCTGTCTGGTGCTCACCGGCATGCAGAACTACAGGTTCATCGACAAGGAAAGCGGGTTCAGCACGGCGTTCAAGTCGGTGGGCCTGAACGCGCTCGCGGACGTGATCGCGGTGGGCGCCATCATCGGCATCCTCACCGTCATGTTCACGTTCATGCTGGGCGTCACCCGGGTGTGGTTCTCCATGTCCCGGGACGGACTGCTGCCCGGCTGGTTCGCCAAGACGCACCCGACGCGGCACGTGCCGACGCGGGTGACCTGGATCGTCGGGGCGGCCTCCGCGCTCATCGCCGGGTTCCTGCCGATCGGAGAGGCGGCCGAGCTGACCAACATCGGCATCCTGCTGGCGTTCGTGGTGGTGTGCGCGGCGGTGATCGTGCTGCGCCGGCGGCGCCCGGACCTGCCGCGCGCCTTCCGTACGCCATGGGTGCCGTTCGTGCCCGCGCTGGGTGTCGTCTTCTCGATCTGGCTGATCACGTTCCTGCAGTGGCAGACCTGGGTGCGGTTCGCGGTGTGGTTCCTGATCGGCTGCCTGGTCTACTTCACCTACTCCTACAAGCGCTCGGCGCTGGCCGAGCGGCGCACCGGCTGACTACTCCCCCATGGCGAGGCCGTCCTTGGCGGCGCCCCGGCTGAGCACCACGTCCCGGATCCGGTCGCGGACCCCGGCGAGGTCGGCCCCGCCCGCGACGGCCCGGCCCACGTCGACCACGCGCCCGGCGTCGAGGTCGTACATCTGCGGCACGAACTCGGCCCGCGTCACCCGCCAGCGCCCGCCCGCCCGCTCGGGCGGGGCGAACGTGAAGCGGGCCAGGGTGGACTCGTTGCCGCGCGGGTCGCGGGAGCCGTCGCCGTCGTCCAGTTCGTCGGCGATCTGGTCGCCGAGGCCGTAGACCACCCAGGTGCCGTTGACCTTCTCGTACGGCTGCGGCACATGGGTGTGGGCGCCGAGGATCAGGTCGATGTCCGGACGCCGGCCGTCGGCGGAGGCGGTCAGCCGGCGGGCCAGGGCGATCTGGTCGTCGGTGGGGGCGTCGTCGCTGCCGGTGCCCCAGTGCAGGCAGAGCACGACCACGTCGGCGCCGGCCTTCCGGGCGGCGCGGGCGTCGGCCTCGATCCGGTCGGCGTCGATCGGACCGAGCGCCCAGGGCTGCCCGGACGGCAGCGGCTGTTCGGTGTCGAAGGTGTACGACAGCTGCGCGACCTCGGCGGAACCGGCCCGGTACAGGGCCGGGCGGCGGGACTCCTGTGCGCTGCGGGCGGTGCCGGCGTGCCGGAGACCCGCCGCGTCCAGGGTGTCGAGGGTCCGCCGGATGCCGTCGGCGCCGTCGTCCAGGGCGTGTTCGGAGGCGGTGGCGCAGCCGTCGTAGCCGGTCAGGGCGAGGTCCTGGGCGAGCTGCGGCGGGGCCAGCGGGGCCGCGTCGCCGGCGCCGTCCTCCAGGTGACACAGCGCCAGGTCGGCGCCGTGCACGAGGGGTTCGACGCCGGAGAGCATGGGCCGGAAGTCGTAACCGGCGCCGGCGGCGTCGGAGGAGGCGCGGTCGAGGACGGCGGGGTGGGTCAGGATGTCACCGGAGGCGACGAGGGTGAAGCCGCGGCCGGCGGGCGGCCCGGCGGCGCCGCCCCGGCCGGAGTCCTGGCGGACCTGCTGGGTGCAGGCGGCCGCCGCCGCGAGGACGGCGGTCAGGGCCAGGGCCACCTGGTGTCTGCGTCCGATCATCGGCTCACCCCTCGGGATCTGCGTCAGTACGTCAGTACGGCTGTCGTATTTACCGACTTTGCCGTGACGGGCATATGGGTATGAAGCCGACTCTCCGTCCAAACGGTCCGGGTCCTCTCATTGACCCATCCGGTGCCCCTCCCGGGGGCCCGCCGACCGTTCGCCGACGCGATCCGACCGTCCGTCGCACGGCCGCACCCACCCTCTGTGCGCCGAGCGCGCGCTGCGCTGCGATACGGCCATGACGGCCGGAACCTCACTCATCCCCGTCCACGCGAGGACCTCGCGGCCCCGGGGGACGACGACCGCCGAGCACGAACTGGCGGCGCTCCAGCGGGAACACGGCGGCCCCCTCTTCGCCCTCCTGCTGCGGCTGTGCGACGGGGACCGGCAGCACGCCGAGGAGCTGCTCCAGGAGACCCTGCTGCGCGCCCGGCAGCACCCCGAGGCGCTGCACGCCGACGGTTTCGCCTCGGTACGGCCCTGGCTGTCGACCGTCGCCCGGCGGCTCGCGATCGACGCCACCCGGGCGCCCGCCGGGCGCGCCCCGCCGAGGTGGCCGACGGAGTGCCGGAGGACGCGCGGATCACCGCCGACCCGGCGGAACGGGCCGCCGCGGCGCTGGACGTGCGGGCCGCTGTGAAGACTCTCACGCCGCAGCACCGTGACGTCCTTGTCCTCGTGTACGTCCGCGGGGCCAGTGTGGCGGAAGCGGCGCGCACCCTCGGCATTCCGCCCGGTACCGTGAGGTCCCGGGCGTACTACGCGCTCCGCGCCCTGCGTCGGGAGCTTCCCGGTTACGCGGCGGACCTGCGCTGAAACCGGAAGCTTGGTCAAACCTCGGTAAAGCGCCTTGCTGTGGGCCCCGTCGGGGCAATGGGCTGTCCTCATCCGCGTTCCGGGCGAGGGCGGGTCCCCGGGGATCGGGCGGCACGCGCGCACCGGAGGAAGGGCAGGAAGGAAATGCCGTACACAGGTCACGAGAGCACCGGCGGCGCGGACGGCGCCGGCGGCGGTGAACTGGTCGTACCCATGGCGTGGTTGTACGCCGAGTACATCGCCGACGAGCTGCTGCGCACCGGCGATCTGATGCCGCCGACGTCCTTCGAGTTCCGGGCCGGCCGGGACGCGCTGGCGCTGACCGTCTTCCTGTCCGACACCGAGGGAGAGCTGTCCGGCATCCGGGTCATCTCCCAGCTGGAGAACTGGCTGTCGCTGACCGCCTGCGACCATCCCTGGCAGGAGTGGGTGCGCACCCGCATGGCCGACCTGACCGCGCGCGCCGCCGGCTCGCCCGCTCCCGATCTGGCGCTCGCCGAGGACGCCTGGCGCTGGCTGGAGGAGACGGAGCTGCTGGCCACCGACCTGGACGCGGTGCCGGGCGGCACGCTGTCCGGCGAGGAGGACGGGCCGAAGGTCTGGACACCGGCGTGGCAACTGGGTCTGCCGCTCGGGCACTTGGCGATCCATCTCTTCTGATCCGGTGACGCGCCCGCCGTCACCCGCGAGCGGTCCTGGGGGAGGTCCTCGCCGGGCGCGGCGGCCACGTGGCCGGGGAGGACCCGGTGACCGCCGCGCGCAGGGGAACAGGAGCGAGGCCGGGGAGGGAGCGGTGGGCAGTCGACCGCCGGGGCCGGACGGCACCAGCCCCCGTCACTTCAGCAGGCGGGAGAGTCTTCGGTCGGCCAGGGGTTTGCCGCCCGTCTGGCAGGCGGGGCAGTACTGGAGGGAGGAGTCGCTGAAGGAGACCTCACGGATGGTGTCGCCGCACACCGGGCAGGGCTCGCCGGTGCGGCCGTGGACGCGCAGGCCGCTCCTCTTCTCCGCCTTCAGGCGTCCCGCGGCCACGCCCCTGGAGCGTTCGACCGCGTCGGCGAGGGTGCCGCGCAGCGCCTCGTACAGGTGGTGGGTCTCCTCGGGCGTGAGGGAGGCGGCCAGCTTGAAGGGGGACATCTTCGCCGCGTGCAGGATCTCGTCGCTGTAGGCGTTGCCGACCCCCGCGATCAGGGACTGGTCCCGCAGGGCGCCCTTGAGCTGCCGCCGCTCGTCCTTGAGGAGGGCGGCGAGGCGGGCCTCGTCGAAGTCGGCGGCGAGCGGGTCGGGGCCCAGGCGGGCGATGCCCGGCACCTGAGCCGGATCGCGGACGACGTACACCGCGAGCCGCTTCTGGGTGCCGGCCTCGGTGAGGTCGAAGCCCTCGCCGGTCTCCAGCGCCACGCGCAGCGCGAGCGGGCCCTTGCCCGGCTTGGGCGGGCCGTCCGGCAGCCGGTCCTTCCACTGGAGCCAGCCCGCGCGGGCCAGATGGGTCACCAGGTGCAGCCCGCTGTCCGCCGCGAGGTCCAGGAACTTGCCGTACCGGCGCACCGCGGTGACCCGGGCGCCCTCGAAGGCGGTGACGGGAGGGTCGTACGTCTTCAGCACGCTGACGGCGACCGGCAGCACCCGGGCCACCCGCAGGCCGACCAGGTGCTCGGTGAGGAAGTCCGTCAGCGCTTCCACCTCGGGCAGTTCCGGCATACGTCCAGAGTGCCACCCGCCACTGACAACGCCCCCCGGCTCACCCGGTGGGCCCTCGGATCAGCCCCCGTCCAGCCGGAACTCGCACCACACCACCTTGCCGCTGCCGCGCGCCTCCACGCCCCAGGCGTCGGCGAGCATCTCCACCAGCAGCAGCCCCCGTCCGGAGACCCCGTCCCACCCCGCGTCCCGGCGCCGGGGCAGGGCGCTGGAGGAGTCCTCCACCTCGATCCGCAGCCTGCTCCCGGTGCCGACGAGGGACCGCAGGGTGACGATCGCCGCGCCCTCCGTGTGCACCAGGACATTGGTCATCAGCTCGTCCGCGGCCAGCTCGACCTCGTCGGCGCGCTCGACCGCTCCCCAGGCGCGGACCGCGGCCCGGATCATGTGCCGGGCCTGGGTGAGGGATTCCGGATCGCCGGGCGCCACATGCTGCTGGAGCCGGCCGCAGGACCGTCCGGTCTCCGGCATCCGGCGGCGCAGCACGAGCAGGGCCACGTCGTCGTCGCCGCCCCGTTCCTCGGCCGGCTGGATCAGCCGGTCGGCGAGTTCGTCCACGTCGTCGGGCCCCGCGCAGACCTGGTCCGCGAGGGCGCGCATGCCGTCGTCCAGATCGGCGCCCGGCTGCTCGACCAGCCCGTCGGTACACAGCAACAGGGTGTCACCGGGGTCGAGTTCGAAGGTCGTGACGGGATACTCCACCCCGCCGAACTCGGCCGAGAGCCCGAGCGGCAGCCCGCCCGCCACCGGCACGCGCCGGCAGCCTCCGGGCCCGCGCACCAGCGGGTCGATGTGCCCGGCGCGCACCATCTGGACCACCCCGGTGGACAGGTCGGCCTCGGCGTACAGACAGGTGGCGAAGCGGTCGGTGTCGAGTTCGTGCAGGGAGACCGAGGCGCGGGCCATCACCGCGGCCGGGGTGTGCCCCTCGGCGGCGTAGGCCCGCAGCACGATCCGCAGCTGGCCCATCACGGCCGCCGCGTGCGTGTCATGGCCCTGGACGTCGCCGATGACCGCGCCGACCCGCCCGCCGGGCAGCGGGATCACGTCGTACCAGTCGCCGCCGATGTCCCGGCCGAGGGCGGCCGAGCGGTAGCGCACCGCGATGTCGGCGCCCGGCACGCTGGGGATGGTGCGCGGCAGCATGGCCTGCTGGAGCCCCTGGGCGAGGTCCTTCTGCTGCTCGTAGAACATGGCCCGCTGGAGGCTCTGCGCGATGCTGCCGCCGAGCGCGACGAGGACGCCGCGCTCCTCCTCGGAGAAGCCGCGCCGGTCGCTGTAGAGCAGGCCCATCACCCCGATCGGCCGGGCCTGGGCGATCAGCGGCAGATAGGCGGCGGAGGCGACATGCAGATGGGTGATCTGCGGCCACAGGAGGGGGTACTCCTCGGCGAACTCCTCCGGGGACTCGACGAACCGCGGGGTCAGCGTGCGCACGACCTCGCTCATGGGGTACGGCTCGTCGATCCGGTTCACCTGGCTGGCGGGCACGAAGCTGCCGGCCGGCGCCTCCGCGACGAGCCGGATCCGGCCGGCCTCCACCAGGCCCATCACGAAGCTCGCCGCGCCCAGCCGCCGGATGCCGTGGGTGTCCTTGAGGATGTCGGTGACGTCCTGCACGGTGCGGGCGTGGGCGAGGGCCGCGGAGACGACCTGGACGATGTTGGTCTGCTGGCGGAAGGCCTCGTCCTGGGCGGCGCGCGCGCTGCGGACCGCGCTTTCGGCGAGTTCCTGGGTGGCGTCGCGGACGATGCCGACGACCCGGCGGGGGCGGCCGTTCTTGTCCCGCCGGATGTAGCCCTGGGTGTGGGTCCAGCGCGGGGTGCCGTCGCGGCAGCGGATGCGGAAGTAGGCGCCGTAGTTCTCGCGGCCCTCCTTGATGCTCTGGGACACCAGCGCGTCGAGGCGGGCCGCCTCGGACAGGGGCACCCGTACGACCAGTGATTCGGCGCGTCCGTCGAATTCCTCGGGCAGCAGGTCGAACACCTCGTGCGCCTGGGCGTCCATGTGGAACAGGCCCTTGTCCAGGTCCCAGTCGAAGGCACCCATGTGGTTGAGCGCCAGGATCGGGTCCGGGTGGACGGGCCAGTCCTCCGGGAGTGACAGGGCACTCGCTCCCCGATCAGCCATGGAGCCACCTTGCCAGGATTCGCCGGATTCTTCGACCGGTCCCGGGGCCACGAGCGGGCCCGCGGTCAGCCGCCGAGCGCGTCGGCGGGGGTGGGGCCGGCCCCGCCGGGGGTACCGCCGGGTTCGGGCTCGTCGTCGGGCACGGCGGGCGCGTCGGCGCCGCTGGGGTCGGGCAGGGCGGGCGTCTCGGTGACGTTGGGCGGACCGATCTCGTCGGGGGCCTGGGGGCTGGGGGGTACGCCGAAGGGGGCCGGGTTGTAGAGGGAGGTGTCGGGGGGATAGGCGAGGGGATCGCGGAGGGTGGGGGTGGTGGAGGGGGTGGAGGGGGTGGAAGAGGTGGAAGGGGTGGAAGGGGCGGATGACACCGACGGGGCCGACGAGGCCGGAGAGTCCGAGGGGGAGGAGGAGGCCGCCGGGGCGGGCGAGGCCGAGTCGGCCCCGAGGGCCGTGGTGGGGAGCGCGGCGCGCGCCTCGGAGGACGTGGTGGAGGTGGGCGAGGGGGTACCGGGGGCCGTGGGGGTGGGGGTGGCCCGATCGTCCGCCGCGGGAGTGCCGTGAGCGTCGGCGGTCGGGGTGCCGTCATCCGTCGTGGCCGAAGTACCGTGAACCGTCGTGGCCGAAGTACCGGGATCCGCCGTACCCGAAGCCCCGCGATCCACCGTGACCGAAGTCCCGTGACCCGTCGTGACCGAAGTCCCGGGATCCGCCGTGGCCGGGGCGCTGTCGGTGCCGGGCGGCGCGGTCCCCTGCCCGCCCGCCGCGTGCGTGCCGTGTCCGCCGGCGCGGGAGGCGTCGCGGTCCCCGCCGTCCGGCCTGCCCCCGTCACGCCCGGTGCCGGCCGCCCCCCGTTTCACCGCCCGCGTGCTCCGCCCCTCCTGCCCCGCGCCGTTCCCGTCCGCCCGGGTACGACGGTCGTCCGCCTCCTCGCCGCGCACCGCCCCGTGCCCCCGCCCCGACGTCACCCGCCCGGCGCCGACCACCGCTCCCCGCATCTCGCCCGTCGCCGTGTTCGACCGGGTTTCCCGGGGGCTGGGCTGCGTGGTGGTCGGACGGGACGGATGGGGGAAGCCGGTGAGCCCGGGATCGGGGGGCGCGGTGTCGGAGACGGCCGGTGGGGCCACGAGGCGGTCGTGGCGGACGTCGGGGCCGACCCGGCGTTCGATCCAGGTGTTCGTGCCGGCGTCGAGCAATGTCAGGCTGCCCACCGCCTGGGGCGCCGGGGTCACCACGATCACCTGGTTCGGCCGGTAGCCCGACCATGCGGTGCCACGCGCGCCGACGCCGCCGCGGGCCTCCTCGGGCGGACGGAGGGGGTTGCCGCAGGCGCAGCGCACCCGGGGCACGCCCCGGTTGTCGACGAGGACGGCGGTGCCGGCCTGGAGCACGGCCTGGTAGCCGGCCACCTGCCCGTCGCGGTAGCCGTGGTTGGTGACGCGGGTGTCCGCGCGCAGCCGGACCGGGGTCAGCTCGCGCAGGTAGCCGGGCAGGTCCGCACGGGAGACACCGGCCGTTCGGGCGAACGCGTCGCCCCGGGCGGGATCGGCCGTCAGGCCGACGATCTGCCGTTCGACGTCGCAGCCGGCGACGCGGGCGCTGCCGCTGTAGAGCCCTGGGGTGCCGCCGGACAGGGCGCGCGCCGCCGCCAGGGGGGCGACGGCGAGGCCCGCGGGCGGGGCGCTGGCGTCGGCGGTGCGGCCGGTGCCGGTCGGCCGGGGGGTGCCGGGACCGGCGGGGCCGGTCGCCGTGGAGGCGGTGAAGGGATCGGGCCCCTGCTCCGCGGCGGGCTGGAGGAAGACCTCCTCGCCCAGTTGGGCCTCCTTGACGGCGGCGCCCGCACACCCGGTGAGGAGCAGCGCCACCGAGAGCAGCACGCAGGCCATGACCATGGATCCGGTGGGTATGCGCACCGTGCACTCCGCATCACTGTGGGTGAATTATCCCTATTATTTGCGTTACCCCCGTTTCACTGGCAACTCGGGGGGATCGGCACGAGGGAGACGAGGCGGTCGTGGACTGGTTCGACGCACCCGACTACTGGCTGAGCCGGCTGGTCCTCCAGCGGGCGCTGGCCGCCCTCTATCTCGTCGCGTTCCTGGCGGCCGCCCGCCAGTTCCGGGCGCTGCTCGGCGAGCGCGGCATGCTGCCGATCCCCCGTTACGTGGCCCGGGTCCCCTTCCGGCGGACGCCGAGCCTGTTCCACCTGCACTACTCCGACCGGTTCTTCGCGGCCACGGCGTGGGCGGGCTGCGCGGTGTCGGCGTCGCTGCTCGCCGGGGCGGACGCGCTGCTGCCGCTGTGGGCGGGGATCGTACTGTGGCTGGTGCCGTGGGCGCTGTACCTGTCGATCGTGAACGTGGGCCAGACCTGGTACGCCTTCGGCTGGGAGTCGCTGCTGCTGGAGACCGGCTTCCTGGCCGCCTTCCTCGGCAACGACGAGGTGGCGCCACCGGTGCCGGTGCTGTTCCTGCTGCGCTGGATCCTGTTCCGGGTGGAGTTCGGCGCGGGGCTGATCAAGCTGCGCGGCGACGCGTGCTGGCGCCGGCTGACCTGCCTCTACTACCACCACGAGACCCAGCCGATGCCGGGCCCGCTGAGCTGGTTCTTCCACCATCTGCCCAAGCCGCTGCACAAGGTGGAGGTGGCCGCCAACCACTTCACCCAACTCGTGGTGCCCTTCCTGCTGTTCACGCCCCAGCCGATCGCCTCGGCCGCCGCCGCGCTGATGATCGTCACCCAGCTGTGGCTGGTGCTCTCCGGCAACTTCTCCTGGCTGAACTGGATCACCATCGTGCTGGCGGTGTCCGCGCTGCGGCTCCCGGCGACGGCACCCGCCCTGCCGTCCGCACCCCTCGGTTACGAGGTCGTGGTCCTCGCGCTCACCGCGCTGCTGCTGTTCCTCAGCTACCGCCCCGTGGTGAACATGGTCTCCCGCCGCCAGGTCATGAACCGCTCCTTCGACCCGCTCCATCTGGTCAACACCTACGGCGCCTTCGGCAGCGTCAGCCGGGTGCGCTACGAGGTGGTCGTGGAGGGCACACTGGACGAGGCCGCCCGGCAGGACGCGGACTGGCGGGAGTACGAGTTCAGGGGCAAGCCGGGCCGGCTCCGGCACTGGCCGCGCCAGTTCGCGCCGTACCACCTGCGGCTGGACTGGCTGATGTGGTTCGCCGCGCTGTCGCCCGCGTACGCCGGGGAGTGGTTCGGCGGCCTGGTGGAACGCCTCCTGGAGAACGACCGCGCCACGCTACGGCTCCTGCGCCGCTCCCCCTTCCCGCCGGACACCCCGCCCCGCTACGTCCGCGCCCGCCTCTTCCGCTACCGCTACACCACCTGGCGGGAGTTGCGCGAGACGGGGGCGTGCTGGGACCGGACGTACGTACGCGAGTATCTGCCGCCGACCCGGCTGGCCCGAGCGGCCGAGCGGTCGTAGCGCTCACCCCCGCACGCGGCACTCGGTTCCCCGGCGGGCAGCGGCGGTGGTCGTACGGCGGGAGACCAGGGCCACCCCCGCGACGGTGAGCAGTCCGCCCGACAGCTCGACGGGATGCGGGCGTTCGCCCAGCCACGGGTAGGCGACGGCGAGAGTGGCGGCCGGTACCAGGTAGAGGGCGGCGGTCGCGGCGGTGACCGTGCGGCGGGCGACCGCGTGGCCCCGGACGACGAATCCGGCGGCCGACGGGAGCGCGCCGAGGTAGGCCGCGGCGAGCAGGGCGCTGGCGGGGCCGTGCAGGACGGCACCGAGCGCGCCCGGGGCGAGCGGCGGCCTGCGGGTGCATCCGCTGCGGGACCCGGTGCACCGCAGTGTGCACGCGGTGTACCGGGCGGGGACGGGCGGCCGTCCCGGTACCCGCCGCGTCCTCGACCGGCTGGCCGCACTGGTGCCGCTGAACGGGTGATTCAGGGCCTGCGCAGCCGCAGGGTCATCAGCTCGAACGGACGCAGCCGTACGGTGATCCGCTCGCCCTCGCGGACCGGTTCCGGCGCACCCGCGAGCGGGCGTTCCAGGAGGTCGGTCACGGTGATGCCGGTGAACACGAAGCCGGGTGCGAGGGTGGGCCGGGCCCGGCCGCCGTGGGCCTCGTGGAAGCGGATCACCACGTCGCCGCTGCCGTCGTCGGCGAGCTTGACCGCCGTGATCACGACCGCGTCGTCGTCGACGGTGACCAGCGGGGCGACGTCGTGGGCCCCGGTCGTACGGCGTTCGGGCAGGTTGGCGCGCCAGCCCTCGCGGACCGCGTCGGCGATCGCGGCGCCGGGGACGAGGGCGTGCCGGAAGCGGTGGACACCCTGGTCGGTCTCGGGGTCGGGGAAGCGCGGGGCGCGCAGCAGGGAGGCACGGACGGTGGTCGTCGTGCCCCGGTCGCCGTCGGTCCGTACGGTGCGCATCACGTCGTGTCCGTACGTCGAGTCGTTGACGACGGCCACGCCCCAGCCGGGTTCCTCCAGGTGGACGAAGCGGTGGTTGCAGGCCTCGAACTTGGCCGCCTCCCACGAGGTGTTGGTGTGGGTGGGGCGGAAGACGTGCCCGAACTGGGTTTCCGACGCGTACCGTTCGGCATGCAGGTCGAGCGGGAAGGCCAGCTTCAGGATCTTCTCCGTCTCGTGCCAGTCGACTTCCGTGTCGACGACCAGCCGCCGTTCCCCCGGCGGCAGCGAGAACACCTGTGTGGCACGGGAGTCGCCGAAGACACGGACGATCCGTACCGATGCCCCGTCCTCGCCGACGCCGGTCTCGTCGGCGTGCGTGAGGTCGGTGACGGTGTTGCGGTAGAAGGCGTCGACGTCCCAGGCGTCCCACATGTTCGGGAAGTCCGGGTGGAGTTGGAGCAGACCCGCGGCCTCGCCGGGAGCGAGGGTCTCGCGGTCGGCGGCGAGGTCGCGCACGGAGACGACGAGGCCGCGGGCGTCGATCTCGACGTGCAGCAGCCCGTTGTCGAGCACGTACCCGCCCGCGGCACGGGGCGACAGTGCCGTCCCCGCGCCCGGGGCGTCCCGTACGCCCGCGCCCGCCGCCGGGACGCCGTCGCGCTCGTGCGGCGCCGCGTTGAACACCAGCTCGCGGGAGCCCTCCCCCGCCAGCGCCCGCTGGGCCCCGGCGATGACCGCCTCCAGTTCCCCGGCGACGCGCGCGTAGGTCGCCCGTGCCTCGCGGTGCACCCAGGCGATGGAGGAGCCGGGCAGGATGTCGTGGAACTGGTGCAGCAGGACCGTCTTCCAGACGCGGTCCAACTGCTCGTAGGGGTAAGGGAATCCGGTGCGCACGGCCGCGGTCGCCGCCCACAGCTCGGCTTCCCTGAGAAGGTGTTCACTGCGTCGGTTGCCCCGCTTGGTCTTCGCCTGGCTGGTGAGGGTGGCGCGGTGCAGCTCCAGGTACAGTTCCCCGACCCAGACGGGCGCGTCGGGGTACTCCGCCGCGGCCTTCTCGAAGAAGGCGGCCGGGGTCTCCCAGACGACGGCGGGCGAGCCCTCCAGATCGCGCAGCCGGGCGGCCCTGGCGACCATCTCGCGGGTGGTGCCGCCGCCCCCGTCACCGAATCCGGTGGGCGCCAGCGAGTGCCGGGCACGGCCCTTCTCGCGGAAGTTGCGTGCGGCGTGGGCGAGTTCGGAGCCGTGCATGGCGCAGTTGTAGGTGTCGACGGGCGGGAAGTGGGTGAGAATCCGGGTCCCGTCGATGCCCTCCCAGTGGAAGGTGTGGTGCGGGAAGGCGTTCGTCCGCGACCAGGAGATCTTCTGGGTCAGCAGCCACTTGGCGCCCGCCGCCCGGATGATCTGCGGGAGCCCGGCGGCGAAGCCGAAGGTGTCCGGCAGCCAGACCTCCTCGTTCTCGATGCCGAACTCGTCCAGGAAGAACCGCTTTCCGTGCACGAACTGCCGTGCCATCGCCTCCGATCCCGGCATGTTGGTGTCCGACTCCACCCACATCCCGCCGGCCGGCACGAACCGACCCCGCGAGACCGCCTTCCGCACCCGCGCCCACACCTCGGGCCGGTGCTCCTTCACCCAGGCCCACTGCTGCGCCTGGGACATGGCGAACACGAACTCCGGTTCGTCCTCGATCAGGGCGGTCATGTTGGCCGCGGTACGGGCCACCTTGCGCACGGTCTCGCGCAGCGGCCACAGCCACGCCGAGTCGATGTGGGCGTGCCCGACGGCGCTGACGCGGTGGGCCGAGGCGACGGCGGGCGCGGCCAGGACGGCACTGAGCCGTTCGCGGGCGCGGGCCGCCGTGCCGTTGACGTCCTGGAGGTCGACGGCGTCCAGGGCCCGTTCGACGGCGCGCAGGATGTCGTAGCGGCGCGCGGAGTCGACCGGCAGCTCGGCCATCAGCTCGCCGAGTACTTCCAGGTCGAGGACCAGCTGCCACACCGTCTCGTCGAAGACGGCGAGGTCCATGCGGGTGAGCGTGTACTGCGGCGCGTCCCCGGCGGTCTCCTTGTCGCCGAACGGGGTGGGCCCGGGACCGAGGACGAGCGGGTTGGCGGCGGCCTCGACGTGCAGGCGCACCCGCTCGCCGCCCGCGACGGGAGCCCCGACGCGCACCCACTGGTTGCGTGGGTTGAGGCCCTTCACCGGGGTGCCGTCGGGCCGGTAGACCAGACCCTCGCACTGGAAGCCGGGCAGATCCTGGTCGAAGCCCAGGTCGAGCAGGGCCTCGACGGTCCGCCCCGCCCAGGCCGCGGGCACGGTCCCGGTCACCCGGAACCAGCTGGTGCCCCAGGGGGCGCCCCACCGGGTGCCCACCTCGATCGGCCGGGGCTCGGCGGCGAGGCCCTCGGCCACCGGCACGGGTTCGCCGGGCGCATGCCACACCGCGACCTCAAGCGGCACGGACTCCGGGTACACGGCGGGGCGGATGCGTTCGGCGAGGACGCGGCGCAGGCGGTCTTCCACCAGAGTGCGGTCGTCATGCATGCGGGATGCTCCCTGCGGGGTTCCGGGCGTTCACGAATCGGACACGCTGAGGAACGCATTCCCCTCCGGGGGCCGCCGGACCCTCGACGTACCGCGCTCGACGGGGCACAGTTCTCCGTGCGTCCTGATGTGTACCGGCGAGTAGCCGACGAGTGAACGAGGAGTGCCGTGGGGAGCTGGGCCGGGCGGAGCGCCGCCGAGATCGCCGCCGCCGTGCGGGAGAAGCGGGTGACGCCGCGGGAGGTGGTGGCGGAGCACCTGGCGCGGATCGAGCGGCACGACGGGCGGATCGAGGCGTTCCGCACGGTGCGCGGGCAGGCGGCGCTCGCCGAGGCGGACGAGGTGGCCTCGCGCGCCGATCTGGCCGAACTGCCGCTCGCGGGGGTGCCGGTGGCGGTGAAGGACAACCTCGCGGTGCGCGGCGAGTCCCACCGCGACGGTTCCGCCGCGACCCCGGACACCCCGGCGGCCGAGGACCATGTCACGGTGGCCCGGCTGCGGGCGGCGGGCGCGGTGGTCGTGGGCCTGACGAACGTGCCCGAGCTGTGTGTCTTCGGTACGACCGAGGGCGTGTACGGCACCACACGCAACCCCTGGGACACCACGCGCACGGCGGGCGGCTCCTCCGGGGGCAGCGCGGCCGCGGTGGCCGCGGGGTTCGTGCCGATCGCGCTGGGCAACGACGGCATGGGGTCGCTGCGCATCCCGGCGGCGAACTGCGGTCTGGTCACCCTGAAGCCGGGGCCCGGGGTGGTGCCGGCGGGGATCGGCAACGGGGACTGGTTCGGCATGTCGGAGAACGGCCCGCTGGCCACGACGGTCGAGGACCTGCGGCTGATGCTGGGCGTGCTCGCGGACGCGGACTTCCCCGCCGCCGAGGAGCCGCCGCGGCGGACGATCGCGGTGGCCCTGCGCAATCCGCTGCCCGGGGCGGGCGTGAGCCGGCCGTACGCGAGCGCGGTCCGGCGGGCGGCCGGGGTGCTGGCGCGGGCGGGTCACCGGGTGCGCCGGGCGGAACCGCCGTACCCCGTGACGATGGGCGTGACCGCGCTGCGGTACTGGACGGCGGGGACGGCGGTGGACGCCGAGGGACTGGACCCGGCGCGGCTGGCCCGGCGCACCCGGGTGCACGCGGCGCTGGGCCGGCGCTTCGTGGCCTCGGTCCGCACCGGCACCGAACGCGACCGTCTGCGCGCCCGGCTGGCCCCCTTCCTCACCGAGCACGACGTCCTGCTCACCCCGGCCCTGGCCCGCCGCTCCCCCGCCGCGGGTCCCTGGCACGAACGCGGCTGGCTGCGCAACGTGCTCGTCAACTCCGCCTACTCCCCCTTCACCCCGCCCTGGAACCTGACCGGCTGGCCGGCCATGTCCCTCCCCCTGGGGACCCTCCCCTCCGGGGCCCCCTGCGCCGTCCAACTGGTGGGCCGCCCCGGCACGGAGCCCGTCCTGCTGGACCTGGCGGCGGAGCTGGAGCGGTCGCTGCCGTGGGAACGGACGGCGCCGCTGGCCGACTGAGGGGGCACGGCGGCGGACGGCACCGGTGGCGGGCCGGCACCCGGACGACACCGCGGCCGGCGCCCGCGGCCGTGCGCCGCTCGGCCCTGCCTGCCCCCGATGAGCCCCCGGGCCTCGTCGACCCACCTCGACACGGCATGGGCACCACAACTCTCGGCGACCGCCTCGGCCTCATCGAGGTACCGGTACACCGCCTCCCGCTCCGCCGTGGCGAGGTGCGCGCGTCCGCTTCCTGGACGACCACGAGGAGAACGCCCCGTCCCCGCCGCGGGAGCCGGGCATTTTCGGGGGTTACAGGAGCGACTTGTGCATCACGTGCAGGCCGACCGGGCCGTGGCGGGGATGGTCGAAGGCTTCCGGGACCGTGGCCAGGACGGTGAAGCCCAGGGAGGTCCACAGACGGACCGCGGGGTTGGTCTCGACCACGGCGTTGAAGACCATGGCGCGGTAGCCGTGGCGGACGGCCTCGGCGAGGACGTGCTCGGCCAGGGCGCGGCCGACGCCCCGGCCGGTCCGGGCGGGGTCGACCATGAAGCCGGCGTTGGCGACGTGGGCGGCGGGGCCGCCGTAGTTGGCCGTGAGGTAGGCGGAGCCGGCCACGGTGCCCGCCGGGTCCTCCGCGACGTACACGCGCTTGGCCGGGCTCATCCACAGGGCACGGGCGGCCTGCTCGTCGGTGTCGGGGTCCCAGGCGTACGTCTCGGCCGCGGCGACGATCCGATGCCAGAAGGGCCAGATCCGCGGCCAGTCGTCGGTAACGGCTTCCCTGATCAGCATGGGCGTGATTCTCGCAGGTCACGCCCATGCGCCGCGGAGATCGCGAACGGGTTCAGTCCACGCTGGGCAGGATGTGGGGTTCGGCCAGGTCCTCCTCGTAGCCCGCGAGGCGGATGGGGGCGGACCGGGCCCACACATCGAGGCTGCCGAGTTCTCCGGGCCGGCGGCCCGGACGCTCCGGGTGCTCTTCGGGGCGTTGCTCGCGATTCGTCTTTTCCGGTGTCACCGCGCACTCCTTATGTGTCGGATCACCCTCGGGGCGTACCGGACCGTGTGTGCTCCGGCGCTCACCGCCCGTTCGGGTCTGGATGAAAGGCCAGTTCGGGCGCGGTGGCGCCGGTACTTCGGGTGGGACGGGCCGATGATCTCCGGTACGCCCCGGACGGACGACATGGGTGCGGGTTGGGACCCCTTTTCGCTGTCCGTCCACTCCAGGTTAACCAAATGAGCGGACCTCTGCTCGATAGATAGTGCAAACAAGGGGTAACTATCGCGCTTCGATCAGCAACCCAATACCGTCCAATATGCAGCTATTCATGACAAATCGCATCGCCGGTACGACGCTCCGTATCACCCGTTCGGCCCATGCGACGCAGTTCAGGTGCCGTTGGCCGGGCCGCAAGCTCACCATGGTCTGCTGGCGCCCGACACGGCCCTCTCGCGGAAGGACTGACGCATGGAGCTGCGCAGCGTCGAGGAGCTGATGGACCTGCTGTACGCCGGCCGGCCCCAGCACGCGCTGCGGACCGCCGCGCTGCTGCGCCGCAGCCGCCCCGCCGACAAGGAGCTCCAGGTCGCGGGGCTGGTCCAGGGGATCGGGCCGCTGCTCGCCCCCGGTGACGAGGCGAACGCGGCACGCCGCGCCGCCGCGGCGGTACGGCCGCTGCTCGGGGAGCGGGTGTCCCGGCTGGTGCGCGGGGACGCGGGCCCCGCCGACGAGGACGTCCTGCGGCTGCGCCTGGCCGGCGAGGAGGGCCACGGCGCGGGCTTCGACGCCGGGGTGCTGGAGGACTGGCGCACGGTCCTGGAGCTGGTCGCCGCGCGCCACTCCCGGCTCGGCGCGGTCGACTGACCCCCGGGGCGGACCCCGGAGATCAGCGCGTGGCGCTCGCTACCACTTGCCCGGCGCGTAGTCCTTGAGGAAGACGCCGTACACGTCCTCACCGTTCTCGCCGCGCACGATCGGGTCGTAGACCCGGGCCGCGCCGTCGACCAGGTCGAGGGGGGCGTGGAAGCCGGCCTCGGCGAGGCGCAGCTTGTCGTAGTGCGGGCGCTCGTCGGTGATCCAGCCGGTGTCGACGGAGGTCATGAGGATGCCGTCGGTGTCGAACATCTCCTGGGCGCTGGTCCGCGTCACCATGTTCATGGCCGCCTTGGCGGCGTTGGTGTTCGGGTGCCCGGCGCCCTTGTAGCCCCGGCCGAACACCCCTTCCATCGCCGAGACGTTGACGACGTACGACCGTCCGCGCGCCGCCTTGCGGGCCGCGTCGGCCATCGCCTGGCGGAGCTTGCTGATCAGGATGAACGGGGCCGTGTAGTTGCACAGCTGGGTCTCCAGCAGCTCCACCGGGGAGATCTGCTCGATGCTCTGCACCCAGGTGTTGCTGTCCACGACGTCCGGCACGAGGCCGCCCGCGTCGATCGCGGTCCCGTCCAGGTGCCGGGCGACGCTGGCGTTGCCCGCGACCAGCGCGAGGTCGGCGACCTTCTGCGCGTCCAGGCCGCCGCCCCGCGCCTCCAGGGCACCGGCGCCGGCCGGCAGCGCGGTGATGCCGTCCACGGCTCCGGAGTTGAAGGCGCCGATCACCTCGTGGGCGGGCAGTTCACCGGCGGGCAGCGGGGCGCTCTCGCCCTCGACCAGGGCCGCGTACGCGGAGGGCAGCCGTCGTACGGTCTGCGTCGCGTTGTTGATCAGGATGTCGAGCGGGCCCGCCTCGGCGACCCGCTCGGCCAGGGCCACGGCCTGCGCCGGGTCGCGCAGGTCGATACCGACGACCTCCAGGCGGTGCAGCCACTCCGCCGAGTCCTCCATCGCCTTGAAGCGGCGGATGGCGTCCTTGGGGAACCGGGTGGTGACCGTCGTGTGGGCGCCGTCACGCAGCAACCGCAGCGCGATGTACATGCCGATCTTGGCGCGGCCGCCGGTGAGCAGGGCGCGCTTGCCGGTGAGGTCGGCGCGGGCGTCCCGCTTGGCGCGGTTCAGGCCGGCGCACTGGGGACAGAGCTGGTGGTAGAAGTAGTCGACCTCGACGTAGCGGGTCTTGCAGGTGTAGCAGGAGCGCGGGCGCTGGAGTATGCCCGCGATCCGGCCGGGCTCGACCCTGGAGGAGGGCAGGATGCCCTCGGTCTCGTCGTCGATGCGCTCGGCGGAGCCGGTGGCCGTGGCCTCGGTGACCGCGCGGTCGTGGGCGGTCTTGGCGGCCCGGCGCTCCTGGCGGCGGCGCTGCTTGACCGTCCGGTAGATGTGCGAGGTGGCCCGTCGCACCAGGATCGCGTCGGGGTGGTCGACGTCGATCGTGTCGAGCTCCTCCAGCACGCTGAGGCAGACGGCCAGGCGCTCCGGATCGATACCGGGGCCGTGGACGACCTCTTCCGCGGCCATGGGGTCCGTGGCCATGGAGCCGTCTTCTGTCACCGTCATCGCGCTGCCGTTTCCCTGATCCGCGCAGCGCTCCGACTCGCGCCCGCTTTCGAACGGGGAATTTTACGGAGCGGCGGGCCCGTGAGCCAAACCCGAGTGGATCACGTGCCGCCTCCCTGTGATCCCGGGCGCCCCACGGGCACCACCAGCCCCTCGTAACACACCCTCGGACGCCGGGCGTCAGCACACGCAGGCCGCGAGCAGCGCCTCCACCTCGACCGACACCGCGTGCGCGAACCGGTCCAGGTCCGGCACCGCCGCCGCGTCCGCGACCAGCCCGTAGTGCACCCGCCCGCGGTACGTGGAGATCGCGACCGCCAGCGACTGGCCGGGCGCGAGCGGGGCCAGCGGATAGACCTCGGCCAGCTCGTGTCCGCCGAGCCGCAGCCCTACTCCGGGCAGCGGCACGCTCGTGACCAGGATGTCGAACCACAGCCGCGCGGCCTGCCCGACGAGCGGTCCGCCGAGCCGGTGGCCGAGGGCGGGCACATGGTCGGCGAGCAGCGCGACCGCGCCGGCGCCCCGGTCGGGGCCCGCGTCCTTGTTGCGGACCATCGCGGTGCGCACGGCGGCGAGGCGGCCGAGCGGGTCGGGTTCGTCCACGGGGAGCCGTATCAGATAGCCGGAGAGCCGGTTGCCGGGTGGCTGGGCGGTGCGCGGGCGGCGCCGGGAGACGGGGATCAGGGCGCGCGGCGCGACCCCGGTACTGCCGTCGCCGCGTTCGTCGAGCCAGCGGCGCAACGCGCCGGCGACGACCGCGATGAGGACGTCGTTGACGGTGCCGCCGGCCGTCTTGCGCACCCGGTGCACATCGTCGATGTCGAGGACGACGCCGGCGGTGCGGCGGGTGCCGCTGGGCGGGGAGGCGAGCGCGGTGCTGGGGCGCATGCGCAGGGTGGACAGGGCGAGCGAGGCGCCGATGTCCAGGGCCCGGCCCATGTCCGAGAGGGCGCCCCTGACCAGGCCGGGGAGCATACCGGGCAGTTCGCGCACGTCCGGCAGCGTCCGGCGCGGCGGCTCGACGGCGCGCGGCGGCCGGTCGGGCATGTCCATCGGGTCGAGGACGCCCGCGGCGAGTTTGAGCGCGCGCAGGCCGTCGGCGAGGGCGTGGTGGAACTTGAAGAGCACGGCGAAGGAGACCCCGTCCTCGCCGGGCAGGACGTGCGCCTCCCAGGGCGGCCGGCCGCGCTCCAGCGGGCGTTCCATCAGCCGTCCGGCGGCCGCGTGGAAGTCGCCGGTCGGCGCGTGCAGCCGTACGTGGTTCAGCGGGTCGAAGTCCGGGTCGGTCTCGCGGGTGGCGCCGCCGAAGGCGAGCGGCCCCCAGACGTCGCGGATGCGCAGGCGGAGCCCGGGGACGGCGGCGGCGCGGGCGGCGAGCAGGTCGGCGGCGTGGGCGCCGGCCGTGGGCGAGTGCGCGCCGAAGACACCGAGCGCTCCCAGGTGCATCGGGTGCCGGTCGGACTCGATGTTCCAGAAGGCCAGGTCGAGGGGAGCGAGCAAATCGGGGGTCACGGGCTTGCCTCGCGCGTCGAAGAAAGGGAACTTCAGTCAATCCCCGACCGCTGATTACGGTCAAGTGCGATCGATATACGCTCAGTTAACAGCGGATAAAGTCCCGCCCCGCCGAACGGGGCGGGACTCAGGAGACGCCCGAGGTCACTTCAGTACCGGAGGCGCCGCCTGGGCCGACGTACCCCACTCCGACGGGCGCGGGCCGACCGTGAACGCCAGCGAGCGCAGGGAGCGCAGCGCACGCGTCGTCAGATACGTCCGCCCGTGCGCCGAGCCGTCCACGCGCACGCCCTGCACATAGCGGTCGGCGGCCGAGGTACCGGGCGCGCTGACGGTGAGTCCGCCGCTCGGCCAGTAGCGGCGGTCCAGGGTGAGGTCGACGCGGTCGAAGACCGGGGTGGACAGGCCCCAGGTGTCGTAGCCGGGCTGGATCGGGAAGAGCCCGATGGACGACAGGACGTTCCAGGCGGACATCGTGCCGAGGTCGTCGTTGCCGGTCATCCCGGTCGGCCCGTCGGTGAAGAGGGTCAGGGCCGCGTGGACGACGTCGGTGGTCTTCCAGGGCTGTCCGGTGGCCAGGTAGGTGTAGGGCGCGATGAGGTCGGGCTCGTTCATCGGGTTGTAGACGGCCGCGTTGTAGTAGGCGTACGCGTCGCCGTGCACCCACACCTCGCGGGCCGTCCGCGCGGGGTCGGCGAGCAGCCGGTCGTAGGCGAAGAAGCTGTCCAGGCGGTCGTTCGCCGCGTGCTTGCCGCCGATCAGGCCGACCATGCCGGCCAGGTCCTGCGGGACCAGCCACTGGTACTGCCAGGCCGTGCCCTCGTGGAACCCGGTGCCGAGCGCCGGGTCGGGGGAGCCGGTGAAGGCGCCGGAGGCGTCGCGGGCGCGGAAGAAGCCGGTCGAGGGGTCGAAGATGGTGCGGTAGTTGCGCGAGCGGGCCGCGTACCGGGCGGCGTCGGCATCGTGCCCGAGACCCCGGGCCATCTGGGCGAGCATGGCGTCGGCGAGGGCGTACTCCAGGGTGACGGACGCGCCGTGGTGGTAGTCGGAGTCGCCCATCTTGGCCAGCGGCCGGTCCTTGTCGAACGGGGCGAAGCCGTCCTTGATGTACTCCGCGTTGGCCTCCCGTCCGATGCCCGGGTTCGCGGCGGGCGGCACCCCGTCCGCGTTCTTGCGCAGCGCCCGGTAGGCCCGCTCCTCGAATCCCCTGAGCAGGCCCATCTGGTAGGCGGTGGTCAGGAACGGGGTGACCGGGTCGCCGCTCATCACGTTCGTCTCGACGGGGCCGTAGCCCCACTTGGGCAGCCAGCCGCCGTCCTCGTCGACCGCCACCACCGAGCGGGCCATGTCCCGCGCCTCACGCGGCGCGAGCAGGGCGAGCAGCTGCGCCTGGGTGCGGTAGGTGTCCCACAGCGACCAGTTCTGGTAGTACGTGAACCCTTTCGCGCGGTGGATACGCCGGTCCCAGCCGAAGTAGCGGCCGTCGGCGTCGCCGCCGATGTTGGGCGCGAGGTACGACCGGTAGAGCGAGGAGTAGAACGTGCGGCGCAGGGTGCCGGCGCCGCCCTTGACCCGCACCGCCGCCAGCCGCGCCTCCCACTGCGCGCGGGCCGACCGGCGCACGGCGTCGAACGGCCGGCCGCCCTCGGCGCGCAGATTGCCCGCCGCTCCGGACGGGCCGACGTACGACAGCGCGGTGGTCGCCTCGACGGTACGGTTCCGGGTGGTGTCGAAGCGGACATAGGCGCCGCCGCGTCCGCTGCGGGAGCCCGCGGTCACGGTGGCGCCGTCCCAGGTGCCGTACGCGGTGAAGGGCCGGCTGAACCGGGTGATCGTGTAGACCGTGTACGGGCCGGTGTCCCGGCAGAAGCCGTGGCCGGTGATCTGGGTGCGCACGGTGCGGTCGTCCAGGATCTCCACCTTGCTGCCGCTCGTCCTGTGCAGCGACTGTGCCGCGTTCAGCAGGACGTTGGCCTTGGCGGTGGCGGGGAAGGTGTAGCGCTGCACCCCGGTGCGGGCGGAGGCGGTCAACTCGGCGCGGATGCCGGAGGCGAGGCCCACGCGGTAGTAGCCGGGGCTCGCCTGCTCGTCGCCGTGCGAGAACGCGGCCGCGTACTTGGCGTCGTCCGTCTGCCCGATGTCGCCGGTGGTGGGCAGCACGGGCAGGTCGCCGCCGATGCGGCAGCCCACGCCCGACAGATGGACCAGCGAGAAGCCGCGGATACGGCTCTGGGTGTAGTCGTAGCCGGTGTTGTGTCCAGTGTCGGGCGAGAGCTGCACCATGCCGAAGGGCACGGCGGCGCCGGGGAAGGTGTTGCCCTCGTCCTGGCTCCCGATGAAGGGGTTCACCAGGTCGGTGAGGTGGCCGTCGGTCCGCTCGGCGGCTCCCGCGGCGGGGGTGGCGATCAGCGCGGACGCCGCCATCACCCAGGCCAGGCACAGCCGTGTGCGCCGGGTCCCTCTCATGTCGGATGACCTCCGGAGGTTCGACATCGTTGCCTGCATCGTGGCGGGCGAACGACGCGAAACCGGGCATTGCGCGGCGGGAGAGGGTAAACGCGTCGCGGACGAGGGTGACTTGACGGCCCGTGAGCGGCTCGGTCGCGGCCGACGGCCGGGTCTCAGCGGATCGGTCGATCTCCCTTGTCGCGTACGGCGGTTGGGGCGCGGGGGATCGCCGGGGGCCGGGGGAAGCAGCAGTCGCCGCAGACTCCGCCGCCGGGGACCCGGTAGTACAGGCAGCAACTGCGGCGGCGGAAGGCCGTGCCGGCGCGGGCGCCGGTGGCCCGCAGCAGGGGGTGGCCGAGGAGGTCACCCGTGAGCGCGCGGGTGCGGGCCGCGAGGTCGGTGCGCCCCTGGGCGCGGGCCCAGCGCTCCAGCTCCCGGGCGGCCCCGGCGAGCGCGGAGCCCGCGTTGCCCCACAGCAGCCCGGCCGCGATCCCGTAACGGACTCTCAGGGCTTCCCCCAGGGGCTCCAGGTGGCCGTGCAGCACGGCGTCGGCGAGGGCGGCCACGTCGCCGGGTCGGGGGTGGACCTCGGTGAGCCACAGGTCGTCGGGGGCCGAGGCGGTGATGTCCCAGCGCAGCAGACTCGGGTGGAGATCGGGCAGGCGGCCGTACCGGACGGCGCAGCCGAGCGCGGCCGACCACAGTCGGGCGGCCAGGCCCTGCTGGGTGATGGAGGCGGCGACGCGGGGCTCGGGGGTGCGCAGGCGGTGGGCGACGGTGCGGACGCGTGAGGCCAGGAGGCCGCCGGGGTCCTTTGGCGCGTAGGCCGCCGCGAGGGCCGGCAGGGTGGTTGCCGTGCCGGGGGTCGTACGCAGGGCGAAGAAGGGGCCCAGCGGGCGGAGTGCGGCGAGTTCGGGGTCGAGGTCCACGGGACACTCGTACCAGGCCCGTCCGCGACCCGGACGACGGGGGCTCCCTGAGCCGGGGGCTCGCCCTGGGGTAACCCACCTGAGGGATGATCACCGTACCGGTGTACTCCATCGGGAGTAGGACGCATTGCGTGCTCAGGGACGACGACGGGAAGTGCGCGGGCGGGCAGAGTGTCGACCATGGAAGCCGACCGTAGGCCGCGCCGGGCTCAGGCCCCTCGCCGCACGCACAGGAGACGCCGATGAGCGGGAGGGGCCGATGAGCGCCCTCGCGCTGTCCGTGCTGCTGTCACTCGTCTCCGCCCTCGGCTACGCGGGCGGCGCGATCGTGCAGGAGCGGGTCGCCGTGTCCTCCCCCGACAGCGCCTATCTGCCGCTGCGCCGCCCCGGTTGGTGGGGCGCGCTGGCGCTCAACGGCCTCGGCGGGGTGCTGCACGTCGTGGCGCTGGCCTATGGTCCGCTGAGCATCGTCCAGCCGCTCGGCGCGCTGACCATCGTCTTCGCCCTGCCGCTTGCCACGCTGTGCGTGGGCCGGCGGGCCGGGGCGACCGCCTGGCGCGGCGCCGTGATGGCCACCGCCGGGCTCGCGGGCCTCCTCTCCCTGGTCGGCTCGTCCGACGACCACGCGCTCGACGCCGCCCAGCGGCTCGCCGCCGCGGTGGTCACCGGTGGCGCGGTGGTGGCGCTGATGTGCGCGGGCCGGGCCGCCCACCGGCACCCGGCGGTGCGCAGCGTGCTGCTCGCGACGGCGGCCGGCATAGCGTTCGGCATGTCCTCGGTGTTCACCAAGTCCGCCACCGTCGGCTGGGACGGCCACCTCGGCTCCTCCGGCACCCTGTTCTCACTGGCGCTGATCGCCGCGTTCTCCGTCGCGGGCGTCCTGCTGTCCCAGGCTTCCTACGGGGGCGGCGGCCTGGCCGCGCCGCTCGCCACCCTGACCGTCGTCAACCCGGTGCTGGCCGCCGCGGTCGGCATCCTCATGTTCGGGGAGACCTTCCGCCACGGCGCCACGGGCACTCTGCTCGCCCTGGGCTGCGGGGTGCTGGCGGCGGGCGGGCTGATCATGCTGACGACGGAGCGGATGGAGGAGACGGCGGAGCCGGAACCGGAGCCGGCGGCCGTTGCCGGGAAGGGAGTCACCGGCGTGGTGGTGCCCGTCGAGGTGATTCCCTCGGTGCCGCGGCCGCGGTTCGACGGGGAGGACGTACGGGACATCGTCCAGGGCGACGGACCGCTCACGGAGTCGGGCCTGCGGAAGTTGCTGGCGGCCGACCCCGCCGCGGGGGACGCGGGCGAGGCCGTGCCGCCCGGGGAGCCCCCGCTTCCGGCGTCGTACGCCCGGCGGACGGTGCCGCACGGGCGGCGGCCGAGGGTCAGATCCTGACGCCGTGGGCCCTGAGGTAGGCGAGCGGGTCGATGTCCGCGCCGAAGCCGGGGCCCGTGCGCACCTCGAAGTGCAGGTGCGGGCCGGTGACGTTGCCGGTGGCCCCGGAGCGGGCGATGCGCGCGCCTGCGGCGACCTGCCGGCCGATCCGCACGGAGATGGCCGAGAGGTGGCCGTACTGGGTGTAGTGCCCGTCCGCGTGCCGGATGACCACCTGGTAACCGTAGGAGCCGCCCCAGCCCGCGGCCACCACCCGCCCGGCCGCGGCGGCGTGTACGGCGGTGCCGGTCGGCACGAGGAAGTCGACGCCCGTGTGGTAACCCTTCGACCAGTGCGGCCCGGGCACGTGGTACCCGGTACCGATGGACGCGTGGACCGGGGCGACGAGCGCGTGACCGCTCGTCCCGGTCTCGGCGTCGGCCTTGGTGTCGGCCCCGGCCCGGGACTGACGGCTCTTGGCCGGGTGGCCCTTGGTCCGGTGGTGGACCTTCGGCCGGGCCGGCTGCGAAGTCGCCTTGTCCTTCGCAGACTTGGCGGGTCCGGTGGGCGCGTTCGAGGGGTGCAGGCCGAGCCGTTCGCCCGGCAGGATCAGGTCGGGGTCGGCGCCGACGGTGGCCCGGTTGCCGGCGTAGAGCCTTCGCCAGCCGCCCTGGACGTGGTGCTCCTCGGCGATGCCGGAGAGGGTGTCGCCGCGGACCACCGTGTACATCGCGGTGCGACCGGCACGGGACTGGGGGGTGGTCTGCGGCCGGACGTCGTGGGCGGAGGCGTCGAGGGCCTTTCCCGGTACGACGGTCCGCGTGTCGCCGGACGCCGGGTCGGCGCGGGGCGCGTCCGCGGGGGCGACGTGGCCCCCGGTCCCGCCGGCCGCCGCTGCCGCCGCTCCGGTGGCCGCCCCGGCGGCCGCTCCCGTGGCGATCAGCGGGAGGGCGAGGCCCGCGCCGCCCGCCGTGACCGTGAGCGAGGCGCGGTTGATCCTGTTCGGCTGGTACCGGCGGTGCCGGCCGCGTAGGGCCATGTCGATGTCCCCTCATGCGTCAGGAGGGGCAAAGCTATGCGCCGCGAACATGCCATGACAAGACGGTGATTCGGCCGTCCCCGGGCGCCAACCGGCCGGTATCAGGCGGTCGTTGACCGAAATCACCCCGGGCCCGCCCGAACCGGGCAGGCGTCGCGGTCGCGGGGGTGGCGAGTCTGATGTGCGCTCGTCCTGGGGGCACGTCAGGATGGGCGAGGCCCCGTACCGACGGAGCCGCAGTCACGAGGCGAACAGGGAGCAGGCGTTATGAGCACTTCAGCGCAGATCGGCGTCACCGGCCTCGCGGTCATGGGCCGCAATCTCGCCCGGAACTTCGCGCGCAACGGCTACACGGTCGCGGTGCACAACCGCACCGTGTCGCGGACGCGGGATCTGGTGAAGGAGTTCGGGCAGGAGGGGGACTTCGTCGCGACCGAGACCGCGGAGGAGTTCGTGGCCGCCCTGGAGCGCCCGCGCCGCCTGATGATCATGGTCAAGGCCGGTGATCCCACGGACGCGGTGATCAAGGAGTTCGCGCCGCTCCTGGAGCCCGGCGACATGATCATCGACGGGGGCAACGCGCACTTCGCGGACACCCGGCGCCGGGAGCGGGAGCTGCGCGAGCGGGGCATCCACTTCGTCGGCACCGGCATCTCCGGCGGCGAGGAGGGCGCGCTGCACGGGCCGAGCATCATGCCGGGCGGGTCGAAGGAGTCGTACGCCTCCCTGGGCCCGATGCTGGAGAAGATCTCCGCGAAGGCGAAGGACGGCTCGCCGTGTGTGACCCATGTGGGTCCGGACGGCGCCGGGCACTTCGTGAAAATGGTGCACAACGGCATCGAGTACGCCGACATGCAGCTCATCGGCGAGGCGTACCAGCTGCTGCGGGACGTGGCGGGCTATTCGCCGGCGCAGATCGCCGACGTCTTCCGCACCTGGAACACCGGCCGTCTCGACTCCTACCTGATCGAGATCACCGCCGAGGTGCTGTCCCATGTGGACGCGGCGACCGGCCAGCCGTTCGTGGACGTGGTGGTGGACCAGGCCGAGCAGAAGGGAACCGGCCGCTGGACCGTCCAGATCGCGCTCGACCTCGGCGTCCCGGTCTCGGGCATCGCGGAGGCGGTCTTCGCCCGCTCGCTGTCCGGGCACGCCGACCTGCGCAAGGCCTCCCGCCATCTCGCCGGGCCGCGGCCGGCGCCGCTGGGCGGGGCGGAGGCGGCGGCCTTCGCCGACCGGGTGGAGCAGGCGCTGTACGCCTCCAAGATCGTCTCGTACACCCAGGGCTTCCACGAGATCTCGGCGGGCAGCGAGGAGTACGGCTGGGACATCGACCACGGCGCCGTCTCCGCCATCTGGCGCGCCGGGTGCATCATCCGGGCGGCGTTCCTCGACCGGATCCGCGCCGCGTACGACGCCCGGCCCGATCTGCCGAGCCTGCTGTCCGACGAGACGTTCGCGCGGGAGATCGCGGCGGCGCAGGACGACTGGCGCGAGGTGCTGGCCACGGCGGTACGGCAGGGGGTGCCGACGCCGGGGTTCGCGGCGGCGCTGTCGTACTACGACGGCTTGCGCGCCCCGCGGTTGCCCGCGGCGCTGACGCAGGGGCAGCGGGACTTCTTCGGGGCGCACACGTACCGGAGGGTGGATCGGGAGGGGGCGTTCCACACGCTGTGGGGTGGAGGTCGGGAGGAGGTCTCGGCGTAGGGATGTGGTACGCCCAGGCGTAGGGATGTGGTGCGCGCCTCGGGGGGTGCGGGGAACTGTCGGCGGGCGGCTGCGGGCTCGCCGTGGCTGGTCGCGCGGTTCCCCGCGTCCCCTCGGGGCGCGTTCTCGCCGGCCTTGGTTTCGGGTCAGCGGGTCGGCCGGTCAGCGGGTCAGGGGTGGGCCGGGTTCGGGGTTCGGTACGGGTTCGGGGCCCGGGGGGATCGGGGAAGGCGGTGGCTCCGGGGGGCCCGGTGAGGGCGGGGGCGGGATGGGGCCAGGGCCGGGTGGGGGCGGGGTCGGCTGGGGGCCGGGCGCGGGCTCCGGGGGTGGTACCGGGCTGGGGTAGGGGTCCGGGGGTGGTACCGGGCTGGGGTAAGGGCCCGGGGCCGGGGTCGGCTCAGGGGGGGTGGGGGTGGGAGTAGGGGTCGGTGGGGCGGGGTCGGGGGTCGGGTCGGTCATCGTGTCCTCCGCGCGGTCGCCGATGTCGCTGGACGTCGCCTCTGGACTACTCCCCCGCCTACCCGACCACCGCCCGGCCACTCACCCGAGGGCGGCAGCGAAGGGGCCGACCGGCTCAGGCCGACACGGACTGCGGGCTGCGCAGCTGGTCGGAACCGGGCACCGGCTCCGACGCGTCGGCGCCGAGCGCCACGATCCGGTTGTCGGCGTCGACATGCACGACCCGCGGCTTCAGCTCACGCGCCTCGGCATCGCTGACCTGCGCATAGCTGATGAGGATCACCAGGTCACCGGGGTGCACGAGATGAGCGGCCGCTCCGTTGATCCCGATGACCCCCGAGCCCCGCTCCCCCTCGATGACGTACGTCTCCAGCCGGGCGCCGTTCGTGATGTCCACGATGTGCACGAGCTCCCCCGGCAGCAGATCGGCCGCGTCGAGCAGGTCGGCGTCGATCGTCACCGATCCCACGTAGTGCAGGTCGGCCTGGGTGACGGTGGCACGGTGGATCTTGGACTTGAACATGGTTCGCAGCACTTTGGACTCCTGGAAGACGGCTCCCCGCCAGCTTTCTGCAGGTCAGGGGCGTCGTTCACTGTACATCGGCATGCCTTCCACTCGAAGACTTTCCAGAACATCGTGCGCCGTGGCGAGCAGGCTTCTCACCTGCGCGATCTGCGCAGACCAAGCTGCCGCGAAGCCGTCAGCAGGAGCATCTACGGAAGTCCGTCTCCGGCGGGGCCACGATCCGTGCGGCGGCCTTCCGTGACCTTCTCGGTGCCGCGGACCGGCGCCGCCGCCGGCACGCCACGCCCGCGAGTGCTCTCGCGGTCTGAAAAGCGCTACCGGTGCCGGCTCCCGGTGAGTACGCGCACGTAGTCGGCCACTGCACGGGGCGCGCGAGTGGGTGGCGCTCAGAGTGCTGGTTGAGCGGCCAGGTCGCCGGAGTGATCGACTCACCCGCCGCTCTTGCGCCTGAACGACCGCTGGCTCGCAGCCGGGCTGTGCGCCGCACGCACCTTTGACACATCCGAGTTGACGGCGGCATCGGCGGCGTCCGCCTGCGCACCGCGCTTGCGCGCCAGGGCTTCGCGGAATTTTCGCTTGAGGTCGTAGTTGCCGTCGCTGTCCGGCCCCAGCGGGGACGCCTCGGAGGAAGCGGGCTCCGAACCTTCCGTAGATACGGGCTCTGCGGTCATGGTGACCTCCTGGGTTCGGGGGTGGACAGGCTCAGCTTGTCATGCCGGGCGCGGTGAGAGGCGCCGGCGACGTCACCCTGCACCGTTTCGCAGGGAATCCCTCTCGCGGTCGAGCGTGTTCGCTTCGCGGGCGGGCGCAATACGGCTTCGGGCCGGCCGAGGGCTGCCGATCCCGTGGCCAGGAGATTCGCCGCCGAGGCAACGGCTCTCAACCGTTGCGCCGCACGAGAGCGGCCTTGCGGGCCTCGGCGAGCTTGCGGGCCTCGCCGGCCTTTCGGGACTTGCCGCCGGCGCCACGGGAGGGGTCCTTGCTGGTACCGAGGCCGCGGAAGGGAGCGTTGGTGTTCTTGGGCCGCTCGACGGCGGGCCCGCCGTCGAGCGGGGTTCCGGAGGGAGACTTGGCGCCGGTGATCCGGCTCAGCTCCGCCTCGCCCGAGCGCACCTTCGTGACGGTTGCCTCGATTCCGGCCTCGGCCATCATGCGGCTCGTCTCGCGGCGCTGGCCCTCCAGCACGAGCGTGACCACACTGCCGGACTCGCCGGCGCGGGCAGTGCGGCCCGCCCGGTGCACATAGTCCTTGGGGTCGGTGGGCGAGTCGACGTTGACCACGAGATCGAGGTGCTCGACATGCAGGCCACGGGCCGCGACATTGGTCGCCACCAGAGCGGTGATCTGGCCGTTCTTGAACTGCGCCAGGGTCCGTGTGCGCTGTGGCTGGGACTTGCCGCTGTGCAGGGCCCCGGCGTGCACCCCGCTGGCCCGCAGATGCCGGGTGAGCTGATCGACGGCGTGCTTGGTGTCGAGGAACAGCAGGACGCGGCCGTCACGGGCGGCGATCTCCGTGGTGACGGCGTAGCGGTCGGGGCCGTGGACGACCAGAACGTGGTGCTCCATCGTGGAGACCGTGCCTGCGGACGCGTCGACCGAGTGGACGACGGGGTCGTGGAGGTATCGGCGGACCAGCTGATCGACGTCGCGATCCAGAGTGGCCGAGAACAGCATCCGCTGACCGTCGGGCTGCACCTGGTCGAGCAGTTCGACCACCTGCGGCTGGAATCCCAAGTCGCACATCTGGTCGGCCTCGTCCAGCACGGTGATCCTTACCCGTCCCAGGCGGCAGGCGTTGCGCTCGACAAGGTCGTGCAGCCGTCCGGGGGTGGCGACGACCACCTCGGCTCCCTGGCGCAGCGCGGCGACCTGCCGGCCGATCGACATGCCGCCGACGACCGCGGCCATCCGGAGCCGCAGTGCCTCGGCGTACGGCGCCAGCGCCTGGGTGACCTGTTGGGCCAGCTCCCGGGTGGGCACAAGGATCAGAGCGAGAGGCTGCTTCGGTTCGGCGCGCCGCCCGGCCGTACGTGTCAGCAGCGGCAGGCCGAAGGCGAGCGTCTTGCCCGATCCCGTGCGCCCTCGTCCCAGGACGTCGCGCCCCTGAAGGGCATCGGGCAGTGCGGCGGCCTGGATGGGAAAGAGTTCGCGCACCCCGAGTCCGCTCAGTGTCCGCAGCACCTCCGCCGGCAGTTCCAGACCGGCGAAGGAGACGGCCGGGGGCAGCGCCGGGGTGGTGGCTCCAGGCTGGGCGGAACCGCCGTGAGCGCTGCCGGAGTCTTCGGGATGCTTCATGAACAGCCTTCCGCAGAGGAATGTACCGAGGAAGGCCCGGCAGGATTGAACAGCCCGCACACGGGCGGACCAACAGGCAGAATCGCCCACCGCGACGACCACGCAAACGCGTGAGACTAACACAGGGCATAACATCGCGTCCTGATATCGATCGCCCCTCCCGCGTCGACGACCCGACGCAGCCCGCCAGCCCTTCCGGCATACCTGGTCCGGGCCCCCAGCTCACCGAGATCCGCCGATGCGTCACCGGGGTGACCGCCCCACACACTTGCCTGCAGTCCGGGAATCGCTGGATCAGGACCCTGGGCGGGTGGACCACCGTCTTGACGATCGTCCCGGGGCACCGACTGCGGATGCCCCGCTCGGTCGGGAAGAAGAGATCACACAGGCGATGGATCACCCTGCCCCGATCTCCGGGTACCGTCAGGCTATGAGTCATCCGCACCCTGAACTGAAAGCCGCCCCTCCCCTGCCTGAAGGAGGGCTGCGGGTCATCGCCCTGGGCGGCCTGGGTGAGATCGGCCGCAACATGACCGTCTTCGAGCACGCCGGCAAGCTGCTCATCGTCGACTGCGGCGTGCTGTTCCCCGAGGAGACCCAGCCCGGTGTGGACGTGATCCTGCCGGACTTCACCTCGATCCGGGACCGGCTGGACGACATCGTCGCCGTGGTCCTCACCCATGGCCACGAGGACCACATCGGCGGCGTGCCATACCTGCTGCGCGAGCGGTCCGACATTCCCGTCGTCGGCTCCAAACTGACGCTGGCTTTCCTTGAGGCCAAGCTGAAGGAACACGGGATCCGGCCGCGCACGGTGCGGGTGCGGGAGGGCGACCGGCGCCATTTCGGCCCCTTCGACTGCGAGTTCGTGGCGGTCAACCACTCCATCCCCGACAGCCTCGCGGTCGCGATCCGCACCCGGGCCGGGATGGTGCTGCACACCGGCGACTTCAAGATGGACCAGTTCCCTCTCGACGACCGCATCACCGATCTGCGTGCCTTCGCCCGCCTCGGCGAGGAGGGCGTGGACCTGTTCCTCACCGACTCCACCAACGCCGAAGTACCCGGCTTCACCACCTCCGAGCGAGAGCTGAACCCGGCGATCGAGCAGGTGCTGCGCACCGCGCCGCGCCGGGTCATCGTCTCCAGCTTCGCCAGCCACGTGCACCGCATCCAGCAGGTCCTGGACGCCGCCCACCAGCACGGCCGCAAGGTCGCCTTCGTCGGCCGGTCGATGGTCCGCAACATGGGCATCGCCCGTGACCTGGGCTATCTGAAGGTCCCCTCCGGTCTGATCGTGAGCACGAAGGAGCTGGAAAAGCTCCCGGACCACAAGATCACGCTGGTGTGCACCGGCTCCCAGGGCGAACCGATGGCCGCGCTGTCACGGATGGCCAACCGCGACCACATGATCCGCATCGGCAAGGACGACACCGTCCTGCTCGCCAGCTCGCTCATCCCCGGCAACGAGAACGCCATCTACCGGGTGATCAACGGACTCACCCGGTGGGGCGCCCACGTGGTCCACAAGGGCAACGCCAAGGTGCACGTATCCGGGCACGCCAGCGCCGGCGAACTCGTCTACTGCTACAACATCGTCAAACCCCGCAACGTCATGCCCGTCCACGGCGAATGGCGCCACCTGCGGGCCAACGGCGACCTCGCCATCCGTACCGGTCTCGACCCCGAACGGGTCGTCATCGCCGAGGACGGCGTCGTCGTCGACCTCGTCGACGGGCGCGCCTCCATCACCGGCAAGGTCCCCGCCGGCAACGTCTACGTGGACGGCATGGAAGTCGGCGGCGCCACCGAAGCGTCCCTCAAGGACCGCCTCACCCTCGCCGCCGAAGGCGTGGTCACGGTGGTGGCGATCGTCGACGCAGACACCGGCGCCCTCGCCGAGGCCCCCGACTTCCTGGCCCGTGGCTTCGTCCACGACGACGCCACCTTCGAGCCGGTCATCCCCGTCATCGAGAAGACCCTGGCCACCGCGGCCGAGGAGGGCGTCGGGGACGCGCGCCAACTCGAACAGCTCCTCGCCCGCGCCGTGGCGAACTGGGCGTTCCGCACCTACCGCCGCAAGCCCCTCATCATCCCCGTCATCATCGACGCCTGAGCCACAGCCCGGCAGCGCTGTCCCCGCTCCAGCCGCGGCCCCGCCCGCACGGACTCCCCGGGCGGTGCCACCTCAGCGGCGGCCAGAAGCTGCACCAGTTCCAGATCCCCGCCCGAACGTGTCCGTCGACCAAGTACGCCCAGCGCGGCAAGGCCGTCGAAATCATCGGCCTGAACGAGCCCAGCGCCCACCTCCACGGCAGACTCAGCGGCGAACTCACCGCCAGCCACTGAGCCGGAGCCGGCGCCAGGGACCGACGGGGCCGCGTCATCGTGCACACGCGATGGCGCGGCCCCGTCGACCATGACTCCCCGGCACGGATGAGGCACACATCAAGCGGCACCGTCCGCCAGGGCGGCCACCGCCTCGGCGGCCGGGCCGGACACGGCGGGGGGGGCATCGCCCGCGCGGTCGTCGACTTCGCCGCGCAGTTCCTCACCTACGGCGATGGTGCGCACTGCGCGCATGGGCACGCACCGCCGCCGCGCGCCACACCGCACCGCCCATCGTGGTGCGCCCATCGGCATCGCGCCCCGGGCGAGCGGGGCGGCGGGCGGCGGGCGGCGGGCGGCGGGCGGCGGGCGGCGGGCGGCGGGCGGCGGGCGGCGGGGCCATGGTCCCGCCGGGGCCGGCCCGAGGGATCAGCTGCCGGGCGGAAGCACGCTGAGCCGGATCGCGGAGGGCCGCCGCGGGTCGTGGTGGATCTCCTGGTCCGCCGCCAGCAGACGGACCGCGCTCGCCGTCGGCTCGCCGCTGCCGGGGTTGCGGGCGAACCGTGGGTGGGCCCCGCTGGAGACCTGGAGCCGGATGCGGTGGCCGGCCCGGAACCGGCAGGCGGTCGGTGCGAGGTCGAGGGCGAGCGCGAGCACTCCGTCCCCATCGATCCGGTCGGCGGCCGAGGAGCCGGGCCGCACACGGATCAGCCCGTCGGTGATGTCCACCGACCGGCCGTCCGGGTGCACGTCGCAGAGCCGGGCGAAGAAGTCGGTGTGCGCGAGGCTGGAACGCACGTACAGCTCGGCCGAGACCTCGCCGACGACGTCCAGGTCTGCCCCCAACGGGTCGGTGGTGAAGGTCAGTACGTCCGGACGGGCCTCCAGCGCGCGGTTGTCCCGCGGCCCGGCACCCGCGCCCGTCCACGCGCCGCCGACGGCCGGGGTGGGGTCCGCCGGCTCGTAGCGGTAGCGGTCGGGGCCGCTCGGCGGCGGCGGGGCGGGGTCGAGCCGGCCGCCCGGATGCAGGTACCAGCTTCGGGAGAGCGCCTGCGGCGGCGGCCAGGCGCCGAAGCCGCGCCACTCCTCGGCGCCGAGCAGGAACAGGCGCACCGGATCCGGCTCGGCGCCGACGGCGGCCCCGCGGCCGGCTCCGGATACGGGGACCCGGTCGGGCACGGGCTCTCGGCCCGGGAGGACCTCGTGGCCGGGGAGGACCTCGTGGCCGGGGAGGACCTCGTGGCCGGGGACAGCCTGGTGCGCGGGGAAGACTCCGGCGAGCCAGTCCAGGGAGTCCGCCATGAAGGCCGGCCACCAGCGGCCGACCGCCGTGTGCGTCCACGGTCCGATGGTCAGCCGGGGTGCCGCGCCGCCGGCCCGCAGCAGCGCGTACTGCTGGAGCGTCTGCGGCAGGAAGGCGTCGTACCAGTTGCCCTGCAGCAGCACGGGAACGCCGGGGCCCCGTACGAGCCCGGCGCTGTGGTCCGAGGCGGACCAGTACGGATCGTCTTCGGCCTCGTGCGCCAGCCAGGCGTCGAGGTGCGGGTAGTCGCGGCCCAGCGCCCGCGCGACGGCCGGGCCGAGCGGCAGCTCCCGGTAGGCGATCCGCTGCAGTCTCCGCTTCTCCCGCAGCTGGCGCACGGTGTCCCGGACCGGTCCGCGCTTCGGGTGGCTGAGCATCGACGCCCAGCCGGCCATCGTGTCCAGGGCGAACGCGCCGCCCGGCCAAGCGACCCGCGCGTACTCGTGCGGCCCCATCTGGACGACCGAGCCGCGCAGCCCGGGTGGCGGGTCGTCCAGCAGGGCCCACTGCACATAGCCCAGGTAGCTGGCCCCGATGGTGGCGAACTCGCCCGAGAACCAGTCCTGTCCGCTCATCCAGGCGGCGGTGTCCCGGCCGTCGGCGGCCTCCTGGAACCACGGGTCGAGCGTTCCGCCCGAGCCGAAGGTCCCCCGGCAGCGCTGCACCAGCACCTGGTATCCGCGCTCGGCGTACAGCCGGCCGTAGAGCAGGCCTATCGGCAGGTCCCAGCCGTACAGGTTGCGCACCAACAGGGTCGGCGGGCGGCCGCCACCGGCCGGCGCGTAGTGGTCGGCGAGCAGGTCGACGCCGTCCCGCATCGGTACCCGTATGCCCCTGGTGACCCGGACGTCCCGGGTGACGGCCGGCGGCAGCCGCATCAGACGGCCCGCCAGGCGCGCGGCGAGCGCGCCGCCTCTCCGCTCAGTCCGCACGGAGCAGTCCCAGAACGGCGAGCAGTCCGAGGTTCTCGGCGGCGCTCCACCATTCGGCGACCCGGCCCTGGTGGATCCGCAGGATGTCGATGCCCCGGTTGGTGACCGGCGTGCCGGGCTCGGCGGCGGCCCCGGGCAGCCCCCCGCGGTAGGTTCCGGCGAACCGCCAGCCGCCGGTGACGTAGGCTCCTTCGGCGACCGGGCCCACCTCGGTGGTGTAGGTCAGGTCTGCGATGCCCTGGACGGCGCCGATCAGGGCGAGGGCGCCGCCGCGGTCGTCGATCAGGCTCGGGTCGATGCTGTCCGACAGCTTCGGCGAGTGGACGGTGAGCCGCTCGGCGAGCAGCTCCTTGCCGATGGAGAGGTCGCCGTTCCACAGGGCGATCCATTTCTCCCATATGCGGTGCGCCTCGGCCGGGGCGGGGCCAATCGTCATGAGGACTCCTGGGTGTTCAACGGGATCCGACCGGGCCCGGCCTGCGGGCGGGGTCGGGGGTGAGGCCGGTGGTGTCACCGGCGCGGTGGACAGGGAGCGGACCGCCGGCGGCGAGGTGGTGACGGCGGTCGCGCAGCAGTTGGCGCAGGTAGCGGTAGACGTCCAGTTCGACGGTGAGCTGGGGTGTCGCGGAGTAGCGCCGGCGCACCCTCCGCTCGTCGGCGGCGATCTCGGCCAGCATCGCCTCCCGGCCGGGTAGCCGTGTACGTCCCTCGATCAGATCGGCGGTCCATTCGGCCTGCGCCTCGGCGACGGGGGTGATGGCGCTCAGCGTCTTGGCGAAGCCGAGGAAGAACAGCCCCTCGTGATCCGGCATCACGATCCGGCGGAAGAGCCGCATCGGGCCGACCATCACCGGGGTCAGCTCCTTGGGCAGGAAGGGGAAGCTGAACTTGAAACCGGTGCACCAGACGATCGCGTCGAACTCCTCGACCGAGCCGTCGGTGAACCGCACCCGATTGCCGCCGTCGAAGCGCTCGATGCCCGGCCGCACCGCGATCCGCCCGGCCTTGACCGCAGGCAGGTACCCCTCGCAGGTGGCGGGGTGGGTGCGCAGTGCGAGGTGACCCGGGGCCGCCAGGCCGTACCGGCTGATCCTGCCCTGCGCCACCCAGAGCATCGCGGTCAGCAACAGGCTCTGCGCCAAGGGCGGCACGAACGTGGCGAGCGGAAGGTTGACCTTGTCGGCGGGCTTGCCGAAGAGGCGCTTCGGGGTGATCCAGAAGCCGCGCCGGGCACTGGAGACCACCCGGTCGGCCACGGCGGACAGTTCGGTGGCGAGGTCGCAGGCGGTGTTGCCGGATCCGACGACCAGCACCCGCCGGCCGCGCAGCTCATCGGCGCTCTTGTAGTCCTTGCTGTGCAGTTGGGTGCCGGTGAACTCGCCCTGGTACGCGGGCTCCGGCCACTTCGGGTCCCAGTGGAAGCCGTTGGCGACCAGGACGTGGGTGTAACGGCGCATCTGCCCGTCGCCCAGCGTGACCATGTATCCGGTCCCGTCCTTGACCACACCGGTCACCGCGGTCCGGAAGCGGATGTACGGTCGCAGGCCGAAGTGCTGGGTGTAGCGCTTCAGGTAGTCGAGCATCTGCGGATGTCCGGGGAACAGCGGATAGTTCTCGGGCATCGGGAACTTCGGGAACCCGCTCATGTCCCGCGAGCTGTTCAGCTCGATGGAGTCGTAGACGGCGGAGGTGCCGCTGTCGTTGCGGAAACGCCACTGGCCCCCGATGTCGGAGCCCTTCTCGTACACGTCGAACGAGATGCCCCGCTCGCTGAGGACCTGCGCGGCCGCGAGCCCGCAGACCCCGGCCCCGATGACGCACACCCGCACGGACATCCGATCGCCCCCTCGCGAACCCCACTGGCGCGGAAAGCGTCCACGAGTTGGCTAAAGACACCCTTGCGTTCGGCCGTTCCGGCGTTGGTCGCCTCGCCGGCCGGGCCCGGACTCCCCCGGACGGCGCCCGCCGCCTTCCGGGACGCCGGGCGCGCCCCTCTGCGCGTACCGCACGACCTCTGATCGCCCGACTGCGTCACCCGGTGCGGTAGCCGCGCGCGTTCGGCCAGGAACCGCAGGACCTGTGGTGCGTGCTCCGCATCGCCTGTCGTCGCGCGGCACAGGGCCTCGGTGTACGTGGCCCCGCTCCGGCCGGCCCGGCGGGCGCTCTGCTCGGCGGTGGACCGGTGCTTCGGTATGACGTACTCCTCTGCCGGTCCGGGCCACGCTCCCGGACACCGGATCAGGCGACCCGGCTGCCGACGGAACCCGTGTGGCAGTCGCCCGCGCAGCTCAGGGTCGGCGCGGGCCAGGCCGCCGTCGCGCGCCGCGCCGGCCCCATGGTCGGCTGTCCTGACGTGCCATCCGTCGGAATCGGGGGCGGGCGATGCCCTCTCTCACCCCACCTCCCACAGCCATACCGTGTCGTTGCTGCCGGAACTGCTGCCGTCGCTGCATCCCGCGGCCAGGGTCTTCCCGTCCGGGCTGTACGCCAGCGACTCGACGGAGGCACCCGCGTCGAAGGTCTTGGTGGACTTGCCGGAGGACGTGGACCACACGCAGACCTTGCCGTCCTGGTCACCGCTGGCCAGATGGCGCCCGTCCGGATGGAAGGCGAGCGCCTGGACCGGGGATCCGTGTCCTTCGAGGGTGGCGACGTCCTGCCGGGAGCCGGTGTTCCACAGTTGCACCTCCTCGCCCTGGCCGGCGACGAAGGCCAGGAGCTGCCCGTCGGGGCTGAAGACCGCCACGTTCGCGGCCGCGCTGTCATGGATGGTGGCCAGGACCGAGTCGGCCGACCCCTTCCTCAGCTGAAGGGGTGATCCGCTGACCAGCATGGTCCCGTCCGCGCTGTACACGGCCGGACCGTTCTTCACCTCCGTGTGCAGGGCGATCCGGGAGCCGGAAGCGGTGTCCCACAGATACAGGCCCCGGTTGCTGCTGGCGGCCAGCGTCCTGCCGTCCGGGCTGAGCCCCATGCCGTTCACGTACCCGTCCTGGAGCGTGCCCGTGGTCTCGCCGGTGAACGTCTTGACCGTACGGCCCGAGGTGACGTCCCACTTCAGGATCTTGTGCTCCTCCGCCCGGTAGAGGACCCCGAGATCCCGGCTGAAGACGAACGGCTGGATGTACTTGGGAACGCCGATCCGCGTGGTGGTGCTCTTCCTGCCGGGCATGGTCCAGCGCCAGATCGTGCCGTCCCCTCCGGTGGCCGCCAGGGTCTTCCCGTCCTCGCTGAAGGCGACATCGTACGTACTGCTGGGGCCGTCGAGAGCGTCGCTTCCCCGCAGCAGCAGGTAGGCGGGGACCCCGACCGCGGCGGCCGCGGCGGCCGAGATGCCGCCGATGAGCAGAGCACGGCGCGAGGGTCCTCGGCGGGCCGGGCCCGGGACGGGGGCAGCCGGGCCCGGGGCGGCGGGAGCAGCCGGGCCCGGAGTCACGGGCATGGCCGGCGCGTAGGTCTGCGTCGGCGCGTTCTGCAGGGAGGCATTCGGAACGGCGCCGGAAGGCGCGGCCGGGGCGGGGTGCCCGCCCGGTCCCGGCGGGGCATGGAGCTGCCCGTGCGCACCCGGCGCCCCTGACGCACCCGGCGCCCCCGGCTCCGGGGAGACCAGGTGCGGGGTCTGCCCGGACGGAGCCGCCACCACCGTCGGTTCGTGGCGCGGCGGACGGGCCGGTGCCCCGGCGGCGGCGCCCGCGAACCGGGCGGGCAGGTCGCGGACGGCGGGACGGTCGCCGGGGTCCTTGGCCAGGCAGTGGGTGAGGATGTTCAGGAGCTCGCCGTCGAGACCGTCGAGGGCCGGCGCCTCGTCCAGGATCCGCTGGACGACGGTCAGCAGGCTGGGGGCGTCGAACGGGCTGCGACCGGTCGCCGCGAAGGCGAGCACCGAGCCGAGGGCGAACACGTCGCTGGCGGGCCCGGCCCGGTCCGCGCGGATCTGCTCCGGCGACATATAGGCGTACGTTCCGATGACCGATCCGGTCGCGGTCAGCGAACTCGCGTCCACGGCCCGTGCGATGCCGAAGTCGATGATGCGCGGCCCGTCCTCCGCGAGGATCACGTTGCCGGGCTTGAGGTCTCGGTGGACGAGACCGCAGCCGTGGATCGCGGCGAGCCCTTCGGCGAGCCCCGCCCCCAGCCGCAGTGCCGCCACCGCATCGAGCGGTCCCCGCTCGGCCACCACCTGGTGGAGGGTGGGACCGGGGATGAACGCGGTGACCAGCCAGGGGGATTCCGCTCCGGGATCGGCATCCACCACCTGCGCCGTGTGGAACCCGCCGACCTGCCGCGCGGCGTCCACCTCCCGTGCGAACCGTTCCCGGAACTGCGCGGTCGCCGCCAGTTCCGGCCGGATCAGCTTCACCGCCACCTTGCGGCCGCCGGGCGACGTACCCAGGTACACCTGGCCCATGCCGCCCTCGCCCAGACGTCCGTCCAGGCGGTAGGGGCCGACCCACTGCGGATCGTGGGGCAGCAACGCATCCATGAATACCGTCCGTTGAGTAGGGAGTGCCCTCAGGCGAGCTTCCAGAGCTGGATCGAGGTGTCGGACGGGCCGAAGGCCGCGGCGAGGTTCCTGCCGTCCGGGCTGAACGCCAGGGTCGAGAGAAGGGGCGCGCTGAAACCCTTCTCAAGGTCGGCGGTCAGGGTCGTGGTGATGCGCCCGGTCCGCAGGTCCCACAGGCTGATCGTTCCGCCCGTGGCCGCTCTGGCCTTGTCCTCACTGTTGTCGTCGGGACCGAGCCCGAAGCCGCCGCCCGCGATCACCGCGTGGCCCGGCTGGTACGCGGCCTCCTCGATCCTCCTGTGCGGCGACTTGAGGGTCGCGGTGGGCCGCCCGGTCTCCCTGTCCCACAGTCGGACTCCGGGCCCCGCGCCGCCGATGGTCTTCCCGTCGGGGCTGATCAGCGCCTTGTAGAAGGGGTCGTCGACCGTGTCGTCGGTGAATGTCCTGGCCTGGCCGCCGCCGTCGACCTCCCAGAGCAGCACCTGCTTCCCGGCGGCCACGGCCACCGCCTTGCCGTCAGGGCTGAACACCACGTCGGTCACGGCGACGTCGCCCACCTCGAAGGTCCGCAGGTGGCGCCCGCCGGCCATGCCGAGAAGCTGGAGCGTGCCCCCGGCGGCCGCCCCGAGGACCGCGCCGTCAGGGCTGATCGCGATGGAGTATGCGATCGAGGAGCGGCCGTCGAACCCGCTCAGCGGGGGCAGCGGCTCGCGGGACCGCACGTCCCAGCACCGCAGCGTCCGGTCCTCGCAACTGCCCACCAGGGTCCCGCCGTCCGGGGTGAAGGCCAGCGCGTGGACCTGCGGGGTCTCTTCCCCGAGCTTCGCGATCGTACGGCCGGTGACGATGTCCCACAGCCACAGCTCGTTGGCGGCGGAGCCCGCGCCGGCCAGGGTTCGGCTGTCCGGCGCGAAGGCGACACACTCCACCGACCGGCTGTACCCGCCGAGGCGGGCGACAGGCCGGGGACGGCCCTGCTCCGCCTGCGACTTGGAGTCCTGTAACAGGTAGGCGGGTACGGCGACCGCGGCCGCCGCGGCGCCCAAACCGGCGAAGAGCAGGGCGCGACGGGGAAACGGCCTGGCGGCCGCGACGGCAGCGGCATCGAGGGTGCCGGGCCGGGCAGGTGGTAATGCGGGAGCCGTCGGCAGAGCGCTGAACGCGACGCCGGGCGCCCCAACGGGCCCGGTGACGGAGAGCCGCGCCAACACCTCGTCCATGGAAGGACGTTGGGCCGGATCCTTGGCCAGGCACGCCACGACCAGGTCGTGCAGCGGGCCGAACAGGCCGTCGAGCCGGGGCGGTTCGCTGGCGACCCGGTGCACGATGGCCGGCACGGTCGTCGCGTCGAACGGACTGCGGCCGGTCGCGGCGAACGCGAGCACCGAGCCGAACGCGAACACGTCACTTGCCGACGAGACTTCCTCGGCCCGTATCTGCTCGGGCGACATGTAGGCGTACGTGCCGATGACCGACCCGGTCCGCGTCATCGCGTCCGCACCCGGCGCGTGCGCGATCCCGAAGTCGATGATGCGTGGCCCGTCCTCGGCCACGATCACGTTGCCCGGCTTGAGATCCCGGTGAACGAGCCCGCACCGGTGGATCGCGGCGAGCCCCTCGGCGATCCCGGCACCGAGCCGCAGCACCGCCCCCACATCGAACGGCCCGCGTTCGGCCACCACCTGCTGAAGCGTCGGCCCCGGCACGAACGCGGTGACCAGCCAAGGCGATTCCGCCTCCGGGTCGGCGTCCACCACCTGCGCCGTGTGGAAGCCGCCGACCCGCCGCGCGGCCGCCACCTCCCGCGCGAAACGCGCCCGGAACTGGTCGGCGGCAGCCAACTCAGGGCGGATCAGCTTCACCGCCACCTTGCGCCCGGCCGCCGACGTACCGAGAAAGACCTGGCCCATCCCGCCCGCGCCCAGACGTCCCTCGATCCGGTACTGACCGACTGACCGGGGATCGCCGACACGCAGCGGCTCGGCGGCGGGCTGCCGGATTCCCCCAGAGGGTATCGGTGCTGTCACGCACGGAATTGAACCATGATCCGGCGTCAGCCATGGCGGCGGCTCGGACAAGAGCGGTCGACGGTGTATGGAAGGCGTTCTCGTAGCCGATCGGACCGCGTCGCCGAGGCGGGAGCATCGGCGCCGGACCGTGCAGGGACCAGTTCAACGCACCGGTCAGCGCCGCGACAGCCGTTCCCGGCACCGCCAGGAGCCGGGGAATCCGCCGGCCGATGAGGCGTGGGAGTTCCTTCCGCGCCCCACCAGGACCGAAGAGGAGCCGCCCGTCCTCGTCATGGCGCAAGGAGTTGCCCGTCCCCATCACGGCGCAAGCCCGACCTGGAAGCGCGAGATGGTCGAGACGGTCGGTGGGACGGGCCCGCAGTGCTGCTTCTGCGGCAGCGGCATGCCGCGGGCAGTCTCTTCACGCTGCCTGCCGAAAGCATCCCGGAATCGCCTTGAACGGCGCCCGACCGGCCTCGTCGGTTCGGCTCACGTGTTCGCGTCGCCGGCGGAGAGGATGGTACGGCCGGCCTCGAAGATCCGTGCGCAGCGTTGCGTCATGGCTTCGGGCGACTGGTCGGGGTGGTTGACCCACCAGCGGACCAGGGCGGTACACAGGCCGCGCCAGGCGTACTTGAGGACGTCGGTGTCGAACGGGTCGCCGGATCCGGCCGTCTGCAGGAGGTCGGCGGCGCCGATCGCGGCGAGGTCATCGACGGCGCGGCGATAGCAGGCCGCGCGTCGGGCGGCGTCACTGTCGGGCGGCAGCGTGGCGTCGTAGAGGACGAACCACGCCTCGCGCCGGCCGTCCAGGGCGGTGAACAGGGCGTTGAGCACGCGCAGGGGGGTGGGCGGCGCGCCGGTGGCGGGTGCGGCCATCGCCGTGCGGATGGCGTCCAGCAGTCGGTCGCCGATCGGGTTCAGGCAGGCGAGGTAGAGGTCCTGCTTGCTGCCGAAGTAATGGTGCAGGAGTGGTTTGGTGACGCCCACGCGGGCGGCGATGGCGGCCACGGTGGTGGCCTCGTACCCGCGGCGGCCGAACTCCTCGGTGGCCGCGGCCAGGACCTGTCGTTCGCGCGCGGCCCTGGGCACGCCCTTTGTCCCGGCCCTGGAGGGGAGCGTTGTCATGAACCCGATATTACCCTAGGGTAATTTTCCATCGGGTACATTCCCCGGACCTCGCTGGGAGCACACTCATGCCTGCCGTCCCGTCCCACCCCGGCGCTTCCCGCACCCGCTCCTGGTGGGGCTGGGGCTATACCGACGCCCACCCCGACGACGCCGAATGCGCCGCCATGGGCGCCCTGCTGCCGGGCACCCTGAGCCGCCCGCTGCCGATACCCCGGGTCACCGACCTGTCCATCGCCCGTCCCGTCGTGACGCCCCCGCCCGCACTGGCGCACCTGGTCACCACCGAGCCCGCGGCGCGCGCCGCCCACGCCATGGGCAAGGCCTATCGCGACGTCATCCGGGCCCTGCGCGGCCGGCCCGGCCGGATCCCCGACCTCGTCGCCCGGCCGACCGACAACCAGCAGGTGGCCGACCTGCTGGACTGGGCCGGCGAGCACGGCGTGGCCGTCATTCCCTTCGGGGGCGGCTCCTCGGTCGTCGGCGGCGTGGAGTACCGCGGCGACACCCACCGCGCCGTGCTGTCGCTCGACCTGACCTCGATGAACCGGGTCCTGGAAGTGGACACCGCCAGCCGCTCGGCCCGCATCCAGGCCGGCGCGCTCGGTCCCGTGCTGGAAGACCAGTTGCGGCCGCACGGCCTCACCCTGCGCCACGTCCCCCAGAGCTTCGAGTTCTCCACCCTCGGCGGCTGGCTGGCCACCCGGGCCGGGGGCCACTACGCCACCGGCCACACCCACATCGACGACTTCGCGCAGTCCCTGCACGTGGTCACGCCCGCCGGCGCCGGCACGTCCTGGCGCCTGCCCGCATCGGGCGCAGGCCCCTCCCCCGACCGGCTGTTCCTCGGCTCCGAAGGCGCGCTCGGCGTCATCACCGAGGCATGGATGCGTCTGCAGGAGCGTCCGCGGTACAAGGCCTCGACGTCCGTGGCCTTCGCCGACTTCCGGCAGGCGCTGGACGCGGTCCGCGCCATCGCGCAGTCCGGCCTCGCCCCGGCCAACTGCCGCCTGCTCGACCCCGGCGAGGCACTCCTGTCCGGCGCCTCGCACGACGGCTCCACCGTCCTGGTCCTGGGCTTCGAGTCCGCCACCATCCGCGTCGACGACCGCCTCTCCGACGCCCTGGACCTGGCCCGCGCCCACGGCGGCCGCGGCAAGGCGCCGGCGCCGGACCGCGACGCCCCGCCCGACGCGGCCGTGAGCGCCTGGCGCTCGGCGTTCCTGCGCATGCCCTACCTGCGGGACGGTCTGGCCCGCATGGGCGCGGTCGTCGAGACCTTCGAGACCGCCGCCACCTGGGACAGGATTCCCGCCCTGGTCGAGGCCGTCCGCAGCGAGGTCGGCGCCGCCGCGCTGAAGGCCACAGGACACCCGGCCACCGTCAACTGCCGCCTCACCCACGTCTACCCCGACGGGGCCGCCCCCTACTTCACCGTGGCCGTGGCCGGCCGGCCCGGCGACGAGCTCGGGATCTGGGACGACATCAAAGCGGCCGCGAACGACGTCCTCCACCGCCACCGGGCGACCATCACCCACCACCACGCCGTAGGCCGCGACCACCGCCCCGGCTACGACCTCCAACGCCCGGAGCCCTTCGCCCTCGCACTGCGCGCCGCCAAGAACGCCCTCGACCCCCACGGCATCCTCAACCCGGGCGTCCTGATCGACTGACGGCAGGCAGGTCCGGCTCGCAGCCGCTGCCCCGGCTCTTCCGACCACTCGGGATCGCCGCCGCACCACGGTGGCGCCCTGGTCCGGGGAAGACGAGTCCGAGGGCCGGAATCATGCCTGGGGGAGCCGGTCGAGGAAACCGAGGACGGAGACGATCCGGCCGTCCTCGGCCAGCGTGATCACGTCCGAGCCGGCGACCGGCGCGGAGCCGTCGGCGGTGGACGCCAGCTCCCAGCCGAAGCGGGCGATGTGATGGTTGCCGTCCACGTCACCGGTCGGCCTGAACTCGAAGCCCGGGAACTGCTCGTGCACGGCCCGGATGACCGCGGCGATCTGCTCGTGGCCGCGCGCGTCGGCCAGCGGGTCGGTGTACGTACCGTCCTCGGACCACGCCGCGGCGACCGCCTTGGCGAGCGCCTCGGCGCCGGTGGCGTTCCACGCCTCGAAGTAGCGGGCGACGGCAGCAGCGTGGTTCGACATGGTCGGACTCCCGTTCCGTGAAGTGGCCTGGCATCCAGGTCGGTCGGAGCGGGCTCCGGGCCAGAGTGCGCCGGCCCGGAACCCGATGTCCTCACCATGCCGCGCCCCGCCCGGCCACGCGATTACCGCCCAGGTAATGGCGCCTGCCCACCGAAGCAGCCCGCCCTTGTCGACCTGCGGGACGACCGGCAACGGCCCGTCGGGTCCCCCCGGCCCTGCCGGTCCTCATACGCGGACAGCCTCCTCCGCGAGCGCCAGCGCCGCCGCCATGATGCTCAGCTGGGGATTCACCTGAGGGCAGCTGGGCAGCACCGAGGCATCTGCGACCAGCACGCCGTGCACTCCGCGGAGCCGGCCCCATGGGTCGGCCGGGAAGCGCTGCGGGTCGGCGCCCGCGGCCACCGTGCCGGTGGGATGGTAGGCCGACAGGTGAAGGCGGCGCGCGCTCGTGCCGGCGAGGACCGTGTCGAGTTCCGCGAGGCAGCGTACGCGGGGCGTGGTGGGGATGCCGGTGAGTACTTCCTCGGCTCCCGCGGCGAACAGCAGCTCGCCCATGGCGCGCACGGCCCGTATCAGCCGGCCCGCGTCGCGGTGGTCCAGGTCGTAGCGGAGCAGCGTGCGGTCGCGGCCGAGGACGCGGCCCGAGGGCCGGTCGGCGATCATCGCGCCGAGCGTGGCGAGGTGGCCCGCGCTCTCCAGCTCGCGGCGCAGCTCGCCGCCCACACCCGGGAGGATGAAGGAACCCATGCCGGGCGGGGTGGCGGTCGCCTCGATCAGGATGCCGTGCGCGTGGTGCTCCTCCACCCCGACGCTCTGCAGCACGCCCTGCCAGGCGGTGACCGGCTCGGCGAAGCGTCCGGCGACGCTCGTGGCCGGGTGGACGCTGAGATTGCGGCCGAGGCGAGGATGCCGGCCGAGGCCGGAGCGACGCAGGAGCGGCGGGGACTGCAACGCACCCGCCGCGACGACGACCAGGGGTGCGAGGATCTCGAACCCGCCGCTCCCCCGGCCGACACGCACCCCTGACACGCGCGGCCATCCGGGCTCGTCCGTGTCCACGAGGATCCGCTCGACCCGCGCTCCGGTGACGATGCGGGCACCCGCGGCACAGGCGTCGGGCAGCACCGAGAGCTGCACGCTCTGCTTGGCGCCCGTCGGACAGCCCACCACGCACTGACAAGAACCCTGGCAGCCGGGCGCGTTGCGGCGCAGGGGCGCGGCCCGCCAGCCGAGCTCACGCGCGCCTTCGAGGGCGATACGGCCGTTGTCGCCGAGGACGTCGAGGGGTTGGGTGGCCACCCGCAGGGTGCGCTCCGCCTCGTCCAGGTACTGGTCGAAGCCGTCGGCGGGGGTGAATCCGAAGTCCGTGCTCCAGCGGGACAGGACATGGTCCGGAGTGCGGTAGCAGGTGCCGGAGTTGACGACCGTGGTGCCGCCCACGGCTCGCCCCGTCGGCAGCAGGAGGGGCGGACCGCCGACGGCGACGGTCGCTCCGCCGTCCCGGTAGAGCTCGGTGAACCGGTCCAGGGGCGGGCGCCGGCCGAACGACTCGGTGGGGTGGTGGTGGCCTTCTTCGAGGACGACGACGTCGAGCCCGGCCCGGGCCAGGGTCCTCGCGGCCATCGCCCCGCCCGCGCCGGAGCCGATGACCACGGCGTCGGCGGTGGAGCGAGCGGGCCAGGCGTGCGCGGGTGTCAGGTCGAGCGGCGGGTCCGGGCGCCTGAGGCCGCGCCGTGGGGGACCGCCCTCAAGCATCAGCTCCGTTCCGGCCGCCAGCAGGACGGGCACCTTGAGTACGTCCAGGAGCGGAAGGAGTGCGGGCCGTGCGGCCAGTTCGTTCAGCACGGACTCCCGCTCGGACACGGTGAGTGCGCTGAGGGTGCGTCCGGTACGCGTCAGGGCGTACGCGTCGACGCCGCGCGCCGCTGCCCGTACGCCGGCCCGGGCGGCGAGGGGCATCGTGGTGAGGACGGTCTCCAGCCTGGCGGGGACGCGGCGGGGCCAGTCGGTGGTGCCGTCGTCGGCGATGAGGGCGGCCACGAGGCCGGTGAGACTCATCGTGTGCCCACCTCCGCATGGGCCGTACCTGCCAGCGTCCATTCGGCCTCGGTGCGCCAGCCACCGAACCACCATCGCTCCAACAGGATGTGCGCGTCGGCGCGTTCGCTGTTGCGGCACGTCGCGTGACCGCCGTCGGGGTCGGTGTAGTCGAGGGCGAGGGTGCGGTCCGCCGGCTGGGTGACCTCGACCCGGATCCGACGCAGGCCGGTGCGGCCGGTGACCGTCCACGTGGGCAGGGCGATCCCCGCGCGAAAACGCCCCGCTCCGGCCCATCCGGCCGCCGACCGTTCGGGGCGGCGCGGCCAGCTGCGCCCTTGACGGCACAGCCGGAGGAAGACCAAGGGGGGAAGTCTGCGCAGGCCCGGGCGCATCGAAACGGCGGCGACGATCTCCAGGACGTCTCCCCCGCCGAGATCGGCGTGCAGCCAGGCCCAGCGTCGGGCGTTGCCGTGGCCGTAGATCCGGGCGGATGCCCCCGGGGCGGCGGTGAGCGTGAGCGTCGTGTCGTCATGGGTGAACGTGCCGTCGTACAGGGCCCGGGCTGCGGGGAGCATCTGGGCGGCGGGCAGCAGGGGCCGACGCCAGGACCAGCGAGGGAAGGTGAACAGCGGCTCGCCGACGGACCGTTCGGCGAAGTCCCACCTCAGGGTGCCGCCCCCGGCCGCTCCGGACAGGCGTCCGGGCCGGACCGCGACCCCGTCCGCGCTGAAGCCGGACTCGTCGGGCGTCCACGGGGCCGGGCCGAACCGGGCGTGCCGCACGGGGCCGTCCTGGGGGAACACCGCGGCCCAGCCGTGCGCGTACGGCTCGGATCCGTCGGCCGGAGCGGTCAGTTCGTGGTGCAGCCACAGCCCGGTGCCGGTGGCCGGGTCGGTGAGGGTGGTGTACCAGACCTCGGTACGGCCCGGCTCGCCGTGCCAGCGGGGCACGAGGAACGCACCCGGATCCTCCTGCCTCGGGAAGCGGAAACTCGCGAGGAAGAGGGGCAGTTGTGTGCCAAGAGGGAAGCGAAGGGTGCCGGTGCCGATCCGTGCACCGTCCTCGTGGAGGGTGTACGCCAGCACGGTCATCGAGGACACGGGCCTGCGCGGGGTGACGGACTTCCAGCCGTCGAGCGTGAACCTGCGGCCGTCGGCGGTGAAGGTGACGCGGTAGCGGATACGGCGACGCGCGAGCGGCGAGATCTCCAACTCGCCCTCGGCGTAAGGGTCGTCGACCATGCCCGCGATGCGTATCCGGCCGTTGGCACGCGCCTCGGTCGTACCGAGGAGCCGCAGGACGTGGCCGGCGGAGACCGTGAGGTCGAGGCGGACCCGGCGGGTGCGGTCCTCGCCGTCGAGTCGCAGCGTGCCGAGCATCGTCTCTCGGAACGTGGTTCCACGAGCGGGCGCGCCGGTGCGCGTGGCCGTGCGTGCGGCCCTCGCCGCGCTCATGCGAGACCGTCCAGCATGATCCGCTCGGTCTCCGTCAGATACCGCTCGGCCGCCCGCCGGGCCCCCGTCTCGTCGCCGGCCGCCACCGCGTCCACCACCGGCTCCAGGCGCCCGCGGGCCACCTCCGCGTCCATGAACGGGCCCCTGAGCGCGGCGCGCATCGGCAGATAGGCGTTGAAGAGCGTGTTGGTCAGCAGGACGTAGACGCGGTTACCGGTGGCGCGGGCGAGCGCCTTGTGGACCTCGACGTCCGCGAGCTGTACGGCATCGGGGTCCGCCGCGTCCCCCACGGCCGTCAGAAGTGCGCGCAGCTCGGCTCGCTGCCGGTCGGACGCACGGGCCGCGGCGCGCTCGGCGATCAACGCGCCGATACTGCACCGCACTTCGAAGACCTCACTGATCCAGTCCGGGCTGTGCCGTACGAGCATGGGGAGCAAGTCGGCGCCGCCCAGGCGCAGATAGTCCCGTACGCGGGTGCCGACGCCGTGCCGGGTCTCCAGCAGTCCGGCCTGTGTCAGACGGCCGAAGGCGTGCTTGAGGGTGGTGCGGGTGACGCCGTACCCGTCGGCGAGCGCGCGCTCGGGCGGCAGGTAACTGCCCGTGGGGTGCCGTCCGGTGAGGATGTCCTCACGCAGGCGGTTTTCCAGGACGTCGACGATGGTCTCGCGGGGCAGTGTCTCCACGCCGTCCTCCGGTGGCTCAGTGGATGAGCCACTCAACCAATTCGCGTCCGCGGGGTCAACGGTCTCGACCAAAAGGGCCTGGGTGGTTTCTGCCCCGGGCTCGGCAGCGGTCGCGGGAGGCGCGGAGGCGATCGGCGGGCGCACGCGGCGTGCGGCCGGCCCAGGAGGCCGCGGCCGCCGGTCCACGGAGAGCTGCTGGAACTCCGTCGGCGCGCGACGCCCGCCTCACCGATCATGCCTACGAGGCGGTGGTCCTCGACGTCAGACGGTCGGCTGGAGGAGCAGAGCGCGGATGTCGTGAGGAAGTTGTTCCAGTGCTGCTTCCAGGTGTCCGGGGGAGACGTGCGCGCGAACGACGCCGGTGACCGCGGCGGCGATCCGGGGGACGTCCTCGGCGTTGACCTTGGCCGCCTGGACGAAGCGGTCCGTGTATCCCGCGCGGTCGTACTTGACCGGCACGACACTGGGGTCCCAGCCGTCGTAGTAGACACCCCGTATCAACTCGGGCAGCTGCGCGGCGAAGTGGGCGGCCACATCGACGGTCAGCCTGTCACGGAAGGTGTGCAGCCAGGCACGCAGGATCCGGTGGGCGAGGTGGCGGTCCTCCGTCCCCAGGGCTTCCGACACCCCTTTGAGCCAGATGTTCGCGCTGTGGATGGCGTGCTCGAAGTCGGGTGGATGTGTGGGGGGCATGGGTGATCCCTTCCAGTCCATCGGCTGGGGGCGGGGGTTGCAGCACGGACCGGGGCGCCCCCATGGGCATCCTTGTGCCCCGGTGGTTCCCGTTTCCGGTTCTCCCTGCCCAGAACTCCATGCTAGGGCGGGCCGGGACGGTTGGCAGCCGCACGACCGCACGGTGCCGCGAGGCCGTGCGTCAGGCCGCGGGGGTCTTCGACCCGACGCGCGAGGTGCGTCGACGCGGGTCGGCCGCGGTCGGCACCGAGCCGGTCTGTCTGGGGCGGATGGTGGACGAGGTCGCCTCGGTGCACGACCTGGGTGTGCGGATCGCCGTGGTCGTGGGAGGGGGCAACCACTTCCGGGGAACGCCGGCCGGGAGCTGGGGATCGGGCGGGCCGAGGCGGACGCGAAGGGCAGGGGCGGGGAGGCTGACCGAGCGGGGACGGCCACGTCGGCCGTGCGGACGGGCGAAATGAGCGCAAGTGTGGAAGGTGGCACATATGGCGCAAGGAGGCTGCCATGAAGCGATCGGCACCACAGCTGGCTCCCGAGATCCAGGTGGAGACCCAGGGGCAGATGCCGCCGGGAGCCGTCGAGTACGCGCGGGAGAAGGTAGGGGCGCTCACCGGCCGGACACGGGAACCGGTTCTGTACGCCCGCGTCAAACTGACTCACATGGCCAACCCCGCCGTGGAGCGGCCGGCGATCGCCCAGGCCAACCTGGACGTCAACGGGCGTCCGGTCCGGGCGCACGTCGCGGCCACGGCGATGCACGAGGCCGTCGACCGGTTGCAGGACCGGCTGGCCGTGCGGCTGAAGCGGCTGGAGGAGCACTGGGAGGCCCGGCGAGGCAAGACGCCGGTGCCGGACCCGCACGAGTGGCGGCATGGCAGTGAGCCGACCCACCGTCCCGACTACTTCCCGCGCCCGGCCGAGGATCGGCAGGTCGTACGGCACAAGTCCTATTCACTGGCCCTGGAGTCGCCCGACGAGGCGGCCTTCGAACTGGAGTCGATGGACTACGACTTCCACCTCTTCACCGACATGGGCACCGGAGAGGACAGCGTCCTGTACCGGGCGGGCCCGACGGGCTACCGTCTCGCGCAGGTGCACCCGCACCCCGAGCCGGCCGGCCCCGCGGCCGTGCCGCTGACCCTGAGCGAGCTTCCCGCTCCCCGGATGAGCGTGGCCGAGGCGAAACAGCGGCTGGATCTCACCGGGTTCCCGTTCGTGTTCTTCGCCGACGCCACCACCGGGCGGGGAAACGTCCTGTATCACCGCTACGACGGCCATTACGGGTTGATCTCTCCCGTCGCATAGCGGCCCGTCGCAGGGAACGGCCGTGCCCATGCGGGACGTTCAGCGTCGAGCGGCCGTGTGGGCGGCCGGGGCCATGTGGCCGGTGAACCAGTCACGGGCCAGTTCGGTGACCTTCTCAAGGGTTCCGGGTTCCTCGAAGAGGTGGGTGGCCCCGGGGACGACCTCAAGCTTGTTCTCGCAACGCAGCCGGGCCTGGGCGTCACGGTTCAGGTCGAGCACCGACTCGTCGTGGCCCCCGACGATCAGCAGCGTGGGCGCCGTCACCTCCGGCAGCCGTGGTCCGGCGAGATCGGGCCTGCCACCGCAGGAGACGACCGCGGCGATCCGCGCCCGCGGCTCGGCGGCGGCCCAGAGCGCGGCGGCAGCGCCGGTGCTCGCGCCGAAGTATCCGATGGCCAGCCCCCGGGCCTCGGGCTGCTCGCGCAGCCAGCCGGTGGCGTCCGTGAGCCGGCGGGCGAGCAGGTCCGTGTCGAAGACGTTGGCCCGGTCCTTCTCCTCCGCCTCGGTGAGGAGGTCGAACAGCAGGGTGCCCAGCCCGGCCCGGCTCAGTCCGGCGGCGACGAACCGGTTGCGCGGGCTGTGGCGGCTGCTGCCGCTGCCGTGCGCGAACACCACGATCCCGAGCGCGTCTGCGGGGACCGTGAGCTGCCCCCGCAGTACCAGCGGACCCGCTCGCACATCGGCGTCCCGGTCCTCGGGCAGGGCATGACCCGGCGGAGCCCGGTGAATGCTCACCGGGCGGGCGAGCGCCTCCTCCAAGCAGGCGACGACCTCGTCGTCGTCGGTCTGGGAGAAGTCGGCGTAGAACTGACCGATCGCATAGAAGTGCCAGGGGGTGTGCAGGCACACCAGATCGTCGGCGTCCGCGCCCAGCCGCGCGGCCCAGTCATGCGGTGCGACGGGAACCGCGAGCACGACCCGCGCGGCCCCGCGGGCGCGGGCGATCCGGCAGGCCGCGCGCGCCGTCGAACCCGTGGCCACCCCGTCATCGACCACCAGCACCGTGCGGCCTTCGAGCGCGAGCGGCTCCCGGCCGCCCCGGTAGTGCCGGGCACGGCTCTCCAGCACCTCCCGCTCCCGCGCTTCGACCTCGGCCAGCGCGTCCGGGGGGACACGGTTGGCGCGTACCACCTCGTCGTTGATCACACGGACGCCGCCTTCGCCGATGGCCCCCATGCCCAGCTCCGGCTGGAACGGAACACCGAGTTTGCGCACCAGGCAGACGTCCATCGGCGCGCCCAGGACGTGGGCGACCTCCGCGGCGACCGGGACCCCTCCGCGGGGCAGCCCCAGCACCACGACGCCGGAAGCCTTGAGATGCTTCAGCCGGGCGGCCAACTGTCGGCCGGCATCCCGACGATCCGCGAAGTACATGCGGCCTCCTTGCCCGGCGGAACTCGGTGGAGTGGTCCGGTCACCGCCTGTCCCGGTGTGGTTGTCCGAACGAAGCGGCGTGTGCCGGCCGGGTTTCGATCACGCATCCCGGGCCGGGAAAGATCTCCGTCTCGTGACCGTCTTCGTAGCGCACCCGATAGGGCGGTTCGCCGTTCTGGCCGAGCACTTTCAGGACGGTGGCGTGGTGTTCGGGGGATCCCACGGCCCTGCCGGTAAACCTCAGCACGTCACCTTCATGCGCCTTCATCGTGGCCCACCTCGCTCCCTGCCGTCGTTCCCTGTCTTCGTTCAGACTGCCTCGGGGAGCCGGTTGGCGCAGAAGGGGCCGTTCGGGCACCTCCGGCCGGCCATCGGGTCGGGGAACAAGGTCGGTGACCGACGCCCCACGGCTCGTGCGGCGAGCGTCACGGTTCGTGAGGCAGGCGCATCCTGGAGTTGGAAGTGGCGCCGACAGCCCTCTCGGGAGTGGTCATGAAACTTTCCTTCCTGGAACCTCTCTACAAGCAGTCGGGTCCGTTCGCGTCCGTCTACCTGGACACGTCCCGTGACGCCGCCATCGAGGACCCCGATTCCGCCATACGACTGCGCTGGCGCCGTCTTCAGGACGCGCTGACGAGCGAGGGGGCGGACCGGGACTCCCTCGCCGTGCTGGCGGGCACCGTGGGCAGTGACACGGAAGTCCCCGGCACTCATGGCCAGGCCGTGTTCACCGCCCAGGGGCACATGGCCCTGCTGGACGAGTTGCCCGCGCCGCCCGCGCGGGACACCGCGCACTTCGGGACCCTGCCGGACACCATGCCGCTCATCGTCCAGCACGCGCCCGGCATCCCGTACCTGGCGGTGCACGTGCATTACAGCGGCCGTCACTCGACGGACGCCACCGGCAGCGTGCGGATCGAGGCCGAGGCAGGCACCTGGCCGCTGACCAAGGTCACGCCGGGCCACCGGCTGGACGAGGAGATCCCGGTGGCCGACTGGCCCCGCGCCGCCGGAGAGGTCGGCCGGGAGCTGGAAGGTCACGCGCGGCGCATCGACGTCGAGACGGTGGTAGTCGCCGGGGACGTCTGGGCCCGCGGCATCCTCGTCCACCGGCTGCCGGCCTCACTGCGCCGGCAGGTCACCACGGTGGAGGACGCCGGCGAGTCCGAGCCCGGACGGGCCCTGCTGGAGCGGCGGCTCGAAAGCCTCTTCCACGGGCGCATGGCCGCGCACGACCGGACACTGCTGGACGCCTTCCTCGCCGAGCGCGCCCGCGACGGGGCGTTCGCGGAGGGCCTTGCGCCCTCCGTGTCGGCGCTGCAACGCGGCAGGGTCAAGGCTCTTTTCCTCAACAACCACCCCGAGTCACCGTTCCGCCTGTGGATCGGCCCGGAGCCCGGCCAACTCGCCCTCACCGAACAGGAACTGCGCTCCTACGGCATCCGGGAGACCAGCGAGGAACGGGCCGACACCGCCCTGGCCCGCGCCCTCGTCGGCACGAGAGCCGAACTGGTCGTGGTGCCCGAGCAGGAGCTCTGGCTGAGCGAGGGCGTGGGCGTACTGCTGCGCTACGCCGACCCCGCGTCCGGCGGCTGAGCAGCTGCCTTCAGGACGCGACAGGGACGATCGGCGTGCCGAGTCGTCGGGCCGCGGTGAGCCAGGCCCGGGTCAGCGCACTGCGCGCCAGGCAGAGAGCCCGCGCCTGCTCCTGTTCACCGTCGAGACGCAGGGGCGCGCCGACATGCACGTACAGCCTCGGCCGGCGCAGCGGAGCCGTGAGCACCCTGGCCACCTGCTCGACGGAGCTGCCCGACGCCAGGGCCCGGGCTCCCGCCTGCCCGAGGGGCACGACCTGGGCGCCGCTGCGGCGCGCGAGCTGGAAGACGCCCGGATGGAACGGGCGGGGCGGAGCCTCGCGGGCGCCGCGGCGGTGCGGGAGGCCGCCTTCCGGGTAGAGCAGGACGGACCGGCCCGCGGCCAGTGCGGCCTGGGCACTCCGGAGCGCCTGCGCGGCCCGCGGGTCGTGACGGTGAACGGGGATGTGTCCCTCCCGCGTGAGGGCACGGCCGAGCAGCGGGATGCGCCACAGCCCCGCGGCCGCCAGGACGACGGGTTCGGTGCCGAGGCGGCGCAACGCGGCGAGGACGACCGCCGGATCACCGAGGGAGGTGTGGTTGGCGATGATGATGCTGCCGGCGCTCGGCGCGGCACCCGCGTCCGTGGTGACGTCCAGACGGCCGAGGACGGGCACCACAGCACCTGCGATGCGACTGAGCATGACACCCCAGTGCGGCGACGACCAGGAGTGGCGCTCGTCCCCGCCGCAGCGGCGAGCACCGTGATCACCTTATGCCGGAGGTGTCGTTCCGGCGGCTGCCGAACGGCTCGCTCGGGGCCTGCCGCCCTGCCGGCCGCTGACGACGCAGCCGGTGCGGGGGCTCGGGTCGGGCCTTCCTGGGCGAGGATGGATGGAGCAAAGGGTGATGTTCCCGCCCTTTTCGCGCGGAGGGCTTGTCCGCGGACCTGCACCACTCACACGGGAATCCCGTTCGAGCAGGGGAGAGACGCTGTGCGTGCGACCTTTACGCTGGGGCGGATCGCGGGGGTCCGGATCGGGGTCCACTGGAGCGTGCTGTTCATCTTCGGCATCATCGCGTTCGGCCTCGCGCAGGGCCGTCTCCCCCAGGTGTATCCGGGCCATGCCCTGGTGCTGTACTGGGCGGCGGGCCTGGGGGCTGCCGTGGTCTTCTTCGCCTCTCTGCTCGCCCACGAGGTGGCGCACGCGGTGGTGGCGCGGCACAACGGGGTGGCCGTGGACGACATCGTGCTCTGGTTGCTGGGTGGGGTGGCCCGGCTGAAGTCGGAGGCGTCGAGCCCCGCGGCGGAGCTGCGGATCGCGGGTGTCGGCCCCTTGGTCAGCCTTCTGCTGGGCGGGCTCTTCCTGCTGGGCACCTGGCTGCTCGCCCTGGTGTCCGCCCCCAGGCTCCTGGTCGAGGTGACGGCCTGGCTCGCGGGCATCAACCTCCTGCTCGCCGTCTTCAACGCCCTTCCCGCCGCTCCGCTCGACGGCGGGCGGCTGTTGCGGGCCTTCCTGTGGTGGCGTACGGGAGACCGGCTGCGGGCGACCGCCGGGGCCACCGCGGCCGGACGTGGCCTCGGCTGGGTGCTCGTCGCGCTGGGACTTGTGGTGTTCATGAGGGGCGGCGGGTTCGGCGGGCTCTGGCTGGCCCTGATCGGCTGGTTCCTCATCGCGGCCGCCACCGCCGAGGGACGGCAGGCGCAGCTGCGCGGCGTGCTTGCCGGTGTCCCCGTGCGGGACGCCATGACAAGGGACCCGCTGACGGTGCCCGCGGTCCTGCCGGTCGCGGACATGCTGGCCGACCCGCGGTACCGGTACCGGCATTCGGCGTTCCCGGTGACCGGTGAGGGCGGGGCACCGGCCGGGCTGGTGACGCTGGACGGCGCCAGGCAGGTGATGCCCGAGGAGCGGGGGACGGTGACGGTGGGCGAGGTGATGGTGCCGCTGTCGCGGACCACCGTCGCGGGTCCGGACGACTCACTGGCGGACCTGCTGCCCCGCATGGAGCCCGGCGCCGAGCATCGCGTCCTGGTGCTGGACGAGGGCGGACTCGTCGGGATCCTGTCGCTGTCGGACGTCAGCCGTACGGTGACCTGGCTGATGAATCCCGGCCAGGGACGGTGAGGCACTGATCGCGGCCTTCGGTCCGCGAACCGCGTGGCTCGGCCTTCCCCTGAGGCGACGCGGGCGCCGTCCGGCGCGCACAGTCGGTGGCCCGGAGGTCTACTGGAGGGAGCGGAGGCTTCGGTAACGCGCGAGCGGTGGCCGGGAGGTGGAGGAGGAACCGTTCGGGGCGGCTCGGCCGGCCATCGTGATGAGGAGCGACCGTGGAGCTGACCTTTCTCGATCCCGTGTACGCACGACCGGGGCCCTATGCCTGCGCCTACCTGGACACCTCACGTGACGTCCGTGACCCGGAGGCGGCGATCAGGCTGCGCCGCAGGCATCTGCGTGAGGATCTGGCACAGCAGGGGGCCGACAGGGCCACCGTGGCCGTTGTCTCCGATACGGCGGGCTCGGACCGGGAGGTCTCCGGGCGTCATGGGCAGGCCATCTTCGCGAGCCACGGCCGACTGACCCTGGTGGAGGAGCTGCCCGCCCCGCTCGCGCACGACGCGGCCCGGTTCAGCGCGTTGCCCGACGTGATGCCGCTCGCGGTCCAGCACGCGCCGGACATCCCGTATGCGGCCGTCACCGTGCGCCGCGTCGCCCACCCCGAGACCGGCGCGCCGGAGGAACTGGAGGTGGACATCCAGACCGGGAGGTGGCCGAGCAGCACGGTCGCACCCGGAACGTGTCACCACCGGAGTGGTCCCGCGGCCCGGTGGCCGCACAGTGCCGCCGAGGTGGCCGCCGAGTTGGCGGAGCCGGTCCACCGCACCCATGCCGAGGCGATCGTGCTGAGCGGGGAGGAATGGGCGCTCGACGTCCTGGCGAGCCGTATGTCCGGCCCCCTGCGCGAACGCGTGGTCACGGTCGGGGGTGACGGCCACCGGGCCGGTGCGGGCCGGGCGCTGCTGGAGCAGGAGCTGACCGAGGTCTTCCGGGGCCGGATGAGCGAGCGGGACCAGGCTCGGGTGGAGACGTTCCGGGCGCGGCGGACCCGGCACGCCGAAGCGGTCGAGGGCATGCCCTCGGTCGTGGCCGCGTTGCAGCGCGCCCAGGCGGGCGCGTTGCTGCTCAACACGCCCGCCGATCCGCCCTCGCGGCTGTGGGCGGGCGCGGAGCCGACGCAGATCGCCCTGTCGTCCGCCGACCTGGAGTCCTTCGGCGTCCTCGGCTTCCAGGAGGAATCACCGGGCGCGGCCTTGATCCGCGCACTGGTCCGCACCGGGGCCGAGCTGGTGGTCGGGGCGGAAATGCCCCTGGAGGACGGGGTCGGGGCGCTGCTGCGGTACACCGATCCGGGGGTGCCGTCGTGACCGGCCGTCGCCCGTCGGGGGCTGCCGCGCGTTCCGCCTGGTACTGGGGAAAGCTGGTCGGACATGTCTGAGGGACCGGTGGTGGTGGGGACGGACGGCTCGGCGGGGGCAGCGCGTGCGGTGCTGTGGGCGGCGCGGGAGGCCGCTCTCCGGCATCAGCCCCTGCACATCGTGTGCGCCGTCGACCTCGACCTGGCGCGGCGCCTGTCCGCCGAAACCGCCTCGCGCGTCCGCGAGGCCGCCCTGTCGCTGGCGGCCGAGGCGGCGGCCGCCGCCTCCGACGGGGCGCCCGGCCTGGTGGTCACCACGGAGGTCGGCCAGGAACCCGCGGCGGACAGCCTGCTGCGGGCGGCCGCGGCGGTGGCGCTGCGGGCGGAGGGCGCCAGGGCGACGATCGTCGTCGGTTCGAGGGGAGCGGGCGGCTTCTCCACGCTTCTGCTGGGGTCGGTCAGTCTGGCGGTGGCCGGGCGGGCGAGCTGTCCGGTCGTCGTCGTGCGGGGTCCGGAGCGGCCGCCGAGCAGGGTGGTCGTGGTGGGCGTACGGGACGAGAAGGACCTCGGGGCGGTGCGCTTCGCCGGACAGGCCGCCAGGCGGCGGAAGGCTGCCTTGCGGCTGCTGAGCGCGTGGTCCTACGTCCAGTACGTCGGGAGCATGGTGCCCCTGGCCGACGAGGTGCGCAAGACCGTGGAGGCGGAGGCCGCGGCGAGCACCCGCGTCCTGGGCTCCGTCCAGGAGGAGTTCCCGGATCTCAGGGTGACCGAAGAGGTGGCGAGGGCCCCGTCGCCGGCCGGTGAACTGGTCGCGGCGTCCTCGCACACGGATCTCGTCGTGCTGGGCGCCCGCAGGCCCGCGCACCACCTGGGCCGTGCTGTGGGCCGGGTCGCGCACGCGGTTCTGCAGCATGCCCAGTGCCCGGTGGCCATCGTCCCGCGCGAATGACCGCGCCGCTTGCCGGTGCCAGGAAGGCCCGGTCACCGGTGACCGTCTCCGCCGTGTCCCTGAGGCAGGGGCATGCGATGCCTGTCGACCGGCTGATCCCGGTCGGCCCGGCCGGTTCGGGAGGATCACCATGGGCGTTCGTGTCGTGGCGGGTACGGCTCACAGGGCGCTGGCCGACGCCATCGCGACGGCCCTGGGCGCCGTGCCGGTGGAGTGTGAGTCGACCCGCTTCCCCGACGGAGAGGTACGGCCCGTCGTCGGGCAGGTGCGCGGCGGCGACGTGTACGTGGTCCAGCCGACCGGGCCTCACGTGAGCGAGCACCTGATCGAGCTGTTCCTGCTCCTCGACGCATGCCGCAGGGGCGGTGCCGACCGGATCACCGCGGTGGTGCCCTACTTCGGCTACGCCCGGCAGGACCGCCGTACCCGGGAGGGGCAGCCCGTGGGGGCACGGGTGGTCGCCGAGGCACTGGCGACGGCCGGTGCGCACCGGCTGCTCGTCGTCGACCCGCACACCACCGCGCTGGAGGCGATGTGCGGGATTCCGGTGGACATGCTGACGGCGGTGCCGGTGATCGCCGAGGCACTCGCACGGGAGATCCCCGACACCGCCGTGGTGGTGTCACCGGATCTGGGAGCGGTCAGACTGGCCGAGCACTACGCCGGACGACTGGGGCGACCGGTCGTCGTGGTGCGCAAGACCCGCGTGTCAGGCACGAGTGTGCGAGCCGAGGAGCTGGTCGGCGACGTCGCAGGACGGCCCGCGGTGGTCGTGGACGACATGATCAGCACGGGCGGGACGGTCGAGGCGGCCGTGCGGCTCCTGCTCGACCGCGGGGCCGCTCCCGACATCACCGTGGCTGCCACCCACGGCCTCCTGGTGGGAGCCGCGCAGGCCAGACTCGGGCACCCTGCTGTCCGGCGCCTGCTCATCACCGACACCCTCGCTGCCGAACAGGCGCGAGGGCTTCCGCTCCAGGTGCGGTCGGTGGCCCCGCTGCTCGCCGACGCCATCGACCGCCTGCACCGCAGCGAGCCCCTGGACGCTCTGCTGACGCGCGCCTGAGCGTGCTCGCGGGGCCGGTTCGGGTCGCTCCGGCCCCCTCTAGCCTTTGAGGACGCCCAGCGGCACCAGGCGGGCGACAAGGCGGCCCAGGTCGTTGTGTTCGCTTGCCCGGACCACGGCGTCGACGTCCTTGTACGCCTCGGGTGCCTCCTCGGTGACGCTGCGCCAGGAGGCGGGGCGCACCGCGACCCCCGCACCGGCCAGTTCCCGGCGCAGTTGCCGGGAGGACGTCTCGCGGTGAGCTCGGTGCCGGCTCCAGACGCGGCCCGCGCCGTGGCAGCACGAGTCGAAGGCGCGGTTGCCGGTGGTACCGGTCATGACGTAGGAGGCGGTGCCCATCGTGCCGGGCACGAACACCGGCTGGCCGAAGGGGCGGAGCGTGTCCGGCAGGTCGGGGTGGCCCGGCGGCAGGGCCCGGGTGGCGCCCTTGCGGTGGACGCACAGCAGCGGCCGGGCGGCGCCGCCATCGATGTGGCGTTCCAGTTTGGCAAGGTTGTGCGAGACGTCGTAGAGCAGGTCGAGCCCCGTGCCGGTGGCCTCGCGGAAGACGCTGCGGGCGGCATCGGCCAGCAGCTGGCGGTTGGCGCGTGCGAAGTTCGCGGCGGCGGCCATGGCGCCCAGGTAGGCGCGGCCCTCGGGCGAGTCGACAGGGGCGCAGGCGAGTTGCGGGTCGGGTACGTCGATGCCGTAGCGGCGCATCACGGCGTCCATGGCCCGTACGTGGTCGGAGCAGATCTGGTGGCCCAGTCCCCGCGAGCCACAGTGGATCATGACGCACACCAGGCCGGGGCGCAGGCCGAACGCCCGTGCGTACGTCTCGTCGTAGACGGCGTCGACCGCCTGGACTTCCAGGAAGTGGTTGGCCGACCCCAGGCTGCCGACCTGCCCGGCGCCGCGCTCCAACGCGCGTTCGCCGACCTGGGTGACGTCGGCGTCGCTGACGGCTCCGCCGTCCTCGCACCGGTCCAGGTCCCGCGGCACCCCGTGGCCCTGCTCGACCGCGTAGCGGGCGCCGCCGCGCAGGACCTCGTACAGCTGCGTCCGGTCGGCCAGGTACCACAGACCGCCGCGACCGAGCCCGCGCGGTATCAGCGTGTCCAGCCGGTCCATCAGGACGGGCAGCTTCGGCAGCAGGGCGGCGCGGTCCACATGCGCGGTGAGCAGGCGCACCCCGCAGGAGATGTCGAAGCCCACCCCTCCGGGCGAGATGACCCCGCCGTGGGCGACGTCGGTCGCGGCCACGCCGCCGATCGGGAAGCCGTATCCCCAGTGGATGTCGGGCATGGCGTACGAGGCGCGGACGATGCCCGGCAGCGTGGCCACGTTGGCCACCTGCTGAAGAGCCTGGTCACCCGGCTCGTCCGGCAGCAGGTCCCGTGGGGCCAGGACGATTCCGGGTACGCGCATGGCGCCGGTCGGTTCGATACGGAACCGCCAGGGCCCTTCCGCCACCAGCCGGATGTCCATGTCGGTTCGGCCTCCTCGGCCAGCCTTCGCGGCGCCGGGCGCCCGGACGGACCTCACACGTCCAGCGTCACCCGGCAGGCCCACCCGTGCGCGTCCCGCGCCAGCCGCAGCCCGTGCAGCGCGACGGCCTTGGGCACGGCCCCGGTCTGCGTCACCGTCGAGCTGTCGGCCATCCTGAAGCTCACGCGTACGCCGCCCGGCTCCGGTGTCACCGCGATGTCCGCGGGCAGCTCGTCCGCGGCGTCCATGCGGTAGATGATCTCCTCCAGTACGGCGGCCAGGAGCCGACCGTCGTCGTCGGCCGCCACCACGCACTCCCGGGCGACCCAGGAGACGTCCACAGGCACATCGGCGAAACTGCCGAGCATGCCCCGCGCCGCCTCGGCGATGCACTCCTCGCGCGTGGGCGCCCACGCCTCGACACACAGGTCGCCGGTGTGCGGAACACCGCGATGACCGCGTGGCGACCGTCCGGGCCCGAGGTCGGTCACGACGCCCGGACACCTTCTCCCGGGCGTGGCGGACGTCGCATCACCTCGTGTCACCTTTCCGCTCTCGTTCGGTCCAGGACGGGGCGGGCGGACTCCGGGAACCGGTTCGTTCGCTCGAAGGATCGATCCGACTCGGCGGCGACCGGCTCGTTCCAGGGGCAGGCCCGCTCCAGCAGGCTGCCGGACCCGTGCCGTACGGGCAGATCATGCGGCTCACCTCCGCGTGGGTGAAGTCCCACAGCCGTGCGCCCTCTCCATGATGGGCGCCGGCCGCCCGGTCTGCGACTCGCACCGCCAGGGTGGGAAAGAGCGCGGAGCACGGCTTCCGGCCCGCCGTCCCGTCCCCGACAGGCGCGGCCGGGACGGTCCGCGGCGTGCCGCTCCTCGCGCGTCACACGTGCGCCTGTGTCCCCGGCGGGCTCCCCAGCCCCATGGACGGCCGCCTGGTCACCGTGGCCGTCCCCGACAGGCCGATCGGCGCGGTGGAACGAGGCGTCGAGCCGTCCGTCGGCGAACCACTTCACGACGGGCGGCTTGGACCGTGCGCCGGAGCGGCACGAGTTCGGTGCGTACGGCGCGCGATGATTCCCGCCGGCTCCGGTCGGCGGGAATCCGAGTGCCGGTCAGTCGAGGTCGGGCAGGGGACGCCGGGCGACGTCGCGGGCGTCCTCGGGCGGGACGCCCAGCATGCGCAGCAGCATCTCGGCCAGGCTGGACGCGGCCTCGTCGCCGTCGAGCTCGGGCCGGGAGAACCGCAGGTCGACCAGCGCCAGCAGGGAGCCGCCCAGGGCGGTCACCGCGGCGATCGGATCGGTGACGGTGAAACGGCCGGAGGCGATGCCGACCTCCAGGTCACGCAGGGCGCGCGGGGCCAGACCCGAGTCCGAGTGGATGTAGCCGAGGCCGCGGTGGCGCAGCACCTGCATCAGCTCGGGGCGGGAGTCGGACAGGCGAACGCTGAGCCGGAAGCCCGCCGCGACGAGTTCCGCCGGGTCGCGGACGTCCCGCAGGTGCTCGTCAAAGGTCTGGCCGAACTCTTCGAGGGCGTCCCGCACCGCCGCGTCGAACAGCTCCGTCTTCGACTCGAAGTGGTTGTAGAAGGAGCCGAAGCCGACGTCGGCACGCTCGGCGATCGCCTGGATGCTGGCACTGGTGTCACCGGTCTCGGCGAGTATCTGCCGCGCCGCACGGACGAGTGCCTGCCGGGTCTCGGCGCGGCGTCGTTCGAAGCGGTTGCGGGGCGGGGCTGACGTGGGCATACACGCGAGTCTACCCATGGACCCATTACGTCACAGTTCTGATGAATCGATCAGCGCATCGGCCGATGGAGCCGCCACTTCCCCGGGCCCGGCCATTGACGATTGAAGTGTCAAAGCTGATGATTTCCTCATTACAGCGATATTGCTTGGAGGACACCATGTCCGAAACCCACGTCAACGCAGTCGGCGTCACGGACGTCAGGACGGCCCACCAGGACCTCCACAGCGCGAAGGGCGCCCTGCGCGGCGAACACCCCGGGCGGTCGCGGAACCCTGTCATCAAGGTCGCCGACCTGGCCTGGCTGGAGTTCGAGAAGCCCGATCTGGACCGTGCGGAGGTCTTCGCCCGCGATTTCGGCTTCGGGATCGCGGCCCGCACGGAGCGGGAGCTGTGGCTGCGGGGCACCTTCGCGGGCTCGCCCTGCACGGTGATCCGGCGCGGCCGGACCTCCCGCTTCATCGGCCCGGCGTTCCGCGCCGCGGAGCGGGCCGACGTGGACCGGCTGGCCCGGGCCACCGGCACGGCCGTACGGGACGCGGACGTGCCGGGCGGCGGCAGGATGGTCGACCTGCTCGACCCGTCGGGAATCCCGGTACGCGTGGTGCACTGCGGCGAGGAGTTGCCGGCGCTGCCCGGACAACAGCCGCTGCTGTTCAACTTCGGCATGGATCACCGCCGTGTCAACGCCACGCAACGGCCTCCGCGCGAGCCGTCCCGGATCCAGCGGCTGGGCCATGTGGTGCTGGAGACCCGCGTGTTCGCCCGGAGCCTGGACTGGTACCTGGACACGCTCGGCATGATCGTGTCCGACTTCCTGTTCCTCGACGGGCAGCGCGACCGGGGCCCGACGATGGCCTTCGTCCGCTGCGACCAGGGCAGCGTGGCCGTGGACCACCACACACTGGCGATGCACCTGGGACCGGGCACCGGCTATGTCCACTCCGCCTACCAGGTCACCGACCTGGACTCGATCGCGGCCGGCGGCGAGTACCTCAAGGAGCGCGGATACCGGCGCAGCTGGGGCATCGGCCGGCACATCCAGGGCAGCCAGCTCTTCGACTACTGGCGCGACCCCGACCACTTCATGCTGGAGCACTTCGCCGACGGCGACCTGTTCTCCTGCGACGTCGAGCCCGGCTGGGCACCCATGTCGACCAGCGGCCTGGCCCAGTGGGGCCCGCCGGCCACCCGGGACTTCCTCGGCGCCGGCCCCTCCCCGCAACGTGTTCGCGATGTCGTCCAGGCCCTGCGCGGCGACAACGAGATGGACGCGTCGCGCCTGGTGGCCTTGCTGAGGGCCGCCAACTCCTGACCCCTCGATCCCTCCCGTACCGAAGGCAACCGACATGAGCACCAACGTCCTCCGCACCGTCGATGGCTGGTGGGTCGTCCGCGGCCGACACGCCGTCCCCGTCGACACCGAAGCCGTCACCACCGCCGAGCTGCTGGCCGACCGGGCCGCCGTCGACGCGGCCGCCGCCTCCGACGCGACGGGCACGCCCGTAGCCGGCCTGACGGCCCTCTCCCCGGTGACCACGCCCTGCCGAGTGGTGGCCCAGATGGTCAACTACCGTAGTCACGCCCGCGATTCGGGCTTCACCGGCGACATCCCGCCCGCCTTCTTCCGCAAGGCCTCCGGGTCCGTCAGCGGACCGCACGAGAGGATCGTCCGGCCGTCGCATGTGAAGTTCCTCGACTACGAGATCGAGCTCGGTCTGGTCATGGGGGCGCCGCTGCCCGTCGGCACCGTCGTCGAGGAACGGGACCTGCCGTCGTACGTCGCCGGGCTGGTGATCACCAACGACGTCAGCGCCCGTGACGTGCAGCTGACCAGGACGCAGTTCTACGAGAGCAAGTCGTACCCCACGTTCACACCGACGGGCCCGTACCTGACCCTGCTGGAACCGCGGGACTTCGACCATCTCCTCGATCTCCGGCTGCGGTTGTCGGTGAACGGCGAGCCGCGTCAGGACCGCACCCTCGCCGACATGATCGTCCGTCCGGCGCAGGCGCTGTCCCTGCTGGCCCGGTTCCAGACCCTCGACCCCGGGGACCTGCTGCTGACCGGCACGCCCGGCGGCACGGCCCTCAAGGCACCGCCCAAGCCGGTCGAGAAGATCGGCGCACTGCTGCCGCCCGCGGTGAAGTGGAACGCGTTCTTCAAGAGCCAGGCGAAGAACCCCCACTACCTGCGGCACGGCGATGTGGTGAACGCGACCATCGCCACCCCGGACGGCCGGATCGACCTGGGCGAGCAGCGCACGCCCGTGGCCGACGCGCGCTGAGATCGGGAGCGAGCCGCACATGACCGTGGAGCAACACCTGTCAGACATACCCGTGGTGATCGTCGGAGCCGGGCCCGTGGGCGTGACCGCCGCCCTCCTCCTGGCCCGGCGCGGGGTGAGGGCCCTCCTCCTCGAACGCCACCACGACGTCTACCCCCTGCCGCGCGCCGTCGCCGCCGACGACGAGGTACGCCGCATCCTCCAGGCCGCAGGGGTCCAGGAGGAGTTCGCCGCGATCGCCCGACCCGCGCGGGGGCTGCGGCTGCTGGACGCCCGGCACCGGGTGATGGCCGAGTTCCCGCGCACCGCGCAAGGGGCCCACGGCTTCCCGCAGACCAGCATGTTCGACCAGCCCGAGCTGGAGCGGGTGCTGCGCGACGCCCTGGCCCGCGTCCCGGAGTGCGAGCTGCGCGGCGGGGCGGAGGCCATCGGCATCGAGCAGGACGGCGACGGTCCGGTCCGCGTGACCTACCGCGACGGCGAGGGCGACCATGTGGTGCGGGCGGACGCCGTCCTCGGCTGCGACGGCGCCAACAGCCTCACCCGTGACGCCATCGGCGCCGAGTGGGAGGACCTGCGCTTCGAGGAACGCTGGACGGTCGTCGACGTGCGCACGAGCCTGCCGGTCTCCTGCTGGGAAGGTGTGGACCAGATCTGTGATCCGCGGCGGCCGGGGACGTTCATGCGGATCGGCGAGGACCGCTACCGCTGGGAGTTCCGGCTGGGGGACGACTCGGAGCTGGACGACGAGCGGCTTCGACGGCTGGTCGCGCCGTGGGTGGATCTCGCGCCCGGCGCCGACTTCGAGGTGCTGCGCCAGGCGCGGTACACCTTCCGGGCGCGGATCACCGACCGCTGGCGCCGGGGTCGCGTCTTCCTCCTCGGTGACGCGGCCCATCTCACCCCGCCGTTCATCGGGCAGGGGCTGTGCGCGGGGCTGCGCGACGCCTACAACCTGAGCTGGAAGCTCGCTCGCGTGCTCCAACAGGAGGCGGACGAGCGGTTGTTGGACACGTACGAGAGCGAGCGCAAGCCGCACGCCCGCCGGATGATACGGCTCGCGGTCGCCATGGGCTGGGCCATGACCGGCGGCCAGGACGGCGCCGCCGCTGTCCGACGCGGCGTCCTGGGTGCCGCCGTCCGCGTCCCCGGGCTGAGTACGGCGGCCGCCCGTGACCTCAGCCCCGCCCTGGTCTCCGGGCCGCTGGTGCGCCGTCCGGTCCGCGGGGTCGGCCGTGGACTCGGCGGCCGTTTCTGCCCGCAGCCGTGGGTGATCGTCCACGGACGCCGGGCCCGCCTCGACGACCTGCTCGGCGACTCCTTCGCCGTGGTGACCGCCCTCCCGCTCTCTCCCTCCCTGAAGGCGGTCGCCGACGGCCTCGGCGCCCGGACCGTCCTCGCGGTCGGCCTCGGCGACGACGGCCGGCTCGCGGCATGGCTGCGCGAAGGGCGTGCGGACGCCGTACTGCTGCGGCCGGACCGCGTCGTGATGGACGTCGTCCCGTCCGGCGGCCACGCCTTCACGGGCACCACCTCCTGGGCGCCCCTGCTGCACACTGCGCGAAACTTCCCACGGAACGTCACCGAGAGCCTGTCGAGGAGCACCCCACGATGACAACGCCCGATCCCTTCCACACACCCGATCCGCAGACCGTCGCCTCCAGCCGCATCATGGACTTCGCCCGCCATGCCGGGCTGGACGGCACCGACTACGCCGCCCTGCACCGCTGGTCGGTCACCGACCTGGAGGGCTTCTGGGGCGCGGTGTGGGAGTACTTCGACATCGACGCGGACACCCCGTACGAGCAGGTCCTGGCCGAGGAGACCATGCCGGGCGCCCGCTGGTTCACCGGCTCCGCTCTCAACTACGCCCACCATGCCCTGCGCAACGTCGCGGACGACGACGCGGCGATCCTCGCCCTCGACGAGACCGGCTCCGGCTACGAGGTGACCGGGAAGGCACTGCGCGCCCAGGTCGCCTCGGTGGCCGCGACCCTGCGCGAGTCGGGAGTGCGGCAGGGCGACCGGGTCGTGGGCTACCTGCCCAACACCCCGCACGCGATCGTCGCGTTCCTGGCCACAGCGAGCCTGGGCGCCGTGTGGTCGGTGTGCGGGCAGGACTACTCCGCCAAGGCCGCCGCCGACCGGTTCGCCCAGCTCGAACCCACCGTCCTGATCGCCGCCGACGGCTACCTCTTCAACGGCACCACCCACGACCGCCGCGACGCGACGATCGAGCTCGCCCACGCACTTCCGACGTTGAAGGCGACCGTGCTGGTCGGGCACGTGGGCCTGGCATGGCCGCAGCGGACGTACCCGTCGCCGGTCGTCCGGTGGGAGGACGCGGCCACCCGCGCGGAGGAACTCACCTGCACGGCCGTGCCGTTCGACCACCCCCTGTGGATCGTCTTCTCCTCCGGCACCACCGGCCTGCCCAAGGGCATCGTCCACGGCCACGGCGGGGTGCTGCTGGAGCACCTCAAGACCCTCGGCCTGCACTCCGACCTGGGTCCGGGCGACCGCCTCCTGTGGTACACCACCACGCACTGGATGATGTGGAACCTGGTCGCCTCGACGCTGCTGACCGGTGCCACGACCTGCACGTACGACGGCAGCCCGGCACCCTTCGCCAGGCTGGACGTCCTGTGGGAGCTGGCCGCCCGCCACCGGGTGACGGTCTTCGGTACCAGCCCTCAGTACCTGCTGGGCATGGCCAAGGCCGGCATAGACCCGTCCGTGCACGATCTGTCGTCCGTCCGTGTGGTCGGCTGCACCGGCTCCGCCCTGCCGGCCTCGGCCTACCCGTGGGTGCGCGATCACGTCGGCGGCCATGTCCTGCTCGCGTCCATCAGCGGCGGCACGGACGTGGTGTCCGGCTTCGCCGGCAGCGCGCCCAACACACCCGCGTGGGCGGGCGAGTTGTCGGCACCGCACCTGGGCGTGGCGCTGGCCGCGTACGACGGCGAGGGCCGCGCGACCGTGGACCAGGTCGGTGAACTGGTCGTCACCCGCCCCATGCCGTCGATGCCGCTGTACTTCTGGAACGACCCCGATGGCACCCGCTACCGCGACGCCTACTTCTCCTCCTACCCGGGCGTGTGGCGGCACGGGGACTGGATCACGGTCACGGGGCACGGCTCGGTGATCGTCCACGGCCGCTCCGACAGCACGCTGAACCGCAACGGTGTCCGCCTGGGCAGCGCCGACATCCACGACGTGGTCGAACGCCTCCCCGAGATCGCCGAGGCCCTCGTCATCGGCGCGGAGGAACCCGACGGCGGCTACTGGATGCCGCTGTTCGTGGTCCCCGCCGCGGAAGTGGCCCTGGACGACGCCCTCCGCGAGAGGATCAAGGAGGCGATCCGGACCGGGACCTCACCGCGCCACGTCCCCGACGAGATCCTCGAAGTCCCGGCCATCCCGCACACCCGCACCGGCAAGAAGCTCGAAGTCCCGGTCAAGCGCCTCCTCCAGGGCGCCCCGGCCGAACAGGTCGTCAACCCCGCCGCGGTCGACAACCCGGATCTCATCGGCTACTTCGCCCGCCTGGGAGCCGAGCGCCGCAGCCGGAGGACCGCCGAGGCGTGAAAACGGCTCGGATCGATCCCGCCGTCGTCCCGGCTCCGGTCTTCCTGCCGGTGGGCGCGTCGCGGATCGCCGCCGTGCCGGTCCTTCGCCAGGCGGCGCCCCGTCTCGGCAGGGCACCGGGTCTCTACGGCGTCGTCGGCACGCTGGGGAGGGTCGCCGGGCTGCCGCCCAGGCCGGTGTCGGTCCCGCCCGGCGTGACGGCGGGACCGGCTGGCCGCGGCAGCCCCGGTGCGTCCGCGCCACGGCGACTCGATCCCGGAGGTCACGGGCCGTCCGACGTGGCGTAGCGAGTGGCGCGGCGGTGTTCGCCGGGGAGCGGAACGCATGTCACGGGAGCGCCGCCACGCGCCGGGATCGCCGACCGGATCACCGTGGCCGTCCGGGTCGGCCGGGCGGTCGTCCACGTCGACGGGCTGGTGGTGCAGACCGCTCCCAAGCGTTCGAGAAGGCCGCCGAGACGGCCGCGCGCACCCCAAGCGCGCCGCTGCTGGGCGACACCGGCCCGGAGAGCGCGCACCGACGCGTCCCGCGTGAACCGCCCGTCCAGCGGTGCCGCCCCGCCGAGCCGCGGGGCGGCACCTCCTTGCCGTGCGTCAGCCGCCGCCGTCAGGCCGCGCTCGGCACACGTCCGGGCTGGATGATGTGCGCGTTGTGCTGGTCGGCCCAGCTTCGCAGGGCGGTCAGGCAGGCGTGGTCGAGGTGCCGCAGACCGGCGAGGTCCAGTTCCACGGTCCGACCGGCCGGCAGGCTCTCCAGTGCGTCCAGGATGCGCGGCAGCCGGAGAAACGTGGCGTTGCCCTGGATACGGACCCGCACCATGCCCTCACCCGGGTCGGTGACGTCGACGTGGACGTGGGAAACCTCCCAGGCGGCCTTCACCACTGCCAGGGCGAGACCGAGCAGGACGCCTTCGAACATGTTGGTGATCAGGATCGCCCCCGCGGTGACCACGAGGATCACGGCCTCTCCCCGGTGGTCGCGCCACAGCGGTCCCAGCTCCTTGACCGGCAGCAGCTTGAAGCCCGCATGGATGAGAACGCCGGCGAGCGCCGCGGTGGGAATCAGGCCCAGGACGTCGGGGAACATCGCGGCGAACAACAGCAGCCATACGCCGTGCAGAACGCGGGAGAGCCTGGTGCGCGCACCGGCCTGCACGTTGGCGGCGCTGCGCACGATGACGGCGGTCATCGGCAGCGCGCCGAGCAGCCCGCACACGGTGTTGCCCGCTCCCTGGGCCATCAGCTCCCTGTCGTAGTGGGTCTTCGGCCCGTCGTGGAGGCGGTCCACGGCCGCCGCGCTGAACAGCGACTCCGCCGAGGCGATCAGCGTGAAGGCGACGACCGTGACCAGCAGGCCGACATCGGCCAGCCGGGAGAAGTCGCCGACGGCGGGCGGCTGGACGGCAGCGACCAGGCCGCTGACCTCGACCCGCCGGACCGGCAGATCAAACGCCGCGGTGAGGGCGGTCGCCGCGCCGACCGCGACGAGCGGACCGGGCAGGAGTCGGGCACGGCCCGGGACCCTCTTCCACCCGGTCATCACCACGATGGTGCCGACGCCGACGGCGGACGCTGCCAGGGCCGAACGGGACGCGAGGATGTCGACGGTGAGGTCGTACAGGCCGGCGACGTTGGACGTGCCGCTGCCAGGTGCGCCGCGGTCGCCGAGCGCGTACAGCTGACCGGCGATGAGGACCAGGCCGATGCCGGCGAGCATGCCGTGGACCACGGACAGGGAGATGGCCCGGAACCAGCGCCCCAGGCGCAGGGCTCCGAGGGCGAGTTGCAGCAGGCCCGTGAGCAGGACGACGACGCCGAGGACGGGCAGCCCGTAGTCCTTGACGGCGGTGAGGACGAGCACGGTCAGCCCGGCCGCGGGCCCGGACACCTGAAGGCTGCTGCCGGGCAGCAGCCCGGTCACGAGCCCGCCGACGATGCCGGTGATCAGGCCGAGTTCGGCCGGAACGCCCGAGGCGACGGCGACGCCCACGCACAGCGGGACGGCGACGAGGAAGACGACGAGGGAGGCGGTGACGTCGCTGCGCAGAGCAGCGCGCGAAAAGGTCTGTGAGGTCATGGCGTTCTCTCTGTGGGGAAGGAACGTCGCGGGAAGGCGCGACCGGTGCGAGACGGGCGGGACCGTGGTCCGGTCGGTCACCGGGGCTGGACGGTGCGGCTGCCCGACGCGCGGGCCGGGACCTCGCCGGTTTCGGCGGTGCCGCACCAGGCGTGCGGTCGGAGGCGGCCGCGCACCACGAGGTCCGGGACCTGAGGGGCCTGGACGGCGGATCCGAGCGAGCCCGCGGCACCACAGGCGGCCCGTCTCCGGTGGCGGGGAACGATGTCGGCGGTCTCGGTGGGGAAGCTACGGGCGTGCTCGATGAGCGTGTGCATGATTCGGTCTCGTGTCTCTTGGCGGTCCTACGCGGGTAAGGGCGCGAAGAGTGCGTGCCGTGGCGGGCGACGGCTCGCCCAGGCGGCACGGCGAGCGAGGCGTCAGGCCGCTCGACGCGTGACGGGCCGCGGCGTGCCGGTGTGTCAGAACCGCGGGGGCACGCCGCCGATCAGCAGCGGAACGTTTGCAGTGTGCTGGAGGTGGGTGTGATTCCGGCAGCGGGGTTCCAGGAGTCTCTCGCCGTGCGCGGCCGCGCGGCACCGGCCGCGGAGTGAGCGGTGTCCGTCTCCCCGGCCGCGGGGTTGTCCGCGGCCGGAGGCTGCGCCTGCGGCCCCACTGCACGTGAGGGCCTGGCGAGGACATGAACCGTTACGCCCTGGTGCCGCTTCTGTGTTCCGGCGCTGGAAACGGCGGACGACGGTCCTCGCAGCTTCCTCGACTCGGCCTCCGCGACGGGAGCCATCGCGGACGCAAGCGTAGTGGTGGTGGAGGAGGAGGAGGAGGGGGAGGAGGAGGTGGAGGTGGAGGTGGTGGTGTGATGCGGCTTGGCGAAGTGCATCAGCAGGGAAGCGGCCAGCACGACCACCACCGCTGCGACTCGCCGCACCACTGCTGGACCCCCGACGTCTCGTTTCCGGCGACACCGAAACGCTACCGGCCCGCGCTGCTCGTACATATCGAACACCCGGGCAAAGATGGCGATTTGGCCAATACCCGACCCTGTATGGCAAGAGTGATGAACCAGAAGGCCGTATTCACCCGATCCAGTGATCGAGTGAGCCTCTCGGAGACGCGGTCGCACCCGGTCGCCCCATGGGCTTTCCCGGTGTCGCGCGCCCCGCACACGGTGGCCCGGACGGCACTTCGGGCCCATCTCTCACATGAACCTTATGCGCACGATCGGTTACCGTCTGCGTTCATGGTGGCCGGGTCAGTGCTGCGCGCCGACCGCCCCGTGCCGCGCGCCGGGGCGGCCCTCGTGGTGCTGCTCGCCGCACTGATCCACCTGCTGGGGTGCGCCCACGGCCCCACACCCACCGGGATCGGCCGGGCGGACAGCCTCCTGGCCACCACGGCTTCCTGGGCGCGGGCGTCGACACCGGCGGACGACGCGTCGGAACGGTCCGCGCCCCGGCCGGGCGAGAACCGGGAGCACTGCTGGGGCGGCGACGTGCCGACCGTGCAGCCGCCCCGCGACATCGCCTCGCCCGTACCGGCCGCGCACAGCGTGCCGGCGTCCGCCGCGGACACGGGCATGCTCGGCCCTGCGAAGCCGGGCCCGCCCCCGGGGTCGGCTCAGCGGCCGGCACGTCCCGGTCGGGCGAGAGCCCGACTCGGTGTGTGGAGAACGTGACCGACAAGTGAGCCGCACGAGCAAAGGGCCTTCCCGCCCGCCCGCTCCCGGATGCGGCAGTCGATCAGTCACGATCCGCCAACCACAGCGGACGACACCCGCGAGACCGTCGTCCGCAGGAGAAGCACGCCATGAACCACCCCGCCCCGACCGGTACTCCGCATTCCCCGGCCCAACTCCTCGTCGAAGCCAAACGCCCGATGCACACCCCCGCCGGACTCGTCGGCGACACCCCGGTCCTGTGGATCGGCGGCCCCTTCACCGCCACCGGACGCGGCTTCTGGGCCAAGCTGGAGGGCCACAACCCCGGCGGCATCAAGGACCGCGCCGCCCTGCACATGGTCCGCGCCGCCCGCGAACGCGGTCGGCTGCGGCCCGGCGCCCGCGTCATCGAGTCCACCTCCGGCACCCTCGGGCTCGGCCTGGCCCTGGCCGGAGCGACCTACGGCCACCCGGTCACCGTCGTCACCGATCCGGGGATGGAGCCGCTGATGACGGGCCTGCTCACCGCGTACGGAGCCGAGGTCGACCTCGTCACCACGCCCCATCCGGAAGGCGGTTGGCAGGAGTCCCGCCGACAGCGCGTCCAAGAACTCCTGGCCGTCCACTCCGACGCGTGGTGCCCGGACCAGTACAACAACCCCGACAACGTCGCCGCCTACGCCCCGCTCGCCCACGAACTCGTCGCCCAGCTCGGCCGCATCGACACCCTGGTCGTCTCCGTCGGCACGGGCGGCCATTCCGCGGGCATCGGCTCCGTGCTGCGCGGATTCTTCCCCCGCCTGCGGGTCGTCGGGGTCGACACCACCGGGTCGACGATCTTCGGCCAGCCCGCCGCCCCTCGCCTCATGCGCGGCCTGGGCTCCAGCATCCATCCCCGCAACGTCGCCTACGACCTGTTCGACGAGGTCCACTGGGTGGCCGCGCCGGAAGCCGTGTGGGCGGCCCGCCGCCTGGCCCGCGACCACTACGCCACCGGCGGCTGGAGCGTCGGCGCCGTCGCCCTGGTCGCCCGCTGGCTGGCGCGCACCCGGCCCGCGGAGGAACGGATCGTCGCCGTCTTCCCCGACGGCCCGCAACGCTACGTCGGCACGGTCTTCGATGACACCTACTGCCACCGCCACGATCTCCTGGGGCAGCCGCCCGCCGACCACCCGGACGAGATCGCCGACAGCCGCCGGCGCACCGTCACCCGCTGGACCCGCTGCACCCACGTCGCCGATCCCCTCGCCCACCCCGAGCGCCACGGTCTCGCGGGAGCCGCCCGATGAGGCACCTGTGGCAGCAGACCCGTTCCTTCCCGCGCGGCGCACGGCTGATGATGGCCAACCAGTTCGCCATCAACCTCGCCTTCTACATGCTCATGCCCTACCTCGCCGCCCACCTGTCCGACGGGCTCGGCCTCGCGGCCTGGGCCGTCGGACTGGTCCTCGGCGTCCGAAACTTCTCCCAGCAGGGCATGTTCCTCATCGGCGGCACCCTCGCCGACCGCCTCGGCTACAAGATCCCCATCATCACCGGCTGCCTCCTGCGCACCGTCGGCTTCGGGCTCCTCGGCTGGGTCGACGATCTGCCCGCACTCATCGCCGCCTCGGCCGCGACCGGGTTCGCCGGGGCCCTGTTCAACCCGGCGGTCCGCGCCTGCCTGGCCGCCGAAGCCGGCGAGCGCCGCGTGGACGCCTTCGCCACCTTCAACGTCTACTACCAGGCCGGGATGCTGCTCGGTCCACTGGTGGGGCTCGCTCTGCTCGCCGCCGACTTCCGCCTGGTGTGCACCATCGCGGCGGGCATCTTCGGCGTGCTCACGCTGCTGCAATGGCGTGCGCTGCCCGCACGTCACACCGGCACCACCAGGACACCAGGGGGCGTGCTGGCGCAGTGGCGCACGGTCGTCGCCAACCGGCCGTTCCTGCTCTTCGCCGCGGCGATGATCGGCTCGTACGTCCTGACCTTCCAGGTGTACCTGGCGCTGCCGCTCGCCGCCGACGACGCCCTCGGCTCGAACGGCACCACCGTCAGCAGTGGCCTGTTCGTCGTCTCCGCCGCCGTGGCCGTCATCGGTCAGCTGCGCCTGACCGGATGGGCGAGGAAACGATGGCAGCCCGACGCGGCGCTCGTACGCGGGCTGGCCGCAATGGGCCTGGCCTTCCTGCCGCTCGCGTTCGCCCCGCGCGGCTCGTCGGGCGCCGTGCTCGTGTGCCTCGTGGTGGCGGTGGTACTGCTCGCGGCCGGCTCGGCGGTCGTCTACCCCTTCGAGATGGACACGGTGGTCACCCTCTCCGGCGACCGTTTGGTCGCCACCCACTACGGCCTCTACAACACCGTCTCCGGCCTCGGCATCACTCTGGGCAACCTCGCCACCGGCGCCCTCTGGGACTTCGCCACGACACACGACGCCCTGTGGCTGACCTGGGGCTCCCTCGCGGCCACCGGGCTGGCGTGCGCGGCCTCGGTGGCCGCTCTGTCCCGCTCCGGACGCCTGGCCGCACGGCGGCCGAAGCCCCTCGCCGTGTGAATGTCCGGGCTGGGCGGCACACAACGAACGAAATTTCCATGCCAACATTTGATCTGATCGTGGGACAGTCATTAAGGTCTTGCTCCAGCCCCCGCTCTGGTGATCACTCAGAGGGAGTGACGGTGGAGGGGCTCCGCCCACCAACGCGTTGGCAGGCGGCTGAAGGCACAAGGAGCTCGCCCCTGTGGCGTCCCATCGTCGATCCAAGCAGCCGAGCCGCACGCGCGTCACCGTGCTGACCACCGCGGCCGCCGCGGCCGCCGCGCTGAGCGCGAACGCCGCCCATGCCGCACCGAGCGAGAAGCCCGGCAAGGACGAGGTCAAGGCGAGGGTCGACAAGCTCTACGAGCAGGCGGAGCAGGCCACCGAGAAGTACAACGGCGCCAAGGAGAAGCAGCAAAAGCTGCAAAAGGAGATATCCACGATCCAGGACAGCGTCGCCCGAGGCCAGGAGGAGCTCAACAAGCTTCGCGACGGCCTCGGTTCGCTGGCGAGCGCCCAGTACCGCTCCGGCGGCATCGATTCCTCGATCCAGCTCTTCCTGTCCTCCGACCCGGACGACTTCCTCGACAAGGCGTCCACCATCGACCAGTTGAGCAGCCAGCAGGTCGGGGCCCTGAAGAAGATCCAGGGAAAGCAGCGCGAACTCGCCCAGGAGCGGGCCGAGGCCGCCGAGAAGCTCGACGACCTCGCCACCACCCGCACCGAGCTGGGCAACAAGAAGAAGGAGGTCCAGGGCAAGCTCGCCGAGGCCCAGAAGCTCCTCAACACACTGACCGCGAAGGAGAAGGCGGCCCTCGCCGCCGAGCAGCAGCGCGCCGACCGCTCCTCCACCGCCCGCGTGGACCTCGGCAAGGACACCTCCGCCTCCGGCCGGGCCGGTGCCGCCTTCTCCGCCGCCCAGAGCCAGATCGGCAAGCCCTACGTCTACGGCGCCACCGGTCCCTCCTCCTACGACTGCTCGGGCCTGACCTCCTGGGCCTACGCCCAGGCCGGCGTCTCCCTACCGCGCACGTCCGAGGCCCAGGCCGGCATCGGCACCCGCCTCACCCGAAGCCAGCTCCAGGTCGGCGATCTGGTCTTCTTCTTCAACGACCTGCACCACGTGGGCCTCTACGCCGGCAACGGCCAGGTCCTCCACGCCCCTCGCACCGGCACGGTCGTCCGGTACGAGTCGATGGACACCATCGGCGGACCGTTCATGTTCGGCGTCCGCGTCTGACCGTCGCGCCGATCACCGCCGGGGCCGGGAGATCGGTGGCACCCGGCGGCATCGGGTCGGCACGGGGCTTCGTCCCTGGTCGTCAGGAACGCCCGCGCCGCTGAGGGCGGCCACGGTCTCCTCCCTGCGGGTGAGGGAGAGGCCGGCGCGGCGGAACTGGGCGAGTTTGTCGGTGATCGTCTGACCGACGGGGGTGTGGCCCCAGACGCTGATGCCCTGGTGGGTGCTCGGTTCCCATGTGCTCTCGTCGATGACGACCGGGTTCCACCCGACCTCCCACTCGAAGCCCGACGGGGTGCGGGCGTAGTACGAAAGCTCCTTGTCGTTGGTGTGCTGGCCGATGGACAGGGCCATGTCGAAGCCGAGTTCGTGCACGCGCCGGTAGCTCTGGGCGAGGTCGTCGAGGGTGGCGGCCTGGATGTTGAGGTGCTGGACCCGGGTGCGGATCGGGTCGAGGGGCAGGCCGCGGGTGGCGGCGATGGCGACGGAGTGGTGGCGTTCGTTGACGCGCAGGAAGCGGATCTTGAGTTTGATGCCGCCGATGGTCTCGTCGATGTAGTCGGTCAGGCGGGCGTCGAAGACGGTGTCGAAGTAACCGCGCAGCCGCGTCGGTCTGGTGGAGGTGATCGCGATGTGCCCCATGCCGGAATCGCCCGTGACGAAGCCGGAGGCCAGCATGCGCAGCGGCTCGGTGGAACGGCGCGGGGTCGTGTAGATCTCCTGCGTGATGCGCTTGGGGCCGGGGAAGCGCAGGAGGCGTTCGACGCCGCGCAGGGACGCTTCCTCGGCGGTGCCCTCGGTGACGGGAACGCCGTGGGCACGGAGCCGGGCCTCTATCCGCTCGAAGGCGGCGTGGTCGTCGATGTGCCAGCCGGTGGCGACGACGTCCTCGGCGGGGCCGCGCCGGACCAGGAAGCGGCACTCCTGGTCGTCGAGGCGGAAGCGCATCAGGTCACGGGAGAGGTCGTCGTGGTGCATGCCGATGGCGTCGGTGCCGAAACGGCGCCAGTCGGCGAAGCGGTCGGTCTCGATGACGATGTAGCCGAGGTGCACGGCACCGAAGACGGAGGTTTTCGCGTACGTGTTCATCGTCGGCCCGCCAGGAAGTCCGCGCAGAGGCGGTTGAAGAGTCCGGCGCGTTCGAACTGCACCCAGTGGCCGGTGTTGGCGACCATGTAGAGGTCGCAGTCGGGCAGGCGCTCGGCCAGCATCCGGCCGCCCGAGGGCCGGTTGACCTTGTCCTCGGCGCCCCACAGGACCAGGGTCGGTACGGGCAGCCGGGACAGGCGGGCGTCGCGGGTGAAGTCCATCCGCCACAGGGCGCGCAGCGACTTCGGACGCCGCAGCGGCGGGGCCGCGACGACCTCCGGGTCGATGCTGTCCCGGTAGCGCGAGTCGATGACGCTCTCCGGTACGTCGGCGGCGTTGAAGACCAGGTACTGGCGGATGAACGCCTCCAGCTTCCGCCGCGACGGGCCGTCCCCCGTGTAGTAGTCGAGCAGGCTGTTGAGTCCGGGTGTGGGCAGGGCGCGGGTGGTGCCGATGCCGCCCGGCCCCATGAGCACCATGCGGTCGACCCGGTCCGGGGTGTCCAGGGCGAGGCGCAGGGCACAGGCTCCGCCGTAGGAGTTGCCGACGAAGTGCGCCTTGTCCAGGCCGAGTCGGTCCAGCACCCCACGGATGCCGTCGGCGAGGTGGCCGAAGGGGTCGGTGGGGTCGATCCCCTTGGAGCTGCGGCCGTAGCCGGGCAGGTCGGGCACGATCACCCGGTGTTCCTTGGCCAGCTCCGCGATGTTCCGGGCGTAGTTGGAGACACCGGACGCGCCGGGACCGCCGCCGTGCAGCAGCAGCACGGGCGGCCCCTCACCGGCCTCGGCGACGAAGATCTTCTTGCCTGCGATGTCGAGCAGGGACTCCCGCATGGCGGGAAGCTCGGTGTGCGTGGTCATGGCGGTCCTCACGAGGCGGGGGAAGTGGACTTGCGCGGTGCGGGGGTGAAGCCGACAGGGGGCGGCGGGAGTTGGGCGCCGGCGGCCGCGGCCGCGTAGACGTACGCGTCCGGGCGCAGGGCGAGGGTGGTGACGCCGCGCCCGGTCATCCAGGGCAGCAGGACGCCGTCGCTGTCGACGAGCGTGCCCTCGACCGGGCGGGAGCCGGCCGGTGTGACGGTGAGCGAGGGAACGTCCAGGCACTCCCACTCCGGCTGGGGTACCGGCACTCCCCCGTGCAGGAGCAGCCACCGGTTCCCCAGGGCGTCGTCCAGGCGGACCCGGCCGCCGTCGGGTCCGGTGACCCAGGGCTGCGGTATCTGGTGCCCGGACGCCTTGGTGCGCGGGCGGGCCTGGAAACCGTCGGCGTAGTGGGCCTCGGGGATCCAGTGGGAGTCCTGGAGCCGCCGGCTGAATCCCGGCAGGCGGTTCATGGCGGGCAGCACACGGTCACGGACCCGGGTGACCGCCGCGCGCCGCTCGGTGATGACCCGCCCCACGCGCACGGCACGTCTGGTGACCTCCCTGACGTGCGGCTTGCGCTCGGCCTCGTAGGAGTCGAGCACCGCCTGCGGCAGTTCGCCGCGCAGGACCGCGTCCAGCTTCCAGCACAGGTTGGCGGCGTCCCGGACCCCGGCGGCCATGCCCTGTCCGATCCACGGCGGCATGGCGTGGGCGGCGTCCCCGGCGAGGAAGACGCGGCCGACCCGGAAGCGGGCCGCGAAGCGGACGTGATGGCTGTAGACGGTGGCGCGCAGGATCTCGATCTGGTCGCGTCCGATGCCGTAACGGGCCACCAACGCGTAGATCGCGTCGTCGGTGGTCAGGTACGTCTCGTCGTCGCCCGGCAGGATCGGGAACTCCCAGCGGTGATGGCCGAGCGGCGTCGGGCAGTCGACCGCCGGGCGGGCCGGGTCGCACCGGAAGCGCAGTCGGTCGTGGTCCGGCCAGGGCCTGAGCATCTTCGTGTCGATGACCACCCAGCGGTCGTCGTACGTCCGCCCCTCGTATCCCACGTTGAGTTGGGCGCGGGTGAGGCTGGAGCCGCCGTCGGCCGCGATGACGTAGGACGCGCGCAGGTGCCGTACGGAATCGTCGGCGGTGCCCACGACCGTGAGTTCCACGCCGTCGGCGTCCTGCCGCAGCCGCAGGCACTCGTGCCGCAGCAGCACCTCCACGTTCGGATAGCGGTCCGTGCCCTCACGCAGCACCTTCTCCAGCGCCGGCTGGTAGATGAACATCTGCGGCGGATGGCCGTGTCCGCGGGGGGTGGGGTGGACGCTGACGAAGGCCCGGCCCCTGGCGTCCACGAAGTCCAGTGGCCGCTCGGCCAGCATGTCCGGCTTCAGCCGCTCGGCCAGGCCGGCGCGCTGCCAGATCCGTACGACCTCCTCGTCCGTGGAGATCGCCCGCGCCCGGGAGAACACCTCGGCGTCGCGCTCCAGCACGACGACCCTCAGCCCCCTCGCACCCAGCAGGTTGGCCGCGGTCACCCCCGTCGGCCCGTAGCCGATCACCGCCACGTCGTACGTGCTGTCGTCGCCTCTGACACTGACACCGCTCACCGGGCCACCTCGCCGTCGTCCCTGATCGACTTGTTGCTGTAGCGCTCATTCCAATTGGAACAGCCGCTACGGTAAAGTCGTCATCAGAGACGGTCAAGGGCTGGTACGACAGAAAGGGCGACCCTCATGACGAGGCCGCAGGCGGCTCGCAAGAAGCGCGCGAACGGAGTGGAGTCGCGGCAGCGAATTCTCGACGCCGCGGTGGAGATCGCGGGTGAGCGCGGGTACGAGGGCACCTCGATCGCGGCGGTCAGCACCAAATGCGGCCTGCCCGCGAGTTCGATCTACTGGCACTTCAAGGACAAGGACGACCTGATCGCCGCGGTCATCGAGCGCAGCTTCGAGACCTGGCTCGCCGCCGTCGAACTGCCGGAGGAAGAGGCGGGCACCCCCCTGGAGCGGGTCACGGCCATGGCCGCGAACGTGGCGAAGTCGCTGGTGGACGCGCCCGACTTCCTGCGCCTCGGCCTCATGCTCGCCCTGGAGCGGCGGCCGGTGGAGCCCCGCGGCAGGACCGTCTTCCTCCACGTTCGTGACATCGCGCGGCAGAAGGTCGCCGAAGTCGTGCGGACCCTGCTTCCCGGCCTCGACGAGGACGCCGTGCGCACCCTCACCACCTACGCCGTCGCCGGCGCCGACGGCCTGTTCGTGCAGCGGGAGATCAACGGCGACGACGTCGACCTGGTGGCGATGTTCGAGCTGCACGCACAGCTGGTCCTGGAGGCCGCCACCCGGATGGCCGCGAGGAACAGGGGATGACCCTGCCCGGCGGTGATGCGCACAGGCCGCCGCCCGGCGAGCCGGCACCCGCCTCGTCCGCAAGCTCGTCCAGCCCGGCGCCGACCGAGGACGCGACGCGCCGAGACGTCAGGCGACGCGGGTCAGAGGAGGACACTCCCAGGCCCCGTCGATCACCTCGGGGTGAGGCCGGTACATGCGAAGGGCCACGAACCAGGTGCCTTCCTTCGCGGTGGGCAGCCAGTTGGCTTCCCCGCCCTGCTCGGGCGGTTCGCTCTGCAGACGGATGGTCAGCCCGCCGTCCTCGTCCCACTCCAGGCCGGTGCTGCGGTCGCCCACCGCGTAGCGGTCGTGCGGGTTGGGGATGAGGTTCATGTCCTCCCCGTAGGCGGTCAGCGACCAGAAGGCGTCGACCGGTGGCAGTGCGTCGCCGGCGAAGCGCAGTTCGTACCGGCCTTCGGAGGTCAGCTTCCTGCCGTCCGCGTCGTCGAAGTTGAGCAAGTAGACCGCTTCGGCGGGGTCGTTGGCGGCGACGCCGAGCAGCGACTGGTCGGCGGCGCGTTTGAGGAAGTCGTCGCCGAAGCGTCCCATCTGCGGGGGAGGATAACGCCAGCCGTGGACGAGGTGGGCCCAGTCGCCGCTGAGGATCTGCTGCCGGAACAGGGGCACACCGACGGCGGCGGCCCGGGACAGGCTGCGTTTGACCGCGTCGGGCTGAGCCTCGACGTCGAGGCCGGGGCCGATGCCGATCTGCGCGAACTGCTGGAGCAGGACGCGGTGATGGGCCGGCGGAGGGTTCTCGGCCAGCATCGCGTTCAGGGTCTTCCACGGCCCCAGGGGGTCCTCCTGCGCCGGAATGGGTGTCAGGACGTCACGGCTTTCGGGGACCTGCGCGTCCGGCTTGCCGAACAGACTCAGCGGGGTGAGCCGGTACCGCTCCTGGAGTTCCCGGACGCGCGGCACGTCGTCCGGGCCGCTGACGAGGGTGCGGCCGAGGACGAGGACCCAGGGGCTGGGAGCCTTCTTCAGGCGTCGCACCTCGGCGGGAAGTTTTCCCTTCCACTCCGGGCCGACGAGGGCGAAGCTGCCCGCGCCCGGGCCCGTGGTGCGCTGGCCGACGTAGTCGAAGTTGTCGGACGTGATCCCCACCAGTTCGAAGGAGAAGTACCGGTCGCCCATGTCCGGATGGGAGAGGATGACCGGCTCGGCCGCGAGGTTCACCCAGGCAACGGAATACAGGGTGTCGTTGTTGGGGCACCCGCCGTCGCGGTACGTCGCGTCCAACAACCGCTCGGCGTGCCAGAAATGGTTCACGGCCGCGTACGGCACCGTCGCGGGGTTCCGCGGCTGCGTCACCCAGTCATACCTCAGCTGGGCGTTGTAGATGTACGGGAACCCGTAGACGAACGCCTGCTCACCGAGCGTGTAGGCGTACTCACCGCGCCAGTCGTCGACGCGCCCGGTCAGGATCGGCTTCAGCGCCTGTCCCAGCGCCGGCGCGATGTCCGGCAGATGGCGTGCGCGATCGATCGTGGACCTCGGGTGCAGGGCCGCGTGCCCGGCGGCCCGTGCCACCGTGACGGCCGCGCCGGCCACGCCTTCGGGAATCCGCCGCCAGGCGGGGGCCTGCGATGATTCGGACATATCGGCACCACTTCGCTCAACAGCATCGAGGGACGAGGTCTTCGTGACCCCCCGCCGGTGGTCCCACCCCCAGGGACCATCCTCCCCCGTGTGGCCGGTCGACGCAGCCGGGGAGGTTCTGCCCGCCGCGCCCATGGCGGCACGGGAGACGCGACGCCGCCGGGCCCCGGAGCCACGGGCGTCGTCCGCGACACCCTCGGCCTGCGGTCTCAACTGCCCGCGCGTTCACCGCGACCGCGCTTCGAGATGCGGTCACCGACGCCTGCTGGATACGCTCGCTGAGGGGCCGGGGGATGACGGCCGAGGCCGTGGCGCAACAGCCGCCTCCCGTCCCGCCGGCGGACATCCGCCGTGCCAACCTCTGCACTGTTCACGCCTCCACGGGAGGAAGGTCGCGATGAGGTTCACCCGCATGCGTAGAACAAAGGCCACCGCGGCAGTTCTGGTCGCCGTCCCGCTCGCGCTCGGAGGTCTGGCAGCGCAGAGCCACGCGCAGGGCGCGTCTCCAGGCCCCTCCGGGACGTTCGGTCCCGGCTGCGCGGCGCTCGCCCAGAAGGCCGACACGGCCAGGGACAAGGTCATGGAGGCCGCGGCCGCCTACCCGCAGCTCAGCCAACTGGTCTCGGCCGCGGTCCGAGCAAGGCTGAACAGCGACCTCGACGGGAAGTCCGACATCACCGTCTTCGTTCCCAACAACCAGGCCTTCAAGAGCGTCACCGCCTCACAGCTCTCCTCGCTCCTCCAGAACCAGGGGCAGCTGAAGAAGGTGCTGAGCTACCACGTCGTGGACAAGCGGATCACCCCCGACGAACTGTCCAACGGCTCCTTCACGACGGTGGAGGGCAGCAAGCTGACCACGTCGGGCTCGGGCACCGACTTCAAGGTCGACGGCAAGGCGAACATCGTCTGCGGCAACATCAAGGCCGCGAACGCCACCATCTACGTCATCGACACCGTTCTCCAGCCCCCGTCCTGACACCTGGGGCACCGTGCTGCCCGAGCCGCCCCGTACGACCGGGAACAGCGTACGGGGCGGTCCGGGGAACCCGTCGTGACGGCCACCGCGAGGCGCGGCGACCGTCCGTGGGTTCAGCAGCCGGAGTCGGCGAGGACGAAGTAGCCCGGGGAGGTCTCCTTCAGGGTGTGGGTGATGGCGACGTTGTACAGGCCCATCGCCTGGTTCGAGCCGTTGGCGTAGGTGTAGCCGCCGCTCTGGTGCGCGCGGCCGGCCTGGACCTGGTTGTAGTTGTTGTCGGTGTAGCACTGGGGCGCGGAACCCGTCGTCGTCGCCGTGACCGGCGCGGACGACGCGCCGACGGCGCCCGAGGAGTCGACCGCGGCGACGGTGTAGCGGTAGGCGGTACCGGCGGACAGGCCGGTGTCGGTGTACGCGGTGCTCGTCGTGGAGCCGGTCTTCGTGCCGTCGCGGTAGACCGCGTACGAGGCGGCGCCACTGACGGGGCTCCACGACAGCGAGGCGCCGGTGTCGGTCGTGCCGGTCACCGTGAGACCGGACGGCGCGGGCAGCGACCCGGTGCCTGCACCGCCGTCCAGGCCCCAGAACTTCGCGGTGTAGTAGCTGGAGCAGATGTAGTCGAGGAAGTAGGCCCCCGTGCCGCCGCACTGGTCGGCGCCGGAACCGGGGTCCACGGCGAGGCCGTGGGTCATGCCGGAGACGGAGAACAACGCGACCGCGGGCTTGCCGGTGCCGTCGTCGTAGAGGCTCTCCGTGGTCCCCCCGGGCAGGCTCTGGGTGCTGGAGGCCGTCTGGCCGATGCCCCAGACGTCGGTCCACTGGTCGCGCAGCTCCGTGCCGTTGACCGGGGCGACGGTGGTGTCGGAGGTGCCCTGCCAGATGGCGACCCGCGGCCAGGTCCCCGAGTAACCCGGGTAGGAGTTGCGGACCTTGTCGCCCCACTGCTTCGGGGTGAGGTTCTGGTTGCTGTTCTGGCAGCCCGAGGCGGCGGTCAGGGTGGTGGCGCACTGCGCGGGGATGCCGGAGTCCACGGCGCCGCCCGCGAACACGTCCGGGTAGTCGGCGAGCAGGTCCGCGGTCATGCCGCCGCCCGCGGACAGGCCGGTGACGAAGACGCGGCCGCGGTCCGAGCCGTACTGCGCCACGGCGGTGTCGACCATCTGCCGGATCGAGGCCGCCTCGCCCTTGCCCCGGGTGTCCTTGGTCGAGTCGAACCAACTGAAGCAGGACAGGCTGTTGTTGGCCGTGCTGGTCTGCGGGTAGACGACGGCGAAGCCCCACTGGTCGGCGAACTTCTGCCAGCCGGAGTTCGTGTGGTAGTCGCTCGCCGACTGGGTGCATCCGTGCAGGGCCACGACCAGGGGGGCGTTCGCGGGCAGATTGGACGGCGCGTACTCGTACATCGCCAGGTTGCCGGGGTTGGAGCCGAAATTCGTGACCTGCTGGAGGGTGCCTGCGGCGGCCGCGCTCGTGGTGAGGGGGGTGACGGCGGTCAGGCCCGCGGCGCACAGGGCCAGTACGGCGGCCTGCGCGGTGCGCCGGAAGAATCCGCGCCAGGGGATGTGAGACATGGGGCGCCTCCGATGGGTGGTGGGGAGGAAGCGGAACGTACGACCGGCCGTACCGCCGCGCCATGTGAGGGGCAGCCAGGGCCGCGGTGCCCGGCGTGGCGTACGCAGCCATGGTGTCGGCGAGGGTGCTGTGAGACGTGCCGGGGCGGGCGCGCCGGCCCGGCACGCATGCGAGCCCCGGCGGCCTCCCGCCGCCGGTGGATGGTGGCGACGCCTATCCTGGCCTCCGGAAATATGTCGGCAGGCCACGTGTCTCCCCCCGGACTTCCTGCCTACCGTGATCGGCCATGGACAGGACCAAGAGCTCCGCCGAGGGCTCGCCCCAGCATCCCGGACCCGGTGCCTCCGCCGCGACAGGACTGGCCTCGACCCGGTTCCTCACCGGCCGCAAGGCGCTGGTCACCGGTGCGGCCAGCGGGATCGGCCGGGCCTGCGCCGAGGGCTTCGCCGCGGCCGGCGCCGAGGTCTACGTGGTGGACCGGGCCGCCGAAGCCGCCAAGGAGGTGGCCGGGGCGATCGGGGGCATCGCGATCGTGGCCGACCTCTCCGAGGCCGAGGCCGTCGACGCGCTGCCGGACGACGCCGACATCGTGGTCAACAACGCGGGCCTGCAACACGTCGCGCCGGTGCACGAGTTCCCTCCGGAGCGCTTCACGCTGATCCAACGGGTCATGGTGGAGGCTCCGTTCCGCATCCTGCGCCGCACCCTGCCGCACATGTACGCGGGTGCGTGGGGCCGGGTGGTGAACATCTCCTCGGTGCACGGCCTGCGGGCCAGCCCCTACAAATCGGCGTATGTCATGGCGAAGCACGCGTTGGAAGGGCTGAGCAAGGTGGTCGCCCTGGAGGGCGCGGCGCACGGCGTGACCAGCAACTGCCTCAACCCCGGGTACGTCCGCACGCCGCTGGTGGAGAAGCAGATCGCCGCCCAGGCACTCGCCCACGGCATCCCGGCGGCGGAGGTGATGGACCAGGTCTTCCTGGAACGGACCGCGATCAAGCGGCTGATCGAACCGGACGAGGTCGCCGAGGCGGCCCTGTGGCTGTGCACCGACCGCAGCGCCGGTCTGACCGGCGTCTCGATCCCCCTGGACGGCGGCTGGACCGCGCACTGACGCCGCCGCACCCGCACCCGCCGTCGTACGACGACGGGTGCGGGTGCGGCGGCGGGCGACGCGCCTTCGTCGGCCGGCCGGTGTCCTCCGTCACCGGTCGGTGGACCCGCGGGCCGCGGCGCACGGCCGGTCGTACGGATTCGTGCACCGTCCGCGGCGTCGGGAACGGTGCATGCGGTGGCGGAGCGAGGGCAGACGGCATGGTGCGCCCTCTGCGGCGTGCGCGGCGAGAGCGGCGGTTCGAGCGGTTCGATCTGCGGACGACCACATGGTTCTTCGTCCTGCTCGCGACCGTCCTCTGCCTCCTCGCGCTCGTGGTACGCCTCGCGGCGGGTGTCGTCGAGCGTCGTCCGCTGTGGGCCGCCGTCCTGGCCGTGCTCGGTGTCGCCGGGGGCCTGCTCCGGCGGCCGGGACGGCGCGGCCTGTCCGCCGGGAGGTGCGCCCGGCGAGCCGCCCGCGCCCTGGAGGAGGGAGCCGAGGCGGCGTCCGGCAGTCTCCACCTCACCGCGGTGGGCGACACCGCCGTACCGGACGCCGGACGCGACGAGGAGTGCCCCCGCCCGGAAGTGCCACCGACCGTGATCGCCGCGCCGGACGGGGACGGTGCGGAGCCCACGGCTCCGCTCGAACACCCCGACGTCTACGCCGAGTCGGACCCCGACGGATTCGAGCGGGCCGTCGCCGGCCTGTGCGTCCGGGAGGGCTGTCGCGAGGTGGAGGTGGTGGGGGGAGCCGGCGATCTGGGGGCGGACGTCGTCGCGGTCACCGCGGAGGGACTGCGCGTGGTCATCCAGTGCAAGCAGTACGGCGACACCCACAAGGTGGGCTCACAGGACCTTCAGCGCTTCGGCGGCACCTGTTTCACCATCCATGAGGCCGACGTCGCGGCGCTCGTCACCACCGGCGAGTTCACGGCACCCGCGCTCGACTACGCGCGGCGGTGCGGGATCGTCTGCGTGGACGGCGCCGCACTGGAGGCATGGCACCGGGGCACGGGCCCGACCCCCTGGCACCCACGCTAGCCGGGCGGGAGCCGGCACCGCACGCCCCGGGCCGGTCAGCCGCCCAGGTGCCGTTGCAGCCAGTCGGCCGCGGCGCGGCGGAAGAGCCGGCGGTTGTCGGCACGGAGGAACTCGTGCCCCTCCTCGCGCAGGGTGAGGAGTTCGGCGGTGAGGCCGCGCTCGCGTGCCGCCCGTACGAACTGCTCCGACTCCCCCGGCGGCACATTGGTGTCGTGCTCCCCGTGCACCGCGAACACCGGTGCCCGCAGCGCGTCGATGCGGGTCATCGGCGACAGCTCCCGCAGCAGTTCGCGGTCGTGTTCGGGATGGCCGTACTTGTGGGCCGCCGACTGCGCGATCCAGGGTTCGGTGCCCTCGAAGAACGTCGCCAGGTCCGACATGCCGCACACCGCGACGCCGGTGCGGAAGAGGTCCGGGTGCCAGACCAGGGAGGCGAAGGTGAGGTAGCCGCCGTACGAACGGCCCATCACCGCCAGCCGGGACGGATCGGCCGGGCCGGCCAGCACCGCGTGGGCGGTGCAGTCCGCCACGTCGTCGAGGGCGGCGAACCGGCCCCTGCCCAGGTCCGCGTCGACGAACGACCGGCCGTATCCGGAGGAGCCGCGCACGTCGGGCGCGAAGATGTCCAGGCCGCGCCCGAGGATCTCGTGGTACAGGGGGTTGAGGACCGGGCGCTCCTGGTCCTCGGGGCCGCCGTGCAGGTAGATGACGCAGGGCGCCGGTTCGCCGGGATCGCGCCCCGGCGCGCGGTAGTACCAGCCGTTCAGCGGCAGCCCGTCCCGGGCGGTGGGCCGCAGGGGTACCGGTCGCACGGGCGGCCGGCCGGGGGGAACGGCGTCCTCGTCCCGGGAGGACCACCGGGTGCGTACCGGGGTCGCGCCGTCGGGCAGCCACCAGATGCCGGGGCGGCGGCGGGACCCCGACAGGGCCAGCGCCAGCCGGTGGCCGGCGGCCGTGACGCGGGTGACCACCTCGTGGGGCAGGGTCACCTGCCGGTACGGGCCGGTCTCCGCGCCCGGCCAGGCGGACGGGTCCATGTCCAGGACCTCGACCTCGCTGATGCCCTGGACGTTCCAGGCGAGCACGGCGGTAGCGCCGTCACGGGCGCAGCGCAGCAGCTCCAGCTCGCTGCCCTGGCGCGCGGCACCGGTCGACCAGCCGCGCGGCCGCCCGTCCGGGTCGAGTTCGGCGGTGAGGAGGACGGCGAACTCCCGGTGGGCGTTGCTGCGCAGCCAGAGGGCGTCCGCGCGGGGTGAGAAGCTGCCGATCCACGGGTCCCCGTCGGCCACCGGCATCACACAGGTCGTCACACGGTCCGCGGTGCGCAGCACGACCGCCTCGCGCCGGCCGCGGGGTCCCCGGCGCAGCAGCGCGAGCGCCCCGTCGCGGCTGAGGTCGCACACGCGCAGCGTCGCCGCGTCCTTCACGGCGGCGATCAGGACGGGGGCGGCGGCGCCGTCGGGGTCGACGAGGTACGCCGACAGTCCGTCGCCGAAGCCGGTCGCCGGCGAGGGCGGTCTGCCGCCCGGGGCGCCGATCGTCGCCGCGCCGACCGTGACGGCGGCGGGTGACGGCAGGGCCGGACCGGGGTCCGTGTGGGGTGGCGGGCCGAGCAGCTCCGTCTCGCCCGCGCGGCCCTGCCAGTGGTCCGGCAGGCGGACGTCGGCCGGTGCGGGGTACGGACCTGTCCCGGCGTCCGGGACGGGGGCGGCGGAAGGGGCGGTGGGGACCGCGACGGTGACCGCGACCGCCGATCCGTCGTGCGCCCAGCAGCCCAGGTGGGCGGAGCTGCCCGGTTCGGTCCCGGCCAGGATGTGCCGGTCGCTGCCGTCGGGGCGGACGCACAGCACCCGGGTGTGCTCACCACCGCCGGGAGCCGTGGTGTAGGCGATCCAGCGGCCGTCGGGCGACCAGGACACCTCCCGCACGGGGTCCGGTCCGTCGTCGAGCAGCCGTACGGCGTCGCCGTCGACGGAGCCCGTCCAGAGCTGGGGCACCCCGCCCCGGTCGCAGATGAAGGCGAGCCGGGTGCCCGCCGGGTCGGCCGAGGGGTACCAGCAGCCGTGCGCGATGAGCCGCGTCGTCGCCTCGCGCGGCCCTGAGGCGTTCGGCAGCGGGACGGCGGCGGGCGCGGCGAAGGCGGTGGTACGGCCGTCGGGGGCGGGCGGGGGTGCGTCGGCGGTCCCCCCGGGGCCCTCCGGGTGCGTCGGGCGGGTCGGGTGCGTCCCCTCCGGGTGCACGGTGGAGGGCCGTTCGGCACCGTCCGTGCCGGCGTCGGGGACGCGTTCCGCGACGGGCTCCCCGGTCAGATTCCGTGCGTCTGAAGCCATATCTCCAGCAAAGCCACTTGCCACAGCGCGTTCGCTCCGCGCTTGGTGCGGTGTCGGTCGGGGGCCGCCAGGAGTCCGGCGACGTACGAGTCCTGGAACACGCCGCGCCGCTTCGCCTCCGGGGCGTTGAGCGCCTCGCGCACCCTTTCCAGGACGGGTCCGGCCATGTGGGTGATCGCCGGGACCGGGAAGTACCCCTTGGGACGGTCCACCACCTCGCGGGGCAGCAGTTTGCGCCCGGCCTCCTTCAGGACGCCCTTGCCGCCGTCGGCCAGCTTCAGCTCCGGCGGGCACGCGGCCGCCAGCTCCACCAGCTCGTGGTCCAGGAACGGCACCCGGGCCTCCAGGCCCCAGCCCATGGTCATGTTGTCGACCCGTTTGACCGGATCGTCCACCAGCATGACATGGGTGTCCAGGCGCAGTGCGGCGTCGAGCGCCGTCTCGGCCCCCGGCGCCGCCATGTGCGCGCGGACGAACCGGCCGGAGACGTCGTCCCGTGGCAGCATGTCCGGCCGCAGGATCGCGGCGAGGTCGGCGTGCGGCCGGTCGAAGTAGGTCTCGGCGTACCTCTCCGGCTCCTCCTCGCGGGCCGCGTCGGCCAGGCGCGGGTACCAGTGGTAGCCGGCGAAGACCTCGTCGGCGCCCTGTCCGCACTGGACGACCTTGACGTTCCGGGAGACCTGCTCGGACAGCAGGTGGAAGGCGACCACGTCATGGCTCGTCATGGGCTCGCTCATCGCCGCGACCGCCGCGTCCAGCGCCGTCGACACGCGCCGCGAGGGAACCAGCAGCTGATGGTGATCGGTGGCGAACTCCCGGGCCACCAGGTCGGAGTACCGGAACTCGTCCCCCTCGTCACCGGCCTCCGACTCGAAGCCCACGCTGAAGGTCGCCAGGTCCCGCTGCCCCTCGTCGGCCAGCAGGGCCACGATCAGGCTGGAGTCCAGTCCCCCGGACAGCAGGACCCCGACCGGCACATCGGCGACCATGCGCCGCTGCACGGCGGTGCGCAGCGCCTCCAGCACCGCGTCCCGCCACTCGGCGGGGCCCATGCCGGCGTGTTCCGGGCGGCGCGTGTACGACGGCTGCCAGTACCGGTGCTCCCGGAAGGTGCCGTCCGGCTCGACGACCCGCACGGTGGCCGGAGGGAGCTTGCGCACCCCCGCCAGCACGGTCCGGGGCGCGGCCACGGTCGCGTGCCAGCTGAGGTACTGGTGCAGGGCGGCCGGGTCCAGCGAGGTGTCGACGCCGCCGGCCGCGAGCAGGGCGGGCAGCGAGGAGGCGAAGCGCAGCCGCCCGGGGGTCTGCGCCAGGTACAGGGGCTTGATGCCGAGCCGGTCGCGGGCCAGGATCAGCCGGCCGGTCCGGTGCTCGACGAGGGCGAACGCGAACATGCCGTGGAAGCGGTCGACACAGGCGGTGCCCCACTGCCGGTACGCCGCGAGGACGACCTCGGTGTCGGAGGCGGACCCGAACCGGTGGCCGAGGGCCGTCAGTTCCGCCCGCAGCTCCTTGTAGTTGTAGACGCACCCGTTGAAGACGCCCGTGACCTCCCGCGCGGTGTCCGTCAGGGGCTGGGCCCCGCGCGCGGAGAGGTCGATGATCTTCAGACGGCGGTGGCCCAGGGCCACGGCGTCCCGCGACCAGACCCCCCGGCCGTCCGGGCCGCGGGCGGCGAGCCGGTCGCTCATCCGCTCGACGGCCGCCAGATCGGGCCGCGTGCCGTCGAAGCGCATCTCCCCGCTCAGGCCGCACATCCGGGACCACCTCCCCGCCACGGGTACGGGGCGCGCGGATCATGCGGGGCGCGCGGCGGCGAGGTCCGCGGTGGGGCGCCCCCCGACGCACGCGAGATCCACGGTGGGACGCCCTCCGACGTGTGGCCGGGACTGGTCGACACGGGGATGCCTCTCCTTCGCGACGAGAGTGTGTGATGGTGTTCGAGGTTCGGCAGAGGTCCTCTTGTGCGCCTCGGCCGGCCGCCGTCGCCCGCGAGGGCCCGGAAGGCTACGCGGCGGCCTGGCCCGGGGAGGCGACACGGCGGGCGGGGGCGGGACTCCGTGGGCGCGGGTGGTCCTCGCCCCGGGTCTCCGCGATCGCCAGGTCCGTACAGGCGAGCAGGTCGTCGTGGCGGGCCGTACGGCGGATGCGGTGGGCGGCGCTGCCGCTCGCGAGGGCCCGTTCGGCGAGGCCCCGGACGGTGGGCCAGTCCCCGGTGGCGTCGAGTGCCGGGCGCATCCGCTCCAGCAGGTCCCGGACGACCTGGGCCGCGGGCGCCTCGTGCCGGGTGCCGGGGTCGATCAGGGCTCCTTCGAGGCCCGACCGCGCGGCACGCCAGGCGGCGGCGCGCAGCCACTCGTGCCGGCCCGGGCAGGCGGGGACGTCCGTCGTCTCCAGCCGCTCGCGGGCCTCGGTGACCAGGGCGCGGAAGAGACCGGCGATCAGCACGACCGTCTCCGCGCGGGGACAGGCGTCGCAGATGCGCAGTTCGAGGGTCCGCTGGTGGGCCGAGGGGCGGATGTCGTAGTAGATCATCCCGGCGTCGCTGATGACGCCGGAGTCGAGCAGGCTCCGTACGACCGCGTCGTACGTGGCGGCGTCGGCGAAGCATCCCGGCGGGCCCGCGGTGGGCCAGCGCTGCCACACCATGGTCCGCCAGCTGGCGTAGCCGGTGTCGGCGCCCTGCCAGAAGGGGGAGCTGGCGGACAGGGCCAGCAGCACGTGCAGCCACGGGGAGACCTCGCACATGATCCGCACGGCCAGGTCCCGGTCGGGGACGTCGACGTGCACGTGGGTCCCGCAGATCAGCTGCTCGTCCGCGACCATGCGGTACTCGTCGACCATGCGGCGATAGCGGCGCCCGGCGGTGGGCCGGGTGTCCGCGGCGCGGGCCAGCGGGACGGTACCGGCGGCCACCACGGCCAGCCCGTGTGCGCTCGCCGCCGCGTCAAGCCGGCGCCTCGCGCCGGTCACATCGCCGTACAGGTCCGCAAGGGACTCGTGCACACCGCTGTTCGTCTCGACGACCGCCTGCTGCAACTCGGTCGTGAAGGCGGGCGCGGGAAGCCCTTCCAGCACGGTTTCGGCTCGCGGCGCGAGCAGGCCGGTCTCCACCTCGACGATGTGGAATTCCTCTTCCACTCCGATGCGAACGGTCACGCGCACTCCTAGGTGACGGGCGAACGCCGACTGCCTCGCCCGGGAACCGCCCCGTCGGCCCGCCGTGGGCGAACTGTGCACCTCCGACTTCCCACCAGGCCCCTCGTTAACCAACGGCCACCGCGGAGCCACCACGGAGAGGACGCCGCGGCGGACGAACGCGGTCCGGAGCACCTCCGGCGCCCGACGCCCGCATGGACCACCTTCACCCCTCGCCCGCGCTTTCGCGAGCCGGTGCCGGGGCCGACGCGGTCTTCTCGGCTCGGCTCACGCGCCCGACGGCTGGGGTCCCGGCCGCCCCGGCGGCGCCCCGCGGCCGGATCCGCCCCGGCGCCGTCACCCCCGACGGCCGCGCCCCCCGGGGAGCGTCGGTGACCTTGCCGTACGGCCGCAGGAACGGTGCCCCTGCTTCGCCGGAGCGTCGTTCCCGCCGCGGCGGACGGTGCGGCACGCGGCCGGGCCTCGTGGCGCGGCGGGCGGACCGGGATCCCGGTGCATTGACAGCGCGCGGTCCGAGTAGTTGTCATGTATGGGAGCGCTCCCATGTTCTCCATGTCCTGGTCGGTACTCCTCCTTCCCCGTGTCCCGGAGGCAACCATGCGCACTCTCGTCACACGATTACGGCATCGACCCCGGGCCCTGGCGGTGCTGGCGGCCTTCTCGGCCGTCGGGCTGCTGCTGTCCGCTTTCGTCGCGGCGCCTCCCAGCAACGCCGCGGACGCCGGCTGCCAGGTCGACTACACGGTCGACCAGTGGTCAGGTGGCTACACCGCCGCGATCAAGGTCACCAACCTCGGCCCGGCGATCACCGGTTGGCGTCTGACCTGGACGTACGGCGGTGACCAGAAGGTGACTTCGGCCTGGAACGCCACCGTTTCCCAGAGCGGCGACGCCGTCACCGCCACGGACACCGGATGGAACGGCGGCCTGGCGACGGGCGGTTCCGCCGACTTCGGCGTCCAGGGGACCTACCAGTCCTCGAACCCCACACCGACCGACTTCGCGGTCAACGGCGTGTCCTGCGGCGGCGGCACGACGCCGACCGATCCGGGAACGCCGACCAGCCCGCCGCCGACGACTCCGCCGCCCAGCGGTGACTGCGGTGGGGCCGTGCTCTGCTCCGGGTTCGAGGACCAGAGCGGTGCCACGCCCTCCGGCGCCTGGCGGTTCGCGGCACCCGACTGCCAGGGCACCGGTACGGTCACGGTCGACAGCTCCGTCGCGCACAGCGGCGGCAAGTCGATGAGGGTGGACGGCAAGGGCGGTTACTGCAACCACGCCTTCGTCGCCACGACAGCCGACCTGTCGTCGGTGGGCCCCCTGTACATCCGGATGTGGGTACGGCACACCACCGCGCTCCCCACCGGGCATGTCGCCTTCGTCTCCATGCCCGACAGCTCCCAGGGCGGCAAGGCGCTGCGGATCGGCGGCCAGAACGGCGCCCTGCAGTGGAACCGGGAGATCGACGACGCCACCCTGCCCGCCCAGAGCCCGGCCGGCGTGGCCCAGAGCACGCCGCTGCCGACCGGAAGCTGGCAGTGCCTGCGCTTCATGATCGACACGTCCGACGGCGACCTCGACACCTGGCTCGGCGACCAGCAGGTACCCGGCCTGCACGCGGACGGTGTCCCCACCGCGGACATCGACCAGCAGTGGCTGTCCCGCACCACCGCACCCCGCCCCACCGGTCTGCGCCTCGGCTGGGAGAGCTACGGCGGTGGTGACGACACCCTGTGGTTCGACGACGTGGCCGTCGGCTCCTCGCCCGTCGGCTGCTGATCAGCCGTCGGAACAAGGCGGCACCGGCGCGGCACCACCCGTGCCGCCCGTCGTGTCCCGGCCGGGAGACGACAGGCGGCACGATGTCCCCACAGGCACCTCCGGGCGAACCGCACCCGCGGGAGACACGCCGTCGTCACAGGTGCGCGCCGAGGCATACCGCACCCTGACCGTCGCCGGCGCGGGCCGGGTCGCCCGCGCCGCCTGCGCCGGGACGGCCTTTCGTCAACTCGCGTGTCTGGCGGCGGCTTTGGGGGGCATCCGGACAGCAGGAAGGAGGGCTGCCGGATGACGACTCCCCTCAGCCGCCCGCAGAGGCGCATGCCCGGCTGGGCGAAGGCCGTGACCGCCTTCGTGCTGGTGCTCGCGCTGCTGTTCGCCGGGATCGGGCTCGCCGTGCTCCCGGGTGTCCAGGACCTGTTCGGCACGCGGACGCACGACCGTTCGGGTCCCGCTCTCCTGAAGTCCGTCAAGGACATGAGCCGTTACGACGCGGCCTCGGGCACCTTCCAGGTCGTCGTCGACCTGGAGAAGGACACCGCGTACCTGCCGGACGCCGTTCGCGGCACCCGCACCCTGTACGTCGGCGCCGGCACCGTGGACGCCTACGTGGACCTCGGCGAGGTCGAGGACGAGGACGTGACGGTGAACAAGGACCGTACGTCGGCCACTTTGCGGCTCCCGCACGCACGACTGGGCAGGCCGGCCCTGGACGCCGACCACTCCTACGCCGTCTCCAAGCAGCGCGGACTGCTCGACCGGCTGGGCGACCTGTTCTCGGACAACCCCAACAGCGAGCACGCCGTGCAGAAGCTCGCCGTGTCCCGCATCGGCGAGGCCGCCAGGCGCAGCGGACTGACCGCACGGGCCGAGACCAACACCGCGGACATGCTGGAGGGTCTGCTGCACTCGCTCGGCTTCACGGAGGTGCACGTCTCCTACGGGTCCTGACACGCACGCGCCCCGCCCGCGCCGCCGCGCCCGGCATCCCGCCGCCCCCCTGGTGACCGCCCTGCCCCTCAGGGCCGCTGACGACTGGAGGACCGAATGGCTCGTCCCGCTCGATACGTGCGCGCAGGCCGCTCGCACCCGACGAGTCGCCTTGCCCGGTTCGGCCGCCGGTTCCGGAGCGGGACAGGAGCGGACTCCCGTGAGGCGACACCGGCCGCCACTCGCCGCCGGCATGTGCTCGCGCTGCCGGTCCGGATACTGGCGACGCTGTGCGCCTTCGTCCTCATGGTGGCCTTCGCCGTCGTACTGGCCAGGATCACCCTGGAGCCGTCCCCGGCCTCGGCCTCCCTGGCGCACAGCAACCTGCACCCCGGCCGCTCCCTCAAGGCCTATCTGGACCAGCCCGAACTGCGGGACGCCGTCAAGCAGATCGGCGGCAACATCGTGCTGGGCGTGCCGTTCGGCGTACTGCTGCCGGTGCTCGCGCCGGGGGCCCGGGGCATCTGGCGGGTCCTGCTGACGACCGCGACCGTGATGCTGCTGGTGGAGACGGTCCAGGGCGCCCTGGTCACCGGGCGGGCCTTCGACGTGGACGACGTCATCCTCAACACGTCCGGCGCGTTGGTCGGTTACCTGCTGATGGGCCGCAGGCTGGGGCGGGTGCACGACCGCCGCGAGAGCGCCTGACACGAACGTCCGAGCAGGCGGGACGCGCGGGAGAGACGACCGGTCCGGGCGCCGGAGGGCGGCTGGTCCCGGCCGGTGCGTCCCGCCGAGCCGAGCGGTGCGGACCACCGCCCCGTGAAGTGGCGGCCGCCCCCGGTCACGGAGATGGTGGAGCAAGGTGACGTCTACGACCAGGCGGGAACGACGTGATGAACAACGAGGCTGCACCCCCTGCGCGCATCGTGGTGGGCGTCGATGGCTCCGAACAGTCGAAAGCGGCTCTCCGATGGGCGGTGAACCAGGCGAAGCTGGTCGGCGGCGCTGTCGACGCGGTCCTCGCCTGGGACCTCCCGACGCGCTGGCACGGCCTCGTCCCGCCCACGCAGAAGGAGATGGGTGACTACGAGGAGCACATGCGCAAGGTCCTGGACGAGGCGATCGACGAGGCCCTCGGGCCGGGGCCGGGACGGCCGGTCGCGCTCCGCACCACCTCGGTCCACGGGCATCCGGCCGCCGTGCTGCTCGATGCCGCCGCGGGAGCGGACCTGCTGGTCGTGGGCAACCGAGGGCGCGGCGAGTTCCGCGAGACGCTGCTGGGCTCGGTCGGCATGCACTGCGTACAGCACGCTCCCTGCCCCGTCGTCGTGATCCGGGGCTCCGGCCGGGAAACCTGAGGAGGGCCCGTACGCCCCGCGTCGCCCGGTGGGCCGGCCCGCCGCGACCGGATCGCCGGTTCGCGGAAGGCGGGGGCGCGTCCCGGGTCCGCCGCACGAGGTGCGTCCGGTGGGTCGTGGTGCGAGGCTTGCGTGGACGCGCGGTTTCGTCGCCCACAGCCCGGCGGCCTGATTCCGCGCGTCCTGGCCGGCAGGTGCGCAGCGGGGGCGGTTCCGCGGACGGCCGGAGGCGCCTGGTCGCCTCCCGCCCGGTCGTCCGAACGGGGAACGACCGGGCCGCCGTACCCCGCACGAGTGTCCGTGCCCTGGAGCACACGAGACAGTGAAGAAGGCTCTATGAGCGTCCTTCGAGGAGCGATCACGGCGGGGGTTCTGAAGGAGTCCGCGGCTGAGGAGAACCGGGTGGCCATGACACCCGAGGGCCTGCGCCGGCTGACGTCGCGCGGAATCGAGGTCCTCGTGGAGTCGGGCGCCGGAGAGCGCGCCTGGTATCCGGACGCGGCGTACAAGGAGGCCGGAGCGCGGGTCTCCTCGCGCGACGAGGTCGTCGGCGGCTCCGATGCCCTGCTGGCCGTCGGACCTCCCCCGGACGATCTCGCCGGGCGGTTGCGCGGGGGACAGTTCCTGCTGGCGCTGCTGCGGGCCCGCACGTCGCCACGGCTCGTCGGGCGACTGCGGGACGCGGGCGCGGTGGCGATCGGCCTCGACCTGCTCCCCCGCACGCTGAGCGGCGCCCAGTCGATGGACGCCCTGACGTCGCAGGCCAACGTGGCGGGATACAAGTCGGTGCTGCTCGCCGCGGACGTCTTCGCCGGGTACCTGCCGATGCTGATGACCGCGGCCGGCACCGTACCGCCCGCGAAGGTCCTCGTCCTGGGGACGGGCGTCGCCGGGCTCCAGGCGATCGGGACCGCACACCGGCTCGGCGCGCGGGTGTCGGCGTACGACGTCCGCCCGGCGGCCAGGCCCGAGGCGGAGTCCCTGGGCGCGGTCTTCCTCGACCTGGGCACGCCCTCGGGCGAGGGCGAAGGGGGCTACGCCCGCGAGCTGTCGGCCGAGGAGCAGCAGGCGCAGCGTGCGTCGCTGCGCGACCACATCACCGAGCACGACATCGTCATCACCACGGCTCAGGTTCCCGGTCGCAAGCCGCCCCTGCTCGTGAGCGCGGACTCCGTGGCCGCCATGCGGCCCGGCTCGGTGGTCGTGGACCTCGGGGCGAGCGCGCTGGGCGGGAACGTCGAGGGCTCCGAGCCGGGCAGGTCGGTCGTCACGGACAACGGCGTCACCGTCATCGGCGCGCCGGACCTGCCGTCGCGGGTGCCCCGTGCGGCGTCCACCGCGTACGCGCGCAACGTGTCCGACCTGCTGCTGCACTTCGTCCGGGACGGGAGTCTGCGTGTCGATCCGGACGACGCCATCGATGCCGCCGTGGTCGTCACCGGCCTGCCACCGGTCGCCCCGCCGGCCCCCGCGGGCGGCACGGGGGACGCGACGCCGGCCACGGGCGGCCCCCGGTCGAACCGGGAGACACGACGATGAGCGACCGGGGAGTACGACGATGAGCACGAGCCTTCTCATCGACATCACGGTCCTGGTGCTGAGCGTCCTCGTCGGTTTCGAGGTCATCAGCAAGGTCCCCGCCACCCTGCACACCCCGCTGATGTCCGCGGCGAACGCCATCCACGGCGTCGTGCTCGTCGGCGTCATCACGGTGGCCGGACTCGCGGACGGCCCGCTCGCCCGCGCGCTGGTGACGCTCGCTGCCGTCTTCGCGGCGATGAACGTGGTCGGCGGCTTCGTGGTCACCGACCGGATGCTCGGCATGTTCCGCGACGCGCCTTCCGCCGACCCGGCACCGGCGCCTCCTGCCGCGGACGACCGCGCGGGGTGACCGGTGAGCACCTTCGACACGGCGACCTGGTTCGTCTATCTGGCCTGCGCGGTCTGCTTCGTGACCGGCCTGCATCTCATGAACGCCCCGCACACCGCGCGGCGGGGGAACCTGCTGTCCGCCGGCGCCATGGCCGTGGCCGTCTGCACGGCCGTCGCGCGCGCCGTGCATGCCGGCGGCACCGACACGGTCGTATGGTTCCTGCTGGCCGCGGGCGTCGCGGTGGGTTCCGCCGCCGGTGTCGTCCTCGCCCGCCGGGTCAGGATGACGGCCATGCCCCAGCTCGTCAGCCTGTTCAACGCCGTCGGCGGTGGCGCGGCCGTGCTGATCTCGCTGACCCAGGCGCTGACCGGCCGCGGGGCCGGCCTGCCCGGCCGGGTGAGCGTGCCGCTGGTGCTGGGGCTCGCGATCGGCTCCGTCACGCTCAGCGGTTCACTCGTCGCCGCCGGAAAGCTCCAGGGACTGGTCTCGGGCGCGCCGGTACGCATCCCGGGCCGGCGTGCGCTGGGCGCGGTGTCCCTTCTCGCCGCTCTCGGCACGGCGGTGTGGTTCGTCGTCGATCCGGGCGACGACGCCTCCGTGTTCGTACTCCTCGTCGTGGCGCTGGCGTACGGGCTGCTGCTGGCCCTGCCCATCGGCGGCGCCGACATGCCCGTGGTGATCTCCCTGCTCAACGCGTTCACGGGCCTGGCCGTGGCGATGGCGGGCCTGGTGGTCGACGACCTCGTCCTCATCATCGCCGGGGCGCTGGTGGGGGCGGCCGGGTCGATCCTGACCGGCCTGATGGCGAAGGCGATGAACCGCTCCGTCGGTGCGATCGTCGCCGGTGGATTCGGTACCTCCGGCGGCACGGGCCCGTCCGGCCCGGCGGCGGGCCGCCCCGTCCACATCACGGAGGCGGACGACGCCGCCGTGCAACTCGCCTACGCGCACAAGGTCGTCATCGTCCCCGGGTACGGCCTGGCCGTGGCGCACGCCGAGCACGAGGTCGCCGCACTCGCGCGGTTCCTCGGCGAGCGCGGTACCGACGTCGCCTTCGCCATCCACCCGGTGGCGGGCCGTATGCCCGGCCACATGAACGTGCTCCTCGCGGAGGCGAACGTGCCCTATGAACGGTTCATCGACATGGAGCAGGCCAACGCGCGGTTCGCGCAGACCGACGTCGCCCTCGTCGTCGGCGCCAACGATGTGACGAACCCGGCGGCCCGCCGCCCCGGGACGGCGATCTCGGGCATGCCGATCCTCGACGTGGACGCGGCGAAGAGCATCGTCGTGATCAAACGGTCCCTGGGGCACGGCTACGCGGGAATCGACAACGACCTGTTCACGAACCCCAGGACCAGCATGTTCTTCACCGACGCCAAGGCGGGACTGACGGCCCTGCTCAGCTCGGTCAGGACCCTCACCGGCTGAGGCGAAGGACCGGAGGTCGAACGGGCCGGCCGATTCGTCGTACCGGTACACCGCCCCGGCTTCTTCGAACGGGAACACAGGGTCGAGGGCCGGTCGTCACCGATGCGCGGTGACGACGTCGTTCATCGCGGTGAACCGGGCGCCACGGCCGACGGCCGACGCCCGGACCGCGGCGGCGGCGCACACTCCGATGGCGTGCTCGTGGCCGTCCGGCCCGAGCCGCGGATCCGGGGCGTGGCCCCCGCGCCAGGCCCAGGGCGGACCTGCCCCGCCCGGGGGGGAAGGACCGACCTGGGACCGTTCGTCACGCCGGGGCCTCCTCCCGGCGGGCGGCGAGCCGGGACGTGCGGGCCGTACGGGCCGTACGCAGCCGGGCCGGGAGCCGCGCGACGCCACCGGGCAGCAGGTAGATCACCGCGACGAACAGCGCGCCGAGCAGGAACAGCGGCTGCGAGAGCGGCACCCGCACCACGGAGGGCAGACCGGCGACCGCGCCGGAGCCGGCCAGATCACCGAGCCGGTGGTCGGCCCAGGTGTAGAGGATGCCCCCGACCATGGGTCCCCACCGGGTGCCCGAACCGCCCAGCACCACCATCACCAGCAGGGACAGGGTGAAATCGGAGGTCGTCGTCTGCGGGGTGGCGCCGCCGGTCAGCGGCAGGTACACGATGCCGCCGAGCGCGGCCAGGGTGCCGGCCAGGACGAAGGCGACCAGCTTGTAGCCGTACGGGCGCAGCCCCAGCACCTCCACCCGGCGCTCGTTCTCCTTGATGCCCTCCCAGACCCTTCCGGTGGGCGAGCGGACCGCCCACTGCACGACGACCAGCGCCACCACGAGGTAGGCCAGGGCGATCCAGTACAGGTTGGCGGTGTGCTCGATGCCGACCAGCGAGGCGGGCAGCCGGTCCGCGGGCGCGGCCCTGCCCTCCTCACCGCCCGTGACGCCTCCGGGGTCGCGCTGCACGAGGATCGACGCGGCCTGCGCGAAGGCGAGCGTCACCATGGAGAACCCGATGCCGCTGACCCGCAGGCTGACCGCGCCCAGCAGCGCGGACAGCACCACGCCGGCGAGCAGGCCGAGCAGCGCCGACACGGCGAACGGCAGGCCCGCTTCCAGCATGACGGTGTTGGTGACGTAGGTGCCCGCGGCGAAGTAGAGCGCGTGACCGAAGGACAGCAGTCCGGTGCGGCCGAGCAGCAGGTCGTAGCCGGTGGCCAGGCCGCCGAACAGGAGGCACAGGGCGAGCAGTTGCAGGTTGCCCGGACTGCCGATCGGGCCGTCGAGCAGACCCGGCAGCGGCAGCGCGCTGTAGGGCAGCGTGAACAGGACCAGCAGCATCAGGGCCGGCCACCAGCGGGTGGCTCGCCGTAGCCGCTCGGAGCGGCCGGCGACGGGGTGGTCCGCCGCGCGGTCCCGGCCGCGCGGCTGGGTGGCGGTGGTCATGCGAGCCTCCCGGTGAGCCCCCGCGGTCTGACGAGCAGCAGGGCGGCGAGCAGGACGACGACGGCGACGTCGCCGAGTCCCGCGGTGGTGTAGTAGTTGGCGAACTGCTGGACGAGGCCCACGGCCACCGAGGCCAGCGCGGCACCGGTGAGCGAGCCCATGCCGCCCGTCACGACGACCACGAAGGCGAAGATGAGCAGGGAGGTGCCCTGGCCGGGGTCGACGGAGCCGAAATAGAGGCCGCCGATGGCGCCGCCGAGGGCCGCTGCCGCGCCGCCGATGGCGAAGACGAGGGTGAAGGCCCGGCGCACATCGATGCCGAGCGCGGTGACCATGGCCCGGTCCTCCACGCCCGCGCGGACGACCAGTCCGTGCCGGGTGCGGCCGAGGAACAGCTTGAGCGCGGCCAGCACCACCAGGGCCACACCGATCAACACCGGCCGGTTGAGCGGTACTTCGGCGCCCAGCAGGCCGAACGTGCCGGAGAGTGCCTTCGGCCCGGGGAAGGGCCGGGCGTCGGCCCCCCAGATCGCGGACAGCAGGGCCGGTACGGCCAGGCCCACGCCCACCGTGGCGAGGATCTGCTCGCGGGGGCGGGTGTAGAGCGGGCGGATGACGGCGACTTCGAGCAGCACGGCGGCGATGGTGCCCACCGCGGTGCCGAACACGACGGCGAGGGCGAACCCGGCCCCTCCGGTTCCGGCACCGGGAAGGTGGCCGGAGGCGGCCCACCACGTGCCGTAGGCGCCGACGGACAGCAGGGCGCCGTGGGCGAAGTTGAGCACGTCCATCAGCCCGAAGATCAGCGACAGGCCGGAGGCGATCAGGAAGTACAGGGCGCCCAGGCCGAGTCCCGTGAAGGTGAGCAGCACGACGGTGGCCATCAGGCGTCCGCCTCCGTGGTCCGGGCGGCGGGACGCGCCGCGGTGCGAGCGGGCGGGCCGGCCGGCGTCCTCGCGGGGCCGCCGTGGCCGGCGCTGCCGACGCCGAGCAGCCGGCGGGCCGCCTCGGCGTCGGCGAGCAGGTCGAGGGCCGGCCCCTGGTGCGCGGTGCGGCCGTCGGCGAGCACCACGCAGTGTCGGGCGAGACGGCGCACCACGGCGAGGTTCTGCTCCACGAGCAGCACGGGCACCGCCTCGGCGGCGCGTTCCAGCGCCTGGGCGACCTCGGTGACGACCTTGGGCGCAAGGCCCTTGGTGGGTTCGTCGGCGATGATGAGCCGGTTGCCGTTGAGCAGGGTCCGGGCGATGGCGACCATCTGCTGCTGACCGCCGGACAGGGTGCCGGCGGCCTGCCGGGCGCGTCGTCTCAGCTCCGGGAAGAGCTCGTGCACCAGGTCGTAGGCCGGTTCACCGGCGCCGGGCCGCTCGGCCAGGCGCAGGTTCTCGGCCACGCTGAGGGCGGCGAAGACCGCGCGGTCCTCGGGTGCGTAGCCGATGCCGCGGCGCACCAGGGCGTGGGTGGCCTGACGCACCGTCTCCTCGCCGGCCAGCAGCACGCTGCCGGTGCGCGGGACCAGCCCGAGGATGCCGCGCACGGTGGTCGTCTTGCCCGCTCCGTTGCGCCCCAGCAGGGCGGTGGTGCCGGACGCGGCCACCTCCAGGTCGACTCCGTGCAGGATGTGCCTGCCCCCGATCACGACCCGCAGGTCGCGCACGGTCAGCAGGGGTGTCGGGGTGGATATCACAACTCCTCCCCGAGATAAGCCTGTTGCACGGTGGGGTCGGCCATCACGGCCTGCGGGGTGTCCAGCGCCAGCAGCGTGCCGTGATGCATCACGGCCAGCCGGTCGGCCAGACCGAGCAGTACGTCCATGTGGTGCTCGACCATGAGCACGGTGCGCCCCTCTTCCTTGTGCAGCGACCGGATGAGTTCGGTCAGGGCGGGCACCTCCTCGGCGCTCACACCCGCCATCGGTTCGTCGAGCAGCATCAGCCGGGGCTCGCCGACGAGCAGGACCGCGAGTTCCAGCTTGCGCTTCTCGCCGTGTGACAGGGCGTCGGCGCAGGTGTCCGCGCGGTGCGCGAGCTGGGTGCGGGCCAGTATCCCCTCGACCCGCTCCGGGTAGGTGTCGGCACGGCGCCAGACCCGGTACGACCCGCCGTCGGCGGCCTGGGCCGCCAGGCCCACATGGTCGGCGACGGTCATGCCCGGCCACAGGCTGGAGGTCTGGAAGGTGCGCCCGAGGCCGCGCCGGGCCCTGGCGTAGGCGGCCTCCGCGGTGATGTCGCGGCCGTCCAGTTCGATCGTGCCCCGGGAGACCGGACTGAGCCCGCTCACCAGGTTGAACAGCGACGTCTTTCCCGCCCCGTTGGGGCCGATGAAGGCCAGGAACTCGCCTTCGCGGACATCGAAGGAGACGGAGTCGACGATGGTCGCGCCACCGACCGTCCAGCCGATGTCGCGCAGCCGGAGCACGGGCGCCGGGGAGGTGCGGTCGCCCCCGGCCCCCGCGGCGCTCGGTGACGTCGTCTTCGAGGAGGACATCCGCTCAGCCCGCCGTCCCGGCGGCCGGTGGGGCGACCGCTGTCATCGGGATGCCGTCGAGCAGTTCGGGCCGGGCGGCGCTGCCGCTGCCCTTGAGCCGGGCCGTGAACATCGGCTGGAGCAGGGCGTGGTCCGCCGCGCGGATCTCCTCCTTGCCCTTGGGACCGTCGAAGCTCCAGCCCTCCAGCGCCTTGGCCATGGCCGCGGTGTCGGTGGCGCTGCCGGAGTCGATCGCGTGCACGATCATCTGGGCGGCGGTGAAGCCGTCCGGGCTGAACAGGTCGGGGGTTCCGCCGGCCTTGGTGATGCCGTCGAGCATGGCCTTCTCCACCGGGTTGCCGCCCCCGGCGCCGGGGAAGTAGTGCGCGAGGAAGGAGACCTTGGAACCGGCCGGACCGAAGATCGGGTACGAGGCGGTGCCGGCGAGCCCGGTGACGACCTTGCTCGCGTCCAGCACGCCCTGCTGGTTCAGCGCGGTCCACAGCGCCGGGGCGCTGGCACCGGCCCAGGCGACGAACACCAGGTCGGGCTTGCCGGCCCTGGTCTGCCGGGCGAAGGGGGTGAGGTCGGTGGCGCTCGGCGGGGCGAGTACGGAGCCGACGTGCGCCCCCTTCTTGCCGAGCACCGCCTTCACCGCGGCCACGTTGGCCTGCCCGAACGCGGAGTTCTGGGCGAGTACGGTGACCTTCTTGCCCTTGGGGTCGCCGAGGAGGGTTCCGGCGGCGAGGATGTCCTGGTAGGACTGCCGGCCCGAGCGGAAGGTGTAGGCGTTGGCACCGGTGACCTCGTCGGTGGCGGCGGGGCCGCTGACGTAGAGCACCTTGTTCTGCGCGGCCAGCGGCGCCATCTGGAGCGCCACCCCGGAGTCGGTGGTGCCCGCGAGGACCTTGTAGCCCTCGCCGACGAGGGTCTTGGCCGCGGCGACGGCCTTGGCCGGGTCGCCCGCGTCGTCCTGCTCGGTGACCTCGATGGGGTGGCCGCCGGCCTTGTTCGTCCCGTGCGTCGCGTAGGCCAGGCCCGCCTTGAAGCCCTGCTCGTACTGCTTGCCGTAGGCGGCGAGCGGTCCGCTGCGGGAGTAGACCAGCCCCACCTTGACCGGAGCGGTCGCGCTGTCCGAACCGGTGGACCCGGTACCGGCGGTGCCGGCCGAGGAACAGCCCGCGATCAGGGCGCCTGCGGCCAGCAGGGTGAGTGCGCGAACGGATCTGCTTCTGAGGGTGCCGGTGACGCTGGAACGCATGATGAGCGGCTCCTGACAGTGTCGCCCGTCCGTCGCGCGGGTTCCGCCGCCCTGTCCGGGGCGGCGGCCTCCTGTGCGAGGACGGGAGCGGTGCGTGGTTGCCGGAACCCTAGGAGCGCCGTGCGGCGGGCGGCATGTTGTCGGTCACCGCTCTTCGGGCCCCGGTCATGGCACCGGCACACATGGTCGGTTGCGACCGGGACCGCAAGGGTGAGAGCACCCGGTCCTGCCCGCGACGTGGCGGACGGCCGGGTCGACGGACGGAACGGGCCCCGGTGGGGAAGGAAACGGCATGGACAAAGTGATGGCCGCGGCCGCGCAGGCAGTGGCGGACATCCCTGACGGTGCGACACTCGCGGTCGGTGGGTTCGGCCTGTGCGGCATCCCGTCGACGCTGATCGCCGCGCTGGTCGACACGGGCGTGTCCGGTCTCCGGGTCGTGTCCAACAACTGCGGCGTGGACGACTGGGGGCTGGGGCTGCTGCTGCGGGCCGGCCGGATCGCCCGGATGACCTCTTCCTACGTCGGTGAGAACAAGGAGTTCGCCCGGCAGTACCTGGCAGGGGAACTGGAGGTGGAACTGACGCCGCAGGGCACCCTCGCCGAGCGGCTGCGGGCCGGCGGCACGGGCATCCCCGCGTTCTACACCCCGGCGGGGGTGGGCACCCAGGTCGAGGAGGGCGGCCTGCCCTGGCGCCACACCCACGACGGCGGTGTCCTGGTGGCCTCCCCGCCCAAGGAGACACGGGAGTTCGGCGGCCGCCGCTACCTGCTGGAGGAGGCCATCACCGCCGACTTCGCCCTGGTGCGGGCCGCCGTCGCCGACCGGCACGGCAACTGCGTCTTCCACGCGGCGGCGCGCAACTTCAACCCGCTGTGCGCGATGGCGGGGCGCGTGACCGTCGTGGAGGCCGAACGCGTCGTCGAGGCCGGGGAACTGCCCCCGGACGCCGTCCATCTGCCGGGCGTCTACGTGGACCGTGTGATCGCCGTCGACGGCTCGCTGGAGAAGCGCGTCGAGCGCCGCACCGTGCGCCCGGTACCCGCCGGCGCCGCGGCGGCCGGCTCGCGCACCGATTCCGAGGAGAAGTGATCATGCCGCTCGACCGCGACCAGCTCGCCGCCCGCGCCGCCCGGGAGCTGCGCGACGGCCAGTACGTCAACCTGGGCATCGGCCTGCCCACGCTGATCCCGAACCATCTGCCGGAGGGGGTGCACGTGGTGCTGCACTCGGAGAACGGCATCCTGGGCGTGGGCCCCTATCCGTACGACGGCGAGGAGCACCCCGACCTGATCAACGCCGGGAAGGAGACGGTGACCACCGTGCCCGGCACCGCCTACTTCGATTCGGCCCTCTCCTTCGGCATGATCCGGGCCGGCCGGATCGACGTCTCCGTGCTCGGCGCGATGCAGGTGTCGGCCCACGGCGACCTGGCCAACTGGATGATCCCCGGCAAGATGGTCAAGGGCATGGGCGGTGCGATGGACCTGGTCCACGGCGCCCGGCGGCTGGTGGTCGTGATGGAGCACACGGCCAAGGACGGCAGTCCGAAGATCGTCGAGGAGCTGAGCCTGCCCGCCACGGGGCGCCGTGTGGTGAACCGGATCATCACCGATCTCGCCGTCATCGACGTCACCCCCGAGGGGCTGAGACTGACCGAGACCGCGCCGGGCATCACCGTGGAAGAGGTCCTCGCCGCGACCGGCGCCGCGCTCCTGGTCGACGAGGCCGCGGCAGCGGTCGGCGGTGGCGGACCTTCCCGGACGGAGCACTGAGTCACCGAGCGGGCGAGGACGACCTCGGTATCCGGTCAGCGCAGTGCCTCGCGGAGCCAGTGCCTGACGTCCGGGGTGACCGGGTCAACGATGTCGGCGAACTCGTCGTGCCTCTCCAGGAATCCCGCCACGTACGGGCAGACCGGCACGATGCGCTTTCCCGCGTCGCGCACGTCGGTCAGGGCCTGCTGGACCAGGCGGGACGCGAGGCCCTGTCCGGCGAAGGCGTCGCCGGTCTCGGTGTGGTAGAAAACGCGCTGCTCGTCACGGTCCAGGTACTCGGTGAAGCCGGCGAGTACACCGTCGACCAGGATCTCGTACCGGTGCTTGTCCTCGACTCGTCGGACGACGGGGGCGGCGGGCGTGGCCATGGGATGCCTTTCGGGGGTCGGGGGTGCGGGATTCCGGCGCGGGTGGATGGGGGCGCCCGGCAGGGCCGGGGCGGGCAGTCGGTCCCCGTCGTAGCCCATGACCTCGCCGAAGCGGTCGGAGGCGTGCTGCCATTCCTCCCGGGCCCGGACGATCTCGTCGTGAGCGCGGCCGACGAAGTTCCACCACATGACGATCCGTTCGCCGAAGGGCGGGCCGCCGAGCAGGATCGTCCGGGCCGCGCCGTCGGTGGTGTTGGTGATGCTCAGCGTCGTCCGACCGGGGCCGAGGTAGCCGAGGTCGGACCGGCCCAGCGGCGTTCCGGCCAGCCGGACCTCGCCCCGGTCGACCAGCAGACCGTGCTCGAAGCGCTCGTCGACGGCAAGAGTGACGCTCGCGTGCGGCTGGAGGGTGACTTCGGCGCCGAGCAGCGGGGTGAAGGTGGGCACGGGCGAGGTGTCGCCGGCCAGCGAGCCGAGGAAGACCCGTACCTCGCCACCGTCCAACGGGACCGGGCGCGGGACGTGGTGGTGGAAGGCGCGCGCGGTGTGTCGGCGCTCTCCGGGCAGCGCCACCCACAGCTGGACCCCGTGCAGCACCGTGGTCGCGGGGGTCGAGACCTCCGAGTGGGCGATGCCGTGTCCGCCCGTCATGAGGTTGAGTTCGCCGGGGCGCACGAAGGCGTGGGTGCCCAGGCTGTCGCGGTGTTCGATCTCACCGCTGAACAGCCAGCTCACCGTCTGGAGTCCGATGTGGGGGTGCGGGGCGACGTCCATCCCGCCGGTCTCGGCGACATTGTCGGGCCCGTAGTGGTCGGCGAAGCACCAGGCGCCGATCAGGGTCCGGGCGCGCTGCGGCAGGGTGCGCCGTACCGTCATCGCGCGCGGGCCGCCCAGGGGGACGTCCCGTGCGGACAGGACCTCCACCCGTGGGCCTGCCTCCCCGCCCGCGGTCGGACCGCGCGACGGTTCGATGGAATGAGCCTCGGCGTCGCTCATGATGAAGCACCTCCCGCTTTCGTTGTTAATTCAACTATCATGCGGGTGATCACGGGCGCTACTCCCCGAGAGTGCGGCCGTCCCGGAGCCGCCGGAAGCGGCCCGCCGAAGGAGTGCAGGTGACTGATCCGACCCAGGCGCAGGCGAGCCGACGGGTGTTCGTCGACAAGCGCAGTCCACGGGCGTACCGGGCCCTGACCCGGACCGCCGAGGAGGTCCGGGCGGTCGCGGCCGACGCCGGCCTGGACCGCAGGCTGGTGGAGCTGGTCAACCTGCGCGTCTCGCAGATCAACGGCTGCGCCTACTGCCTCGACGTCCACACCCGGGCCGCGCTGCGCGCCGGGGAGACCACCCAGCGACTCGGTGTGCTCCCGGCGTGGCGCGACACCGAGCTGTTCAGTCCCCGGGAGCGGGCGGCGCTCGCCCTCGCGGAGGCGACCACCAGCCCGGCGGACGCCGCCGCGCAGCACGACGCCTACGACGACGCCCGCCGTGTGCTGACCGACGACGAGATCTCCGCGGTGGTCTGGGTGACGATCACCATCAACGCCTTCAACCGCGTCTCCATCATGAGCAAGCACCTGGTACGCGCGATCCCGGCACAGTGACCGGCCCCCGCGTCCCAGGCCGCTGACCTGCCCGAGGCGAGCAGTGGGCCGCCAGGGCTCGCCACCGCTGCTCGGCATCACAGGGCCGGCACCTCGCCCCTCCGCCCGGGGCTCCGCCTCGGCGCACGCCTGGGCCGGACCGGCACGGCGGCGCCACGACGGCGGCGCGGCGCCGCCGCCGTTCGCGGCTCAGGCGTCGGTGCGGATCACCACGACCAGGGTGCGCGGGCCGTGCACGCCCTCGACGCGCTCCAGTTCGATGTCGGACGTCGCCGACGGGCCGCTGATCAGCGTCGTGGGCCGCTCCGGGACCAGCCGGGCGACCGCCTCCGGCACGCCGACGACCACCGACGACAGGTCCACGACGCAGACGTGCAGGTCCGGCACGAGCGACAGCGCGCGCCGGCCCTGGTCCGGGGAGCCGTCCAGGAAGATCGTGCCGGTCTCCGCGCAGGTCACCGCGGACGCGGTCACCACGCCGTCGAGGACGGCGAGTCGCGGCGCCGGCAGGTCCGAGGAGTCGCGCAGGACCTCTCCGTCGTACCCGGCGAGCCAGGTCTCGTCGAGGCCGGCGGGCACGCCGACCCGGCGGGCGCCGCGCTCGCGGAGGGCCTCGGCGATCACCTCGGAGGTGCGGGCGGCGACGCAGGTGCGCACCGCCGCCCTGTAGTCCACCAGGCGGTCCACGAGCAGTTCGAGACGTTCGTGGTCGGGCAGGGTGCGGCCGGTGCGGTAGGCGCGCGGCACCGCCGGTCCCGCCGCGTCCTCCTCCGGGTCCGGCACCCGGCCGGACAGGGCCAGGGCGTCCCGGACCCGGCCGAGCACCGTCTCCCGTGCGGTCGTGGTCATCGGTTCCCCTCCTCGTGGGCGTCGTGCTGAGCATCGTGCCGGACGGCGTCGCCCCCGAGCCGGGCGCCCTCCTCGGCGGCCGACCGCAAGGCGGCCTCGCCCTCGGCGGAGGCCAGCCAGGAGCGGAAGGTCCGGCGGGGCGGTGCCGGGATGTCCCGGGTGTCGGTCCAGCCGTCGAACGGCGCCGGGAGACGCGAGATCTTCCGGTCGCGTCCGGCCAGCACCCTGCCGCCCGCGCCGGCCGCCTTCTGCGCGGCGGTGAACAGACCGGGCCGGCTCATGACCGTCGCCGCGGCCTTCATCGCCAGTTTCTCGGCGGTGGCTCCGGCGTGCTCGGTGTGCTGGTGCCGCAGCTCGACCAGGAGCGACGGGATGTCGATCTTCACCGGGCAGGCGTCGAAGCAGGCCCCGCACAGGCTGGAGGCGTACGGCAGCGAGCTGTTGGGGTCGTCCTTGGCGGCGTCCATGCCGGCGAGCTGCGGGGTGAGTACGGCGCCGATGGGGCCCGGATAGGTGGAGCCGTAGGCGTGGCCGCCGGCCCGTTCGTACACCGGGCAGACATTGAGGCAGGCCGAGCAGCGGATGCAGTGCAGTGCCTGACGCCCGATCCGGTCGGCGAGCGCGGCGGTGCGGCCGTTGTCGAGAAGCACCAGGTGGAACTCCTGCGGTCCGTCGCCGGGGACGACGCCGGTCCACATCGAGGTGTACGGGTTCATCCGCTCACCGGTGGAGGACCGCGGCAGCAGCTGGAGGAAGACCTCCAGGTCCTGGTAGCGGGGCAGGATCTTCTCGATGCCCATGACGGTGATCAGCGTCTTCGGCATGGTCAGGCACATCCGGCCGTTGCCCTCGGACTCGACGACCGACAGGGTGCCGGTCTCGGCGATGCCGAAGTTGGCACCGGAGACCGCCACCGGGACGCTCATGAACTTCTCCCGCAGGTACGCCCGCGCCGCGGCGGCCAGATGGGCGGGCACGGAGTCCAGTCGCGGATCGACGCCGGGGATGGCGGAGCGGAAGATGTCGCGGATCTCGTCGCGGTTGCGGTGGATCGCCGGTACGAGGATGTGCGACGGCTTGTCGTGGGCGAGCTGCACGATCAGTTCGGCCAGGTCGGTCTCGTACGCCGTGACGCCCTGGCTCTCCAGGTGCTCGTTGAGGCCGGTCTCCTGGGTGGCCATCGACTTGACCTTGATGACCTCGTCGCTGCCGGTCTCCTTGACCAGGCGGGTGACGATCTCGTTGGCCTCGACGCCGTCCCGCGCCCAGTGCACGGTGCCCCCGTGCTCGGTGACCTTGCGTTCCAGCTGTTCGAGGAGCTCGGGCAGCCGGTTCATGGTGTCGGCCTTGATCGCCGAGCCGGCGTCGCGCAGCCGCTCCCAGTCGGGCAGTTCGGACGTGACCGCGAGCCGCTTGGCGCGGATGGAGTGGGTGGCCTTGCGCAGGTTGCCGCGCAGTTGCTCGTTGCGCAGCTCGTCGCGGGCGGCCTCGGGGAACTTCCGCTCACCGCGCAGGTTGCCGGTTCCGAACGGGGAGCGGGGCGGGGTGGCGGGCATGCCGAGGAAGGTGCTGCTCATCGGGCGGTGGTCTCCGTCTTCGGGAACACGAAGGGCGAGGTGCGGGTCGAGGCGAGGATCTCCGCCAGGTGGAGGGTGCGGGTGCCGGACTCGACGCGGGACAGGCCGCCGCCGATGTGCATCAGGCAGGAGGAGTCGCCCGCCGTGCACACGTCCGCGCCGGTGGACAGGATGTTGCCCGTCTTGTCCTGGAGCATGGCGCCGGACGTGTCGGCGTTCTTGACCGCGAAGGTGCCGCCGAAACCGCAGCAGGCGTCCGCCTCGGGCAGTTCCACCAGGTCGATGGAGTCCACCGCGCGCAGCAGCCGCAGCGGCTTCTCCCCCACCCGCAGCATGCGCAGCGAGTGGCAGGTGGGGTGGTAGGTGACCCGGTGGGGGAAGTAGGCGCCGACGTCGGTCACGCCGAGCACGTCGACGAGGAGCTCCGACAGCTCGTAGGTCTTGGCCTTGACGGTCGCGACGCCGTCGCGCAGTGCCGCGTCCCCGTACCGCTCGGCCACGATCGGGTGCTGGTGGCGGACCGAGCCCGCGCACGAGCCGGACGGCATGACCACCGCGTCGATCGACGGGTCGCCGAACTGCTCGGCGAAGTTCCGCACCAGCGGGACGGGTTCGCGCTGGTAGCCGGTGTTGACATGCATCTGGCCACAGCAGGTCTGCGCGGGCGGGAAGACCACCTCATGGCCGAGGCGGGCGATCAGGACCGCGGTGGCCTTGACCGCGTCGGGGAACAGCGTGTCCCCGAGGCAGGTGGCGAAGAGTCCGATGCGCATGGCACCTCCGTGGAACGAGCGAGGGACGCGAGGAAGGGCGAGGAGCTGACTTACGGTCCGACCATACTAGGTCAGACCATAGAACCCCACGTCCGGATTTCGATCGGACACGTTTCGGTCCGACCTTATTGACATGCGACATCATCGATGCCCTACTGATTGCCGTTCATCAGCGACATGCGCCACATCACGTGCCGACCGGCGGGACCGGACCGGCGGATTCCGGCCGTGCACACGGCACCGGTACAGGCGCGCAGCAGTCGCAGGAGTCGCAGCTCAAGGAGGAGCACGTACGTGTCCACCGCGCCACCGGCCGTCTTCGCGGCCTACACCCCCGATGTGCACGCCGTGGGGGGCAGCCTGACCGGCACGGCCCTGCTGGGCCTGGTACCGCTGGCCGTGTTCTTCCTGCTCCTCATGGCGGCCAGGCGATCGGCCCTCCAGTCGGCGCTCGGCTCCCTGGTCACAGCGCTGCTCGTCGCGACAGTCGGCTACGGGATGCCCGTGCGCCTCGGCGTCCTGTCCGCCACGCAGGGCCTGTTCAACGGCCTCTTCCCGATCATGCTGATCGTCGTGGCTGCCATCTGGTTCTACGAACTCACCGTCGTCAGCAAGCGGTTCGAGGACCTACGCCGCTCCTTCAGCGCCGTCGGCCGCGGCGACCTGCGGATCCAGGCGATGCTGATCGCCTTCTGTTTCGGCGGACTGCTGGAGGCCCTCGCTGGCTTCGGCGCCCCCGTCGCGATCACGGCCGCCATGCTGATGGCGATAGGCCTGCCCAAGGTCAAGGCCGCCGTGACCGTTCTGGTCGCCGACACCGCGCCCGTCGCCTTCGGCGCCATGGCCATCCCGATCACCACCGGCGGCAGCCTCACCGGCATCAAGCCCGAGGACATCGCCGCCGTGGTCGGCCGCCAGACTCCGGTGCTCGCCCTCTTCGTCCCCATGCTGCTGCTCTTCCTGGTCGACGGGGTGCGCGGCTTCCGCCAGCTGTGGCCCGTCGCCCTGGTCACCGGGGGCGTCTTCGCCGTCGTCCAGTTCTGGTGTTCCACGCACTTCGCGTACGAGCTCACCGACGTGGTCGCGTCGCTGGTCGCCTTCGCCGCCGCGGTGGTGATGCTGCGCTTCTGGACGCCGCAGACCCCCGAGGACCAGCGCTCCCAGGTCGAGACCGAGCCGCTGACCCGACGCCGCGTCACCTTGGCCGTGCTGCCGTACGCCCTGGTGATCGTGGTCTTCGCCCTCGCCAAGCTGACCGTGGGCGTCGACATGCCCGCGCTGCTCGGCAAGGCCGCCGTCAAGTTCGACTGGCCCGGCCTGTACGGCAACCTGGTGGGCGCCGACGGCACCCCCTCGGCCAGCGCCGTCTACAAGCTGGATGTCCTGGGCAACCCCGGCACCCTGCTGATCATCTCCGGCCTCCTGGTGATGCTCGTCTACAGCCTGGCCGACGATCGGGCCCGCTTCCCGATGTCGGGCCGCATGGGGCTGGCCGCCGCGGGCAGCACCCTGAAGACCATGCGGGGCGCCATCGCCACGGTCGCCACCGTGATGTCGCTCGCCTACGTCATGAACCAGTCCGGCCAGACCGTCGCCATCGGCACCTGGCTCGCCGCGGTCGGCTCGGTCTTCGCCCTGCTCTCCCCCGCCCTGGGCTGGCTGGGCACCGCCGTCACCGGCTCCGACACGTCCGCGAACGCCCTGTTCGCCACCCTCCAGCAGAGCGCGGGCAAGGCCGCGGGCATCGACCCGACCCTGCTGGTGGCCGCGAACTCCTCCGGCGGCGTGGTCGGCAAACTGGTCAGCCCGCAGAACCTGACGATCGCCGCGACCGCCGTGGATCAGCCGGGGTCCGAGCGGGTTCTGCTGCGCAAGGTCCTCGGCTACAGCGTGGCCATGCTGGCCGTGCTCGGCGTACTGGTCTACCTCCAGTCGACGCCGGTGCTGTCGTGGATGCTGCCGTGACGGACATGGCATGACGAGCGGGCCGGGGCAGCCCTGCCCGGCCCGCTCCCCCGTCCGGCCGCCGCGGGACAGACGCCGGCCGCCCGCGGATGCGCGTCGGCCGCCGTCCGGTACCTCGACCGGCCGGTGGCCGCGCACCCGTTCAAAGCGGCCGACCGATCCGGCACCCGCCTGCCCGGCGCTCTGCCCCGCCGGACAGGTGCCCACCGACCGGCCGCCGGGATCCCGCCGGACGCCTGCCGACCACCGAGCCGGTACATGCCCGGCGCCGGCCGGTCAGCGCTTGTCGTCGACCAGCCCGCCGTGGAAGCCGCGAATGTGCTTCTCGGCCACGTCGGCCGCCTGGACGCCCTCGCCGGCGCGCAGCAGGCGCAGCATCTCCGCGTGCTCGTCGTTCAGGGCGCCCGCCGTGGCGGGCCAGTCCTCGGCCGCCTCCAGGGCGCGGAGGATCATCGGCCGCACCGACTCGCGTACGGCCGCGGTGAGGGTGGAGATGAGCTGGTTGCCGGAGGCGCGGGCGATCAGGACATGGAACCGGGTGTCCAGGTCGCTGAACTCCGCCACCTCCACGCCCGGCGCGCGCATCCGGTGAAGAATCCGCTCCGCCTCCTCGATGTCCTCCAACGGGGCGTTCCCGGCGGCGGCCTCGAAGCTGTGGCGTTCCAGCGTGACCCGCGCTTCGAGGACGTCCTGCAGGCTGTAGCTGCCCAGCGCGACGTGCAGGCGGAGCAGCCGGCCGAGGGCGTCGTCCGGGTGGCGCACGATGCGCGCTCCGGCGTCGGGACCACGGCCGGACTGGGCGACCAGCACGCCGATCGTCTCCAGCACGCGCAGCGCCTCCCGCAGGGCGGACCGGCTGACACCGAGAACGGGCGCCAGCTCACGCTCGGGGGGCAACCGGTCCCCGGCCTTGAGCTCGCCTGCGACCACCCGCTGCTCGATGCTCTCCAGCACGAGTTCATGCGTGCGAGCCTGGCGAACGGGCTCCCACTCGACGGACATGACTACTCCCCACCTGCTTGAAGCTCCTGAAACGACTATGTCATACCTGTCATGAGGTCCGACCGAAACAACCGCGGCCCCCTTCCCGTGCGGCACCGGCCCTCGGTGTCGCCCGCTCGGATCCGTGCTGGCGCGTCCCACAAGCCCGCGGCGGGCACGGCGTGCACCCTGGACCGGGAATCGGAAACGAGAAGGCCGGTCCTGGAGCGGCAGGCCCCGCCTCGGGCCGGCGACCGAACGGTGGGACGCATTCGTGCATGGGCGAAACGGGGCACGGTGGATCGGCGGACCGATCGAGGAGGGGACGTCACCGGCCTCCAGGACGCTGTTCCTCCTCCTCGCCGCCGAGAACCTCTTGATCAACTACACCGCCACCGCCATGAACGTGGCCCTGTCCGCGCTCGTCAGGGACCTGGACACGAGCCTGGTCGGTGTGCAGTCGGCGATCTCGCTGTACGCGCTGGTGGTCGCCGCGTTCGTGATCAGCGGCAGCAAACTCGGCGCACGCCACGGGTACCGGCGGACCTTCGCCGTCGGCGGCGGGATCTTCGTTCCGGGCGCGCTGATCGCCGCCTCCGCCCCGAGCCTGCCGGTCGTCCTGCTCGGCTGGTCGATGCTCCAGGGGCTCGGCGTCGCCCTGATGCTTCCGGCGCTCATGGCGATGCTCACCACCACCTTCACCGGGGCCGCGCGTACCCGGGTGCTGTCCACGGTGGCCATGACGTCGGGAATCGGTGCGGCGGCCGGCCCGGTTGTGGGCGGCCTGGTCACCAACTACCTGACCTGGCGCGTGTCGTTCCTCCTGGGAGCCGCGGTCACCCTGGCCGTGACATGGTCCATGCGGTACACGGTCGACGCCGGGTCGTTCCCGGGACGCCCCGGACAGCGCTTCGACACCCGCGGGGTGCTGCTGTCCACGACAGGGCTGGTCCTGCTCGTCGTCTCGGCCCTGCTGGCGGGGCGGTACGGCCTGCTCAGGGCCCGGCAGGATTTCGCGGTGCTCGGCCACACGCTGCTGAAGCGTGGCGATCTCTCACCCGTTCCCGTCATGGCGGGTACGGGACTGGTGGTGCTGGCCGCCTTCGCCGGATGGGAACTGCGTCTCGGCAGGAGTGGAAGGGACCCGCTGGTCCGCGTGACGGTGTTGCGAAACCGCACGGTCAGGGCCGGGATCTCCGCCCAGTTGATGCTGATCCTGGTGCCCAACGGCGTGCTCTTCCTCCTGCCGGTCTTCCTCCAGACGACCTTCGGATTCGGCGCGCTGCACTGCGGGGTCGTGCTGCTTCCGATCAGCTTGGGGCTCATGCTGGCAGCCCCGCCGACCGCCAGGCGCATCGGGCAGGGGAGGACGACCCACCGTGCCGCGTCGATGGGGGCGTTCCTCTGCATGGGCGTCGGCTGCGTGGCCGTCGCCGTCCTGTTCAGTCCGCGTGCGCAGGGAGTCGCGGCGGTGGGCCTGGCACTCGCCCCGGGCGTGCTCCTCATCGGACTCGGCCGGGGCATGGCCACGACACTCACCGATCTCGTCCAGTCGGCGCCCGAGCGGGACGAGCTGAGCGATGTGACAGGGCTCTCCTACACGGCCGGCTATCTGGGAAGCTCGTTCGGGGTAGCACTCGCCGGTGCCTTGATGACCGCATCGCTGCTGTACGGGTTCGAGGCCGGGGTGAACGACAGCAGAGTGCTTTCCGGCGCCCAGAAGGAGCTGGTGACGCAGGCGGTGGATCACCAGGTCCAGATCACCGCCATGTCCGACGACGCCCTGCGCGCGAGGGCGGCGGCACGGGGCATCACGGGCACCGCGGCCAGTGGGCTGGTAGGGATCAACGCATATGCCAGGGAGCGGGCGCTGACCGTCTCGGCCATCGGCATGGCCGCGCTGGCCGTCGTCGGCTGGCTGATGTCACTGCGGCTTCCCGTCCCTGCCGGGACGACGACGTCCGCGGGTCCGGAACGCGGCGCGCCTTCGCAGGGGCGGTAGGAATCGACCGCGCGTGCGGTGGTGGCGGTCCTTCGGGCGGACGGGCCGGCGTCCCGAAGGCGCCGAGGGCGTCATCGTCGTGCGGTCGGCGCTTCGGAGCGACCAGGTGCGCAGACCCTCGGTGTGACATGCGTGCCGGGCGCAGGAGACAGATGATGATGCAGGTACGGAGGCGTCGCACGAGGAGGAGTGCGTCATGGCCGGACCTGGCTCTGGCGGTACCGAGGGTGTCACGGGCGGCAAGGCACGGTTCGAGGACATCTACGGCCGGCCGGATCCCCGCGCGTACTTCGGACGGCTGGCGCCGCTGGAGTACGAGATCCCGCACCATGCCCAGCCGGTCTTCCGGCGGACCGCCGCCGACCGGGCCGCGCTCCACGACGCCGGCGCCCAGAAGACGGCGGTGCTGGACCTGTGCTGCTCGTACGGAATCAACGCCGCGCTGCTCAACCACGACGTGACGCTGGCCGAGATGTACGAGCGGTACGCCTCCCCTGCCGCCCGGACCATGTCGACGGAGGAACTCACGGCGTCCGACAAGGCGTTCTACGCCGCGCGGCGCCGGCCGGACGCGGTGCCGGTGTACGGCCTGGACGTCTCGGCTCCCGCCGTGCGTTACGCGCTTGAGGTGGGTCTGCTGGACGCCGCCTTCACCGACGATCTGGAGCAGGGCCCACCCAGCCCCGGCCTGAGACGCGCCCTCGCCGACATCGGCCTCGTCACCCTGACGGGCGGCGGCAGCTACATCACCGCCCGGACGTTCACGGCGCTGCTGGACGGCGCCCGCAGACCGTTGTGGGTCAGCGCGTTCATGCTGCGGACGGTGTCGTACGAGCCGATCGCCCGAGCACTCGCCGTACACGGTCTGAGCACCACCGTCGATGTCTCCCGCGTCTATCCGCAGCGCCTCTTCACCGACGAGCGGGAACGGCGCTACGCGATCGCGGCGGTACGGGCGCTGGGCGGCGACCCCACGGGGTACGAGGAGGACGGCCGTTTCTACGCCCTGCACTACGAGTCCCGGCCCGACACGGCGTGACGGCCGGTGCCCCGCCGAGGCCGGCTGCGCCGGGAGCGAACGGGGTCCCCTCCCGGCTGGCGCATGTCGGCGAAGACCGGCCGTCGGCACGGACACAGCCGCCGTAGGCGGCCAGGCCGAGATGACGCAGGGTCACGAACCGTCAGCTGTGGCGTCGCGTCTCCCTCTCAAGGACGGCCCGGAAGGTGCGCGCGGGCCGACCGGTGAGGCGCTGGACGGTGTCGGTGACGCGGTCCTCCGCTCCTTCGGCGATGGCACGGTCCATGCCGGCCAGTATCGCGGCGAACTCCACCGGCAACTGCGCCGCGAGGTGATCGCGCATCTGCTCGTAGGACAGCCGGCGGTGGGTAACGGGCCGACCGGTGACCTCGGTGATGATCACGGCGATGTCGTCGTAACCGAGTGCCTCGGGGCCGGTGATGACGAGATCGGTGTCGAGGGCTTGTTCGTCGGTCAGGGCGCGGACGGCCACGGCCGCGATGTCCCCCGCGTCGACGAAGCCGACCCGGCCGCGTTCGGTGGCGGTCCGGATGACTCCGTCCGCACGGATACTCACGGCGTGTGCGTGCGTACCGGTGAAGTTCTGCATGAACCACGAGGGCCGCAGTACCGCCCACTGGTCGAACAGATCGGGCAGGGCCTGGTGCACCGTTCCCACCGCCGGGCCGCCTTCGGGGATCGCCGAGGAACTCAGCAGCACCGCGCGGCGCACGCCCGTGGCGCGGGCCAGCCGGAGGAACGGGAGCATGACCGCCGCCGGGTCGGACTCGCCCAGGGGCGGTACGAGGTAGACGCGGTCGACTCCGTCGAGGGCGGCTGCGTGGGTGGCGGGGTCGTACCAGTCGAAGGGGACCGGCTCGGCGCCGGCGACCGGAGTGGCCTGACGGCTGGCGGCTCTGACGCGGTGGCCCGCGGCCGTCAGCTGCGCGGCGGTGCGGCTGCCGGTGGTGCCGGTGGCACCGATGACCAAGGTAGTGCCAGCAGTGGTCATCGGCCGCTCCTGGCGAAGTCGATGCCGGTCCCGAGGACGGCGAGGGGGTTCCAGTAGTCGCGGTAGGAGGTGATGTGCCCGTCCCGAACGGTCACGACGGCGATGTAGCTCATGTCGAAGGGGGCGTCGGTCTCCACCACGCGGCCGACGCCGCGCATCTCGGCCACGATGGTCTCCGGATCGGTGCTCCGGTGGATCCGCAGGTCGGGGAAGCCGTGCAGATCGATGTGGTCGGGATAGTGACGCATGTAGGCGGCGATGGCCTCCTTGCCCTCCAGACGCCGTGGCAGGCCGTCGGGGGCGAAGGGGAACTCCATGAGGCCGTCCCCGGCCCACAGGGCGACCCACGCGGGAATGTTCTTTTCGAGCAGCAGCCGCAGGCTGTGGCGGTACAGATCCGCCGGGGAAGTCGGTGCGGACATGGGTGTCCTCCAGCTCATAGAATCCGGACTGCGGGTCCGTTTTGACAATACGGACCGTGGGTCCGGTTTGCAAACGAAGGAGCAGCATGCCCGAGCGCAGATCCCGCAAGGACGCCGCCCGCAACCGGGAGGCCGTCCTCGCGGCCGCCGACGCCCTCTTCGCCCGTCGCGGAAGTCCCGAGGACGTCACCATGGCCGACGTCGCGGCGGCGGCCGGCGTCGGCAAGGGCACGATCTTCCGGGCCTTCGGCGATCGCGCCGGGCTGCTCCGCGCGCTGTACGAGGTACGGCTCGAACCGATCAGGGAGGCCGTCGAGACCGGCCCACCGCCCCTGGGGCCCGCGGCCCCGCCACAGGATCGCGTGCCCGCCCTGCTCGACGCCGTCCTGTGCTTCAAGCTCGACAACCGGCGCCTCGCGCTGGCCCTGGAGGAAGGCGGGAGCGGCAGCCCGTACCAGGCGGAGCATTACGAGCGGTGGCACAGCCTGCTCCGAGCCGTACTGGAGCGGATTCCCGGCCTGACCGACAGCGACTTCACCGCCCACGCCCTACTCGCCGCGACACGAGCCGACTTGGTCGAGTACCTGGCCGGGGAAGCGTGCGTGCCGCGGGAGGAACTGCGGGCGCAGTTGGCGAACTTCGCCGCCAGATTCCTGGCCTCCGGCCCACCGCAAGGGCCCGCCGCCGAGGAGTGAGGGGGATCGTCACCGACGGCCCGAAGGAGGCTCCGCTCTCGTCGGCCGCGCCGGCAACGCGCCCGCCCGGCGAGCGCGGCCTCGGCGGCGGCCCGCGAAGTCAGCACGGGAGGCGTGAAGACGGGTGATGACGTGGGCTTTCACAGCACCACCCCACCGGATCACCCCGGACCACGCGACCCGGACGCCCCCCGCCTCGACCGTTTTCGAGCCCTCGAACCACCCGTGCGCGAGCCGGCATGGTGACCGCGCGCACAACCCACCCCCAAACTATGTAGCCCCACCACATGTGTACCTGACCTGCGGCTTCCTACGGTGTGCCGACACGTTCCCCCTCCCCACCGCACACAAGGAAGTGGCGCACATGGCCTCCGGAAACACCGCTCCCCCGCCCTCGACCGGCCTCGGCAGAATCGTCGCCGCCAGTCTGATCGGGACCACCATCGAGTGGTACGACAACTCATTCGAACGGGGCTAGGACCTGTGGTTTTGCCACCGCGGCGGCCTCAAAGTCAGCACCGAACCAGCACGGGTTTCGGACCGTGCCGGCTGACGGTTCACGAGCCGACTGGACTGAAGCCCAGGCGGTTGTGATCCAGGATCAAGTGACTTCACTCTCCGTAATAGCCGACAAGCTGAAGTCTGGCCTCTCCGGCGTGTTTGGAGACTCCCTTCGTCAGGAGGATCTGCAATTTGGGAGGTCCGAGAAAACGCCCGAGGAGCCCCGGACGCGTGCAGCCGCCAGGCGACCGTGCGGGCTGCAAGAGGGCCCTCATCTTCCACGGTGCGGCCCAACTTCTCCGTCAGCCCGTCCTTCGCCCGGCAGGCCGCCGAGCGGGTGGCCAGGGGCGAACGGTCCGGATAGCGCGCGCTGGCCGCCGAGTGCGGTGAACGGCTTGTGGGGCTGGCCGAGCACGAGGTTCTGCCGGGCGGCGGCAGGGCGGAGATCTCGGTGGCCGTAGCCGACGACTGGCACCACCGAGGTGTGGCCACCCTCCTGCTGGAACACCTCACGGACGCCGCGCGTACGGCAGGCATCACCGCGTTCAGCGCCGACGCCCTGGCCGAGAACCACGACGCACTGAAGGTCTTCCACGACCTGGGCTGCCGCGTCACCCGCCACTTCGACGGACCGGAGATGCACCGCACGGTCGAACTCACAGAGAATGAAACCTACTTGAGCGCGGACGAGGCCCGAGGTTGGGTCGCCGACGTCATCAGTCTGCAGCCGCTGCTGCATCACGGTGATAGGCGCGCGCCGCAGGCCCGGGCCGGTCGGGCGCGCGATCCTGCGGAACATCGACAACGGTTCCTACGCCGGGCGGCTGTTCGCCGTGCATCCGGAGGCCGCCGCGATCACCAGAGCACATGCCTACGGTCCGTCGCCGACCTACCGCAGGTGCCGGACCTCGCCGTGATCGCGCCGTACCAGCCGCAGCCGTTCCCGATATGGCCGAGGAGTGCGGGAGGGTCGGCGTGCGCGCCCTGCTCGTGGTGTCCGCGGGCCTGGACGCACAGGAGAGCAGCGCACTGATGGAGGCGTGCCGACGCCACGGCATGCGGCTCGGCGGCCCGAACTGCCTGGGCCTTGCCAACACCGAGGACCACGTCCACCTGGACGCCACCTTCGCCGCCCAGCACCCCGGACCAGGCACCGCCGGGGTCGCCGTGCAGTCCGGCGGTGTCGGCATCGCGCTGCTGGACGGGCTGGCCCGGCTCGGCATCGGGGTGTCGACCTTCGTCTCGCTCGGCGACAAGTACGACCTCAGCGACAACGACATGCTCCAGCAGTGGGAGAGCAACCGCCACACCGACCTGGCGCTGCTGCACCTGGAGTCCTTCGGTTATCCCCGCGCCTTCTCGCGCACTGCCCGCCGGGTGACACGAGCGATACCGGTGCTGGCCGTGGACGCGGGCCGGTCCGAGGCCGGACGGCGTGCCACAGCCTCGCATACCGCGGCGGAGGCCACCCCAACCATGACCCAGCAGGCCCTGTTCACCCAGGCCGGCATCACCGCCACCACCATCGCCGAACTCCTCGACGCCGCCGCCCTCTTGCACGCCCAGCCACTGCCCCACGGTACGAAGGTCGCCATCCGTCAGCAACGCGGGCGGGGCGGCGTACTGACGCAGCAGGCCCGAGATGCGATCGGTCTGGAGGAGAAGAACGTCGCCCACGCTGTCCTGGCCGTCTGTGGCGACACGTCCATCTCGGTACCTGTTTCTGAACCAGATGCTCGATGCGTGCGCAGCGGGCAGCGGGTTGCTGCACTGGTCGGGGGCCGACAGCGGTGGGACGCCGCCAGGCCGGGCAGGCGTCCCACGATCGTTGTGACGGGAGCTGAAGGAGGTCGGTGCTGCCGGCTTGTCAGCGGGGGTTGTCCAGGAGCCGTTGGAACGCGCGGGCGTGTCCGGCCTCGTCTGCGGCGTTGTGGCGGAACAGGCGGGCCGCCTGGTGGTCGCCGACGGCGTCGGCGCGGCGGGCGAAGGTCGGGTACATGACCGTCGCCTCGTAGGTCTCGCCGGCGATGGTCTTGACGAGGTTCTGGTGCGTGGTGCCGACCAGGCCGTACAGCACGGCCTCGTCGGCGAAGTGCTCGCGCAGCTCGACCTGCCCGGTGCCCTGGAACAGGCGGCCCAGCGCCGTGCGCCCGTCGGCCGTCGCGTGCTCGCCGTACAGGGTGTAGCGGGCGTGGGCGAGGGCTTCGCCGTGCATGGCGGTGTCGAGGTTGGCCAGGGTACGGGCGGAGTGCACCTGCGGGCCGCCGGCCGGGACCTGGACGGCGTCGACGGGCGGCGGCGCGGGGATGCGGCCGCGGCCGGTCTCCACGACCTGCAAGGCCGCCTGGAACCTGGCCAGGTGAGCCGCCTCGTCGTGGCCGATCTCGGTGAACAGCGCGGCAGCGTTGATGTCGCCGTCCTGCGCGGCCTCCCGGGCGAAGGTCGGGTACATGGTGGTGGTCTCGTACGTCTCGCCGGCGATCGCGGCGCGCAGGTTGCTCGCGTCGCTGCCGACCACGCCCGCCAGAGCGGCCTCCTCGCGGAAGTGCTCGTTGAGCTCGACGGAGGCGGTGCGCCGGTAGGTCTGCGCGGTCACCGGGAGGTGCTCGCGGTCGGCCTGGGCGGCATAGAAGGTGTACGAGGCGTTGGCGAAGGCCTCGCCCCGCATGGACGTGTCGAGGTCGGCCAGCGTCTGGGGGTTCAGCGCGCGGGCCGCGAGCGCGGTGGTGGCCGCGGAAGCACCGGGCGCGGAGGCCGCGGACGGGGCGGTGGCCGACGCGGGGGCGGCGAGCACCGCGGCCGCCGCGACGGTGGACAGGCAGGCGAGGGCCGCCCGTACGGCGAAGCGTGTCATGTTCTTTCCTCGGGTAGAGGTTGTCCACTGGCCCCCGGAAGCGACTCCATCACCGGCGGGAGGCAGGCCGCGAGCCGGAGTCGGCCATCGGCTCGATCCGTGGGAGAGGAATTCACCCGCCCGGCCTTCCTCGCCTGCGTCGACGGGGGGCTGGGCCGCCGCAGACGGCGGTGTCCGCGGGCCGCGGCGGCCAGCACAGCGGCTCCGGTGCGGGCCGGGGCGGCGGGGCTTGAGTGCTGCGTCCGGGGGTAGATCGCGTCCACGATCTCCCGGCGCGGGTGTTTCTCCGGGCGCCCGCCGGTCGGGGTGTCGCAGGCCGGGACCGGCAGCAGGGGCTCGATCAGCGCCCACTCGTCGTCCCAGGTGTCGGAGGGGTAGCAGCGTGGCCGCGGCAACGATTCCTCCCTTGGACAGGAGCCCCGGACTGCCGCGCCCCCAGGCAGGCGGCAGTCCGGACGGTTCATGCGTCGGTGAAGTCGACGATCACGTCGAGCGTGGACTCCACGGAGTTGAGCTGGGTGTTCAGGTGCTTGATCCACCGGCCCTTGGGCTGCAGGGCGGCGTGCGGGGCGACGGTCCCGGTGATGAAGCGGCGGATCTCGGTGAGCTTGCCGCGGATGACCGCGACCTCGTATGCCTGGAGCTGCTCGGGGTCGGCGCAGAACTGGTAGCCGTCCTTCAGGGTCCAGATCAGCGGCGGCCAACTGCGTTCGGTGATGATGTCGCGCAGGCAGGCCAGGCCCGCCCGGGTCTGGCTGGGCGACAGTTCGCTGGACCTGACCGGTTGGAGGAAGGTCAGACCGGCCGGCCGTGCCTCGAACAGCACGAAGCGGACGGTGTCGGCGTGCCGTTGGGCCGCCGGCGATCTGCGCTGCGAGGCGCGCGGCACGGCTACTCGCCTTGCAGGAGTCGGGCCAGCTCGCTGTCGACGTCGACCTTGCCGGTGTCGACGGCGGTCTCGGTCCAGTCCAGGGTCGCGCGGACCCGGGCGACGTTCCCGTGCACGATGACTCGTTCGTCGTCGCCGAACTGCCGGTCGCGCATGCCGGGGACGAGTCGGCCGGCCGCGGCGACAAACGCATGGCAGGCGGTGACCAGGTCCAGGAACTCCACCGACCGGTCGATGTTCTTCACCGCCGGCGCGACGGGGTTGGTGTCCTCGAAGTGCTCGCGGGCCTGCCGGCCCCGCTCGACCTGGGCATGGTTGACCTGGTGGCGGGCGGTGTCGTCCGACATCGCCGGAACGCGACGTGTGGCCTGCGCAGCAGACCGGTGGTCACCGTCGCGGCCACATGGTCGTCACGGGTCAGCTCCTCCACGACCCGGACCTTGTCCTCCTGCCTGACCTGCGCGACCACCGTCGGGCGGCGCAGCAGGTCGCTGGTGACGGTGACCGCGACCTCCTCGTCGGTGGCCAGGGTGTGGATCGCGCTGACCTTCTCCTGCGGGGTGACCGGGCGCTCCACCTGCCGGCCGACCCGGCGCCTGGCCTCGTCCGGTGTCCAGCGGGCCTTGCCCTCGGGCGGGCTGGTGATCGCGGTGAACCGTTCCTCGTCATCGGTGATCGAGGCCAGGACCTTGTGGACGGTGAAGGACACCCCGGGCGCGGTCTCCACCAGCTTCCGCAGCTCGCCCACGATCTCCGCGTACCGGTCCGCGCTGACGCTGCCGACCTTGTCGGCAATCTCGATCTCTTCGGGCATGGCGTTTCACCACCCACCGCGGAGCCGGGGCGCGGCCCCGCGGCCGTGGCAAGACCCAGCCCGCTTCTCCGACCGAGCGCCAGACCGTCAATAGGAAGATCACAACAAACGATTGGAGATCACCGGTTCTGACCGAAGAGGCGATCCAGGTGCGTTCGCGAAGCGGTCACTGTGACCGTTCGTCGAACGATTCCTTTCGCGCCCGCCAGGCTCGCGTGACACACCGTCGCGAGCAGTAGACCGCGTTCGAACGGCGGTCCACCCCCGCAACCCAAGTGGCCCCGCATTCAGGGCACTCGGCTCGGCTGACGCCACCCAGTTCCGCGGTGACCCGCTTGCGCAACCGCAGGTCCCGACGCCACTGCCTGGCACGGCACGCCGTCGAGCAGAACCTCGCCCGAGGCGGAGCCTGCGGCCTCAGCCGAGCCCCACAGCTCTCACAAACCCGTCTCGCAGCCTGCCCGGCGCCCTCGGACACCCAGCCAGCCTAGGGCACAAAGCTACTCAAATCCGGGGATCGGAAACAGGCACTCACGGCGATGCACCGTGACTGCGGAGCACCGGCAACGCCGCTTTACGCAGTGCACCCGGACCTCGGCGTGCGACACGCCCAGCCACGAGAGCCGGCGAAGAGGGTGCGGAGGCCATCCGCAACGGATTACCGCACCGCACTGCCCGTAATGGTCTCGTCAAGTTTCCCAGCAGCGGAACCCCATAGCTTGTTAGGCGAGCCTTACCTGACTTAACTTCGGTGTGCTTCCTCTGCACGAAAGACCGGAGTCTCCATGTCCAGCGCGAACATCGCCCTGCTCGGCGCCATCGCGGGTTTCACCATCTACCTCGGCCTTCCCATCGGTCGCCTGCGCACGCCCGCCCCGCGCCTCAAGGCGGGCCTGAACGCCGTGGCCATCGGCATCCTGACCTTCCTCGTATGGGACGTCCTGACCCACGCCTGGGAACCGGTCGACGAGGCGCTGAGCAAGCGCACATGGGCGAGCGTCGCGTCCGGGGGTATCACCCTTGCCGTGGGTCTCACGATCGGACTGGCCGGGCTCGTCCACTACGACGCCTGGGCCGGCCGCCGCCGGGCCGCCTACGCAAGCCGCCCCGGGCCCGGTGCCGCCGCCACCGCCGAGCTGGCACCGAGGACCCGCAGTCAGGCAGGCTCGCTCGCGCTGATGATCGCCACGGGCATCGGCCTGCACAACTTCGCCGAGGGCCTGGCCATCGGCAACTCCGCGGCCCAGGGCGAGCTGTCCCTCGCCCTCCTGCTGATCGTCGGGTTCGGTCTGCACAACGCCACCGAGGGCTTCGGCATCGTCGCCCCCCTGGCCGCCGAAGGCGAACGCCCGTCCTGGCCGACTCTGCTGTGGCTCGGCCTGATCGGCGGCGGCCCCACCTTCCTCGGCACGCTCATCGGCCAGCACCTGGTCGACGACACCCTGTCGATCGCCTTCCTCGGCCTCGCCGCCGGCTCGATCCTCTATGTCGTCATCGAACTGCTGGCGGTCGCCCGCAGGACCGGGCTGAAGACACTCACGACCTGGTGCATCCTGCTCGGCCTCCTGCTCGGCTTCACCACCGACGCCGTCGTCACGGCGGCCGGCGCCTGAACGAGCGGCGGCACTCCGGCGCCGGTGACCGCTGCACCTCTGTTGCCCCGGCCGCCCGACCGGTGTCGCGAACCGCGTGTCGAGTCCGGATCGCGTCATCGCCTGCCCGCCGGTGCGGGGCGCGCCACGGCGAGGACGGTCGCCTGCGGCCCGTCGGTCTGGGCCCGGTGGCCCGCGCCATCGTCCAGGAGGCGCGCCTGCCCGTGTTCCTGGCCGGCTGCCCCGGCATGGGCGAGGTGCGGTGACCCGGCGCGGCTGACGGAATGTCCTCGGATGCGAGTCCCTCGTACGGGCCGGAGCCGAATGCGGGCGTCGATGCCACCGCCGGGTGCGGCCTCGATCGAGTGTGACGTCTCCCCCGCTGGCCTGAGTGAGCCGCCGGACCATGGACAGGCCGAGACCGTGCCGTCGTGGTGGGCGTCGGTGGCACGCCAGAACCGGTCGAAGGCGCGTTGCCGCTCCGTCTCGGTCATGCCTGGCCCTTGATCGACCACGTGCAGCTCGGCCATGAGTGGTGTACGGCCGGAGTCGGTGGGTGCCGCTGCGGTTGCGAGGGTGATGGTGCTGCCGGGAGGGGACGCCCGCAGTGCGTTGGAAAGCAGGTTGTCGATGATCTGCTCGTGTGCTCCCGGGACTGCCCACACCGGCCCGGCCGGGCTTTCGGCCACGGTGATGTCGACGCGCTGTTCACCGGCGAACGCTGTCCAGATCGCTGCGCGGTCGGCGACGACGGCGTCGAGGTCTGTGACCTCCGGTGTAATCGCCGAGTTCTCCGGGCGGGCCAGGGCGAGCAGCCCCTGCACCATGCGGCTGAGCCGTCCCACTTCGCCGATGGCTTCGTCGAGACCGTGCTGGGCGCAGGGGGCGAGATGGGGCTCGAAGTTCTCAAGGCGCAGGCGCAGTGAGGTCAGCGGGGTCTTCAGTTGGTGCGACGCCTCGGAGGCGAAGGCTTCCTGGGCGCGGAGCAGGTGCTGGAGCCGGTTTGCCGTGCGCGTGAAGGAGGTGGCCAGCTGCCGTAGTTCCGGCGGCCCGCGGTCGGTGGCCGGATGGTCGGTGAGGCGGCCGTCGGCGAGTTGCCTGGTGGCGCATTCCAGGGCTCGGAGGGGTCGGGTGATCCAGCGGGCCAGTGCGAAGCCGAGGAGAGCGACCATGGCCGGCACGCCCAGCCCGACTCGCACACCGGGGGTGTTCTGGCCGACCGGTTCCCCAAGCGCCGGCTGCTGCTCGTCACGCAGACCGCCATGGCGGTGCAGTCCCTGCTACTGGGGCTGCTGACCGTCACCGGGGCGGTGAACCTGTGGTCCGTTCATGCGCTGGCCCTGGCCCTCGGCACCGCCACCGCCGTGGACAGCCCCGCCCGCAACGCCTTCATCGCCGAACTGGTCAGCCGGGAGCGGGTGCCCGCCGCGATCAGCCTGAACTCAGCCCAGTTCAACGTCGCCCGCATCCTCGGCCCCGCCGCGGCCGGTCTGACCGTCGCCGCCATGGGCATCGGCCCGGTGTTCCTCATCAACGCCGTCTCCTACCTGCCGGTCCTCTACGGCCTGATCACCGCCCCCACCGGCGCCCCACGCGAGCCCAGCGGCCCTCAGCGCGACGGTCCATGGCTGACCGAGGCGTTCCGCCACATCACCGCCGCCCCGGAGCTGCTGCTGCCGATCACTCTCATCGCCGTCGTGGGCACCTTCGGCCTCAACTTCCAGGTCACCCTCTCTCTCATGGCGATCAAGGTCTTCCACTCCGGCGCCGCCGCCTTCGGCTGGCTCTCGGCCGCCTACGCGGCAGGCAGCCTCACCGGCGCGGCGCTTGCGGCCCACGGCGGTCAGGCTCCCACCGCCCGGCGCCTGGTCACCGCAACCGCAGTCTTCGGAGCACTGGAAGCGGCGCTGGGCCTGATGCCGGGCTACGGCACATTCATGGCGCTGCTGATCCCCACCGGCTACGCCGCGGTCACCGTCACCACCACCGCCAACGCTCTGACCCAAGTACGTGCCGAGCCGCACCTGCGCGGCCGCGTGCTGTCCGCCTCGGCTACCTGACCGGGGCGGGTATCTTCCTGGCCGCGTTCACGCTCACCCTGACGGTGCAATCGACTTGTCCGCGCAGCATCCAGACAAACGTGCGGTCGTGCCCTGCCTCGAACGGTCGCCGTTCGACGCCCATGACGAGGTGCAGGTGCAGGAGCCGTTACGGACGTCGCGACCAGCAGGACGCTGACCAGGGAGAATGGAGAACTCTCTCTGGAGTATCTAGGGTCAGCGCGTGGCTTTTATCGTGGTGTGCGAGGACGACGCGGCGGTCCGCGACGTGCTCAAGCGCGCGCTTGAGCACGACAACCACAGGGTCGCGGTCGCTTCTACGGCGGACAGCCTGCTGCGGAACCTTGATCCGGTCCCTCACCTGGTCGTCCTGGATCTAGGGCTTCCGGACGCCGACGGTCGCGATGTCTGCCTGGCGCTGCGGGCGCGTGGCGTTGATGCTCCGGTGCTGATGCTGACCGCTCTGGACGGCATGCATCACAAGGTGGGCGGCTTCGAGGCGGGAGCCGACGACTACATGACGAAACCGTTCGACGTCCCGGAGTTGCTGGTGAGGGTCCGCGCCCTGCTGCGCAGAACGACCGCGACGACCTCGCGAAGTGGCGTCGTTCTCGACCCGGCGAGACATGTCGTGATCCACGGTTCAGCGAGCGAGAGCCTGACGCCGACCGAGTTCCGGTTGCTGGGCAGGCTTATCGCCTCGCAGGGCGACGCTGTACGCCGTCACGCCCTTGTCGCTGCCGGCTGGCCGCATGGCGCGCAGGTCAGCGACAACACCCTCGACTCCTTCATCCGCCGGCTGCGGACCAAACTCGGTGTGCTGGGCGTGGCCGACCGTCTGGCGACGGTCCGAGGGGTGGGCTATCGATGGCAGTGACGGGCTTCCGTGGGAGGGTCGTCGCGCTTGCGGTTCTGATCGCGACAGCGGTGGCCGCGGTGCTGGTGGTGGTCTCTCACGTGTTGCTGAGCCGGGTGACCGACGCCGACGCGAATGCTCTGGCGCATACGCGTGCGGAGGCGGTGGCGGCGAACGTGACCGTGCGCAGCGGCCACGTCGTGCTGATCGAGAATGGCAACGAAGCGCTGGACACGGTCGCGTGGGTCTACGCCGATGGGCACCTCGTCGACGGGCTCGTGCCGCGCGGCGTCCTCGACCGCGTCGAGGCGCTCGCCGGCTCCGGGCAGTCCCGCACCACCACGGTCGGCAATGACCTTCTGTATGCCCAGCCGGTCAGGCTCGAAGGCCACCGCGTCGTGGCGGTCGTGAGGGTTGACCTGACGCCGTACGAGACGTCGGAGCAGCGCAGTCTGGCGATGTCGCTCATCTTGGGTGGCATCGCGATCCTGCTCGCAGGCGTCGTCGCGTACCTCGTGGTGGGTCGTGCGTTGCGGGTGGTTCACGAAATGGCCGCTCTTGCCGACGAGTGGGGCGATCACGAAAGCGGGCGCCGATTCGACCTCGGCGTTCCCCGCGATGAGTTCGGGGAGCTGGGGCGGACTCTCGATCGACTGCTCGACCGTATAGACAACGCGTTCGCGGACGAGCGTCGGCTCACCGATGAAATCGCCCATGAGTTGCGGACGCCCTTGACGGCCCTGCGGGGCGAGGCGCAGTTGGCGCAACTCTCCGGTGATCATCTGGCCCCGGAGGTTGTTCTGACCGAGGTCGACCGCCTGAACACGGCGATCACGACGATCCTGGGTGCCGCCCGGACACGGACCGGTGGCGGTGACAGCTGCGATCTCAGGACGGCGGCGCGACAGGCGATAGCGGGTCGCTCCATCGAGCTCGCCGTCCCGGCCGATGTCGATGTCGCCGTGGCAGGCGAACTCGTGGTGGCTGTGTTGTCCCCGCTGCTGGAGAACGGCCTGCGGCATGCCAGTTCGCGGGTTTGGGTCACCGCGGGTGTCCAGCCGCAGGGCGCCGTGATCAATGTCCTGGACGATGGCCCGGGGTTCGATCCGGCGGAGGTCGACCGGGTCTTCGATGCGGGCGTGACCGGCGGCAACGGGCACGGGCTGGGGCTGGCCGTGGTGAGGCGCCTCGCCGCGTCCGCGGGAGTGGCAGTCCGCGCGGTCGCGGATGGTCACGGCCGCGTCGAAGTGACCTTCCCCACACCCCAGGCGGCTGTGTAGTCAGGTTGTGTGCAGGTTGGCCGGACCAATCTCGTCGCATGACGACGACGAGCGAAGCCCGCACACGCCGCGGCGGGCGGCTGATGCTGAACAAGGTTCCCGAGGTCACCATCTGGTTCTGGGTGATCAAGATCCTTTGCACGACCGTCGGTGAGAGTTTCGCCGACTGGATCAACATGAAGCTGGGCGTCGGCCTGGTGAACACCGCCTGGATCTTCACCGCGGTGTTCGTGGTGGTTCTGGGCGTCCAGTTGCGGCTCAAGCGGTACGTCCCCTTCCCGTACTGGCTGACCGTGGTCGTCGTCAGTGTCACGGGCACGCTGTACACCGACATCCTGACCGACCAGCTCAACGTGCCGCTGTGGATCAGTTCCGCGGTCTTCTCGGTGCTGCTCGCCGCGGTCTTCGGCGTGTGGTGGGCGCGTGAGCGCACGCTGTCGATCCACTCGGTCACCACGCTGCCGCGTGAGTCGTTCTACTGGCTCGCCGTTCTCGTCACCTTCGCGCTCGGCACCGCGACCGGCGACTGGACCCTCGAGCTCACCGGCTGGGCCCCGGGAGTCTCGGTCCTGTTGCCGCTCGCCCTGATTGCGGCGATCACGCTGCTGTGGAAGTTCGGCGCCAACCCGGTGCTCTCCTTCTGGCTCGCCTACATCCTGACCCGCCCGCTGGGCGCCAACATCGGCGACTGGCTCGCCTCCCCCAAGGTTGCTCAGCCCGGTGAGCCGACCGGCCTCGCGCTGGGCACCTTCACCACCAGCCTGATCTTCCTCGGCCTCATCCTGGCGACCGTCATCTACCTGACGGTGACGCGCTCCGACGTCACCGAGACCTACGACGCCACGCACACCCCGCAGGTCACCGCCAACCCGCGCAGGGAGCGCATCGCGCTGGCGGGCTTCGGCCTCCTCGCCGTCGCCACCATGAGCCTGCTGATCTGGGCGCACAACCAGCCGCACGTTGGCCCCGCGCCGGAGGAGGACGCCACCTCCACCGTGCACCTCGCCCCCGGCCAGGCCGTGAAGCACTTCCCGTCCAAGAAGGTCGACGCACTGAAGGCACTCGCGTCGACGTCGCTCAAGGACGCCCAGTCGGGGAACGCGAAGGGGGCCCACGCGGCTGCCCAGTCGCTGCGAGACCTCTGGGATGCCGACCAGGCGTCGTTGCAGCCGCTGGACAACACCGGCTGGACGTTCATCGACGCCCAGATGGACCAGGTCCTGAAGACCTTCGGCATCGACCACTCGAACCCGCCGATGTCGCCGGCCCAGCAGGAGGCTGAACTCCGCACCCTGCTCACAGACATGCGCTGACGGACCTGATCGGCGGCGACTCCTGCGACGAGTACGTGTCGATAGTCGCGCGAGCCATGGCCGATCGCGGCTTCTGCACGCTGCCGGAGTTCTCGGCTTTCGACGGTGCGATGACGGCAGCACGCAACGGGACGCCTCGACGGGCATCTTCAGCCAGGCAGAAGTCGGCGGCGGCACCTCCGGAAAATGCAGAACGACTGAAGTGGTTGCCACGCAGCGGTGAAAGCGGTCCATTCGCCGTTCTGCTCGGCCGGGACGGCGCCAACAACTGCACCAGGGCGACGCGGTCGGAAAGGATCCCGGCCACGTCGGTTCTGCGGCGGATCTCCGTGTGCAGCCGCCGCACCGATGAGTTCGGCGCACCCCACCCCGGCGTCCTCTCCGTCCGGGTTGCGCATGCGGCAGGCATGTCGGGCGTGGTCCATTCCTCGAGTGTCCCGGGGATGTCGCCTGCGGCAGGAGCCTGAAGGGCGGCATTCACTCCTTCAACCTCACCCCTCTCACTCTACTGACAAGGGCCCGACCCGTGCCCGGCCTCGGAGGTGGTCTCTCAGGGCGCCGCCTGCGTGGGGCAGCCCTGCGGCACCGCGCCTCGGGGCGAGTGCGATCGCAAAGTCGGCGCACCCTGAGAGCGCCACAGGAACACGGACCGCATGCGGCACCGACCACGTCGTGCGCGCCGGAGCACCCGCTCTCAGACGAAGCCGCACCGGAGCCCTCCGGTGCGGCTTCGTCCTCTCATGGCTCCGCGCAGCGGTCCCGTGGGCCGACGCCTGCGGGGCCTCGCCGTATCACTCGCGTATCACACAGCAATCACCAACTGGGCAGCCCTTCCTGGACCAGGAGGCTCTGACCTGCGATTTCATGCCCTCTCTGGACTGGCGCAGACGTCCCTGGACGGTCTCTACAACCTGTGCCATGTGGTACCGCAGGACTCGCACGCCGACAAGCACCAAGATCCGGACCATGGTGCGGGCCAACTCGTCTCAGCAGCAGACGATTCCGCCCTTTGCCGCAGGTCAGAGGCGATGGTGAGCGTGTACCGCCGGCAGACCAGGAATCTGCTGGGCCGAACGCACACCACGCGCAGGCGCAACGCCTTGTCCTTTCCCGCAGAGCCAAGCGGCAAAGCCGGGTTGACCTCTCGTTCAGGTCGCCTACCACGGAACGGCCCTGAGCCGATCGGCCCCAAGATGTCCGAGTTCAACGGAGCGTAGTCAGCACCAAGTCAGCACGGGAGTCAGCACCGCACCGTCAAATCACCCCGAACTGTGCGATCCGGACAGCACTCGTTTCTACCAGATTCGAGCCCGTGAACCGCCCTTCCGTGAGCCGGCATGGTGGCCGCACGCATAACCAACGCTCGAACTATGTCGCTCCACCACATGTGCGCCTGACCTGCATGTTCCTACCGTGTGCCGACACGTACCCGTCCCCACCGCACACGAGGAAGTGGCGCACATGGCCTCCGGAAACACCGCTCCCCCGCCCTCAACCGGGCTCGGCAGGATCGTCGCTGCCAGTCTGATCGGGACCACCATCGAGTGGTACGACTACTTCCTCTACGGTTCGGCCGCGGCCCTGGTGTTCGGGCGGGTGTTCTTCCCCGAGTCGGATCCGCTCACCGGGACCCTGCTCTCCTTCCTCACCTATGCCATCGGTTTCGTCGCCCGGCCCGTCGGTGCCGTGGTGTTCGGGCACTTCGGTGACCGTCTGGGCCGTAAGAAGCTCCTGGTGATCAGCCTGCTGATGATGGGGCTTTCCACCGCCCTGATCGGGTGTGTCCCCGGTTATCACACGATCGGGGTCGCGGCTCCCCTGCTGCTGACCACGCTGCGCCTGATCCAGGGCTTCGCCCTCGGCGGCGAGTGGGGCGGAGCGGTGCTGCTGGTGTCCGAGCACGGCGACGCGAGGCGGCGCGGGTTCTGGGCGTCCTGGCCGCAGGGCGGCGCGCCGGCCGGCAACCTGGTCGCCGTCGGGGTGCTGTCCCTGATGACCACCGTGCTCAGCGACGACGCCTTCAACTCCTGGGGCTGGCGGGTGCCGTTCCTGCTCTCCGCCGTACTGGTCATGATCGGCCTGTGGATCCGGCTGTCCGTCGACGAGTCCCCGCTGTTCAAGGAGGCGTTGGCCGCGGCGGAGCGACGCAAGGCGGAACAGCGGGCCGAGCGGCCGCCGTTGGTCGCGGTCGTCCGCGACCACTGGCGGGACATCCTGGTCGCGATGGGCGCGCGGATGGCCGAGAACATCTCCTACTACGTGATCACCGCCTTCGTCCTCACCTACTGCGTCGAGCACCTCAAGATCGACAAGCAGACGTCGCTGAACGCGGTACTGATCGGCTCCGCCGTGCAGTTCTGCCTGATCCCGCTGTTCGGCGCCCTCTCCGACCGGGTCGGGCGCAAGCCCGTGTACCTGGTGGGGGCGGTCGGTGTGGGCCTGTGGTCGTGGGCCTTCTTCGCCCTGCTCGACACCAGGTCGTTCCCCGCCCTGGTCCTGGCCGTGACCGTCGGACTCATCTTCCACAGCGCCATGTACGCGCCTCAGGCGGCCTTCTTCTCCGAGCTGTTCGCCACGCGGATGCGCTACACTGGCGCGTCCATCGGGGCCCAGCTCTCCTCGGTGGCGGCCGGCGCCCCCGCCCCGCTGATCGCCACCGCGCTGCTCAGCTCCTACGGCGACTCCACTCCGGTCTCGGTGTACGTCGGCCTGGCCGCCCTGATCACCGTGATCGCCGTCGTCGCCGCCCGGGAGACGCGCGGCAGGGATCTGGCCGCGATCGAGACGGACGGTTCCACCGAGCGGACCGCCACGGACCGGCGGGCGGCCGCGTCCACCTGACGGTCGCGTCCACCCGATCGTCGTGTCCACCCGGCGGCCCGGTATCACTCCCGGGCCGCCGCTCACCGATCAAGTGCCCCGACTCCGCAATGGTTGCCCGCCCATGTCGCACAGTCCCCCCTCCGTCGCCCCGCACCTGCGCCGGCTGCTCGAACTGCTCGCCGCGGGCGCCCCTGCCGAGGAACTGGGCACCGTCGCCGCCGAGGCGCGCCGCGCCGGTGCCGGGGGCCAGGACCTGGCGGAGGTCGAGCGGGCCACCGAGGCGGCGTTGCGGGTGCGGGACACGCTGCGGCAGCACCGGCGCCGGGAGGCGGAGCTGACCGCGCTCTTCGACACCGCGGGCGACCTGGCGGCCCTGCGCGACCTGGACGCCGTACTGCACTCCATCGTCCGGCGGGCCAGGATGCTCCTGGGCACCGACACGGCCTACCTCACGCTGGCGGACGAGGAGGCCGGGGACACCTATATGCGGGTCACCGACGGCTCGGTGTCGGAGCTGTTCCAGAAGCTGCGCCTGCAAATGGGAGAGGGGCTCGGCGGTCTGGTCGCGCAGACCGCACGACCCTACGCCTCCCCCGACTACCCCACGGACGGCCGGTTCCTGCACACCGGAAGCATCGACGCCGGCGTCCTGGACGAGGGCCTCGTCGCGATCCTCGGGGTGCCGCTGCTGCTGGGGTCGGCGAGCGGCGGCCAGGTCATCGGGGCGCTGTTCGCGGCGGACCGTACGCCCCGCACCTTCGCCCCCGAAGAGGTCGCCCTGCTGTGCTCGCTGGCCGACCACGCCGCCATCGCCATCGACACCGCCAAGGCGATGGCCGACGCACGGGTCGCCCTGGCCGAACTCGCCGAGGCCAACGCCGTGATCCGGGAGCACTCCGCGGCCATGCAGCGGGCCGCGGAATCCCATGACCGGCTCACCGATCTGGTGCTGCGCGGCGGCGACGTGTCGGACGTGGCCGCCGCCGTGGCCGGCCTGCTGAAGGGGGACGTCGCGGTCCACGACGGCTCCGGGTGGCCGCTCACCGCGATCGGCGGCGGCGCGTTCACCAGGGGTGCGGACGACCCCGGCGGCGCCGCGGAGGCGGCCGCGCTGGTCGCGGCGGCGGAAAGCTCACGCGCGGCCGCCCACGCCGTCTTCCGCGACGGGCGCTGGGTCTGCGCCGTACTGGCCGGACAGGAACTGCTGGGCTGCCTCGTCCTGTACGGGCGGCCGGAGCTCGACGACCCCGACCGGCGTCTGTTCGAGCGGAGCAGCGTCGTCACCTCCCTGCTGCTCCTGCTGCGGCGTTCGGTCGCCGAGACCGAGAACCGCGTCCGCGGCGACCTGGTCACCGATCTGCTCACCGCGCCCGACCGCGATCCGGCCGGCCTGGTGGCCCGCGGCCACCGCCTCGGCATCGACCTCGACCGGCCCCATTTCCTGCTCGTCGCCCGGACCGGCGACGCGGCCCGCGAACGGCTCGCCGACGCCGCGGTGCAGTACCTGTTCGGCTGCGGCGGCGTCAGCGCGGTCCACGAGGGCGCCGTGGTGCTGCTGCTGCCCTGCGCCGGCCCGGGGCCGGGCGAGGCCGCCCGTGCCGCCGCCTCGCAGCTCGGCCGGCTGGCCGGCGCCGAGGTCACGGTGGCCGGTGCCGGCCCGGCGGCCGGGCCGCGGGCGATCGCCGACGCGCACGCCGAGGGCGTGCGCTGTCTGAAGGCCATGCATGTGCTCGGCCGTGCCGGTGGCGGGGCATGTGCCGCCGAACTGGGCTTCGTGGGCGTGCTGTTGGGCGACGACCACGATGTGGACGGCTTCGTCGCCGCCACTCTGGGACCACTGCTGGAGTACGACGCCCAGCGCGGCACCCACCTGGTCCGCACCCTGCGCGCCTACTTCGGCTGCGGCGGGAGCCTGACCCGGGCGAAGGAGGAACTGCACGTGCACGTGAACACGGTCGTGCAGCGACTGGACCGCATCCAGGCCCTGCTCGGCCCCGGCTGGAACACCCCCGAACAGACGCTGGAGCTCCAACTCGCCCTGCGCCTGCACCTGTTGTCGGGGGGCTGACCACCGGGCCGGACCGCGGCGCGGGCGCGCGCCGTACCCCTCGGCTCCCGCCGCGTCACCGCATGCCTACAGTGTGGGTGGGTGCTTCGGACGGCAGGCATCCCGGTGTTGTCACTCGTTCGCGCACCGGGTGGGCGCCCGTGGCGCCCGGGTGCCGGCCCCGGCCGACGTGGGCGGCGGCCCTCGACGGTGCCTCGACGGTCCGCGTTCGGGAACGCCGGCGTACGGGGAAGCCCCGCCGAGTTGCCGGGCGGACCGGCGGACCGGGCACGGTTTCCCGCGCTGCGTGGCGCCCGGTGACGCGGTCGGACCGCTTCACGCGCCGTACGCGGCGGACGGCGCCGGCGCACTCACTTCCGCCGGGCCAGCGCGATGCCCCCGGCACCGAGCGCACAGGCGAGCGCGGCGGCCAGATACGCGAGGTGGTAGCCCCCCAGCCGGGTGTCAGCGGTCGCCGCGAGCAGGACCAGGGCGGCGACTCCCGCGCTGGAGCCGATCTGCTGGGCGACGACGTTCACGGCGCCGGCGACGGCGTGCCGGTTCGGGGGGACGTCGCCGAGGCCGGAGGTGGTCATCGCGGGGAAGTTCAGGCCCTGGCCGAAGCCGCTGATCACCAGGCCGGGCATCACGTGCACCAGATAGCCGCCGTGCGGCGGGGTGGTCATCCACAGGGCCGTGCCCGCGCCGATCAGGAGGAGGCCGGTGACCATCAGGACGTGCGGGCTGTACCTGGCCAGCAGGCGTCCGGTGGCGAAGGTGGCCGTGAGGAAGACCGTCAGGGACATCGGGACGAGGGAGAGACCCGATTCGACCGGCGAGTAGCCCAGCATGCCCTGGAGGTACAGCGGTGCGAAGAACACGATCCCGACCGACGCCGTGTACTGGAGGAACGCGGCCGCGGTGGCGAGCCGCACCGAGGGGACCCGGAAGAGGGCGAGGGGCAACAGCGGGTCGGGGGTGCGGTGTTCGTGTACGGCGAAGAGTACGAGGAACACCACCGCGGCGGCGATCAGGGCCCATGCCCACACCCCGCCCAGGCTCACGCCGATCACCAGCAGGGCGAGTCCGAGGGTGCCGGATATCGCGCCGGCCATGTCCAGCGGGACCCTGGTGCCGGACCCGTCGGGCAGTCCGGACCGGGTGACCGCGAGCACGAGGGCGCCGAGGACCACCGAGAACCACAGGACCGAGCGCCAGCCGAGGAACTCGGTCAGTACGCCGCCCAGCAGCATCCCGCCGCTGAAGCTCGCCGCGCCGACCGCGGCGTACACGCCCAGCGCGCGGCCGCGCCGCGGGCCCTCCGGGAACACCTCGGTCAGCAGGGCCAGCGCAGCCGGGCCCGACAGGGCCGCGCCGATGCCCTGGACCGCCCGCGCGCCGAGCAGCACCGCGCCGTCCGGTGCCACCGCTCCGGCCAGCGCGGCCACCGTGAAGAGCGCGACCCCGACCTCGAAGACCCGCCGCCGGCCGAACACGTCGGCCAGCCGACCGCCCACCAGGAGGAATCCGGCGAACGTGACGGAGTAGGCCGTCATGACCCACTGGAGCGTGGTGTCGCGCAGGTCGAAACGGGCCCCGACGGACGGAAGGGCTGCGTTCAGCACGGCCATTCCGCTGAGATCCAGTGCGAGCGCCCCGGCCAGCACCCCGAGCGCCAGGCCCGGCCGGTGCGACAGGACCCGCCCCGGTGACGATGTGTTGAGCATGGCGGTGCTGCTCCCTCTCCCCTGGACATGAACCCCCTAAGACGATCACCGCGATTCACACAGGTCAATCGCCCGCTTTCCAACTGGCTTGAAACAAGACGAAGTTCATGCGATCCGCCCTTGGGCATGCCGGGAGAACCGGCCACTGGGGAGCGAAATCCTGCCAGTGCACCTTCCCGTCGGCAGGCACTCTTGTCTCACCGATCACCGGATGGCAGGCTGACGTTCGCCGATCGGGTGAGCACCTCGTCATGCGGTTCGTCCGGGGTAAAGCGGACCGTGGCGCCCGTCGGCAGTGTCCGTGCACGTGAGGGGTTTCGCGTGCGCGTTTCCGCAGTCGAACGCAATTGACCGTGAGCTGATTCTGTCGGGATGACTCAACGGGGGCGGTCACAGTGCAGTCATTGGGTTTTCGGCAGCTCCGCCTTCGGGTACGAGGCGGCACGATCCGTCGAGCGTGAGTCGGTAGCCATCCGCTGACCTCGGATGCACGATCGCCCTGACATTCCTCCAACTCCTCGTTCATCAGCGCCTGACGGCTGATTCCGCGCGCGTGGTCATGCGTCGAAGCGCTTGACGCGACCGCGTGATTCTCCCTGTCGCCGACCATCTCCCTTTTCCGGGGCCGACCGGCCGACCCATTCCATCCGCCCTGCCGAGGAGCGAAATGCCCCAAGAGCGCGGAGCGCGCGACCTGCGCGCCGTAACAGACTTTCTGCTTTCTCGCTTCGTCGAGTTGCTGGACGTTTCCAGGGACGCGGTGGACCGCTGGGCACCGATGCACCAGTACGGTCTGGACTCGGCCAAGGCGGCCGCTCTCGCCGCCTCGTTGTCCGAATTCCTCGGTCGGCCGGTTCCGGTCACCTGGATGTGGCAGTACCCGACCGTCGACGAACTGTGCCGGGCACTGGTCGAGGGTCCGCCACGGGCCGCGGAGGGTGCCGTTTCCGGCAGGGACCGCCGCGGGGCGCCGCACGAGCCCGTCGCGATCGTGGGCATCGGGTGCCGGTTCCCGGGCGGTCCCGATCCCTCCTCCTTCTGGCGGCTGCTGGCCGAGGGGCGCGACGCCGTCGGACCGGTGCCGGCGGCGCGGCGCGAACTCCTCGGTGACGCGGTGCGCTGGGGCGGGTTCATCGACGGGATCGACCGCTTCGACCCGCTGTTCTTCGGCATCTCGCCCCGGGAAGCCGTCCAGATGGACCCGCAGCAGCGGCTGGTACTGGAGCTGGCCTGGGAGGCGCTGGAGGACGCGGGGGTCGCGCCGCTCGGTCTGGTCGGCAGCGACACCGGTGTGTTCATGGCCTCCTGCTGGGGCGACTACGCGGCGCTCGCGCACTATCGCGGCCCGGACAGCCAGATCACCCCGCACACCGCGACCGGCATGCACGACGGCATCATCGCCAACCGCGTCTCCTACGTCCTCGGCCTTCAGGGCCCGAGCATGGCCATCGACGCCGCCTGCGCCGGATCGCTGGTCTCCGTGCACCTGGGCTGCCAGTCGATCTGGATGGGCGAGAGCGAGCTGGTGCTGGCCGGCGGCGTGAACCTGAGCTTCGTCTCCGACTACTACACCGCCATGGACCAGATGGGCGCGCTCGCCCCGGACGGCCGCTGCAAGACGTTCGACGCCCGCGCCGACGGCTACGTGCGCGGTGAGGGCGCCGGAGTCGTCGTCCTCGCCCCGCTCAGCGTGGCGTTGGAGCGCGAGCTGCCCGTCTACTGCCTGATCAAGGGCAGTTCGGCCAACAACGACGGGCTGAGCAACGGCATGACGGCGCCCAATCCCCAGGCGCAGGAGCTGATGCTCCGCACCGCGTACCGCCGGGCCGGCATCGCGCCGTCCCTGGTGGACTACATCGAGTGCCACGGCTCCGCGACCCCGCTCGGTGACCCGATCGAGGCCAACGCCATCGGCGCGGTCCTGGGCGGCGACCGCCGAACGCCGCTGCGGCTCGGGTCCGTCAAGTCCAACGTCGGACACCTGGAGGCGGCGGCCGGCATCGTCGGCCTGGTCAAGCTCGCGCTGTCGATCCGCAACGGCGTGCTGCCGGCGAGCCTGCACTACGCCACCCCGAACCCGCAGATCCTGTTCGACGACTACCACCTCACGGTGCAGGACCGGCTCACCGCGTGGCCGCGCCGGTCCGACGCGCGCCGCGGGGGTGTCAGTTCGTTCGGCTTCGGCGGCGCGATCTGCCACGTCGCCGTCGAGGAACTGCCGCGTCCCGAAGGCTCGTTGCTGCTGCTGGCCGAGGACTCCCCCGAGGCGCTGGCGGAACGGGCCCGGGCGCTGCGCGACGAGCAGGATCTGCGGGCGGTCTGCGGGCGGCAGCCCGGTGCAGGAAGGTTCCGGCTCGCGGCCGCCGCCCGCGACATGAGCGAACTCCGGGCGCAACTGGACGCGTTCGCCGCCGGTACGACGGCCCCGGGGCTGAGCATCGGGGAGACGAGCGGGCACCGGCCGCGGGTGGCGTTCCTGTTCTCCGGCAACGGGTCCCAATGGGTGGGCATGGGACGGCAGCTGCTGGCCGGCATGCCCGTGTTCCGCCGGTCCATGATGCGCTCGGACCAGCGGATGCGGGAGCTGCTGGGCTTCTCACTGGTGGACCAACTCCTCTCCCCGGACGGGCGCTTGGACGACATGGACGTCTTCCAGCCGCTGCTGTTCTGCATGCAGGTCGCGCTGGCCGACGCCTGGCGCTCGCTGGGGGTCGAGCCGGACGTGGTCGTGGGACAGAGCGTCGGCGAGTTCGCCGCCTCCCATGTCGCCGGTGCGCTCGACTTCGATGACGCCTCCCGGCTGGCGGCCTGCCACGGCCGGCTGCTCCAGCAGCTGGCCGTCGGCCGCGGCGAGGGCATCGTGGTCACGACCGGCGCCGACGCCGTCGGGCGGTACCTCACCGGGCAGCTCACGGTCTCCGGCCACAACGGGCCGAACTCCACCCTGGTCACCGGCACTCCGCAGGAGATCGACGGGCTCGCCCAGCGGCTGGCCGAAGAGGGCGTCACCACCCACCGGGTGCGGATGGGCCACGCACCGCACTCGCCGCTCGTCGACCACGTCCTCGCGCCGCTGAGGGCCGAACTCGCCGGCCTCGGTCCCCGGACGGCGCGCATCCCGATGATCTCCACGGTCACCGGTGACCGCGTCGACGGCACGGAACTCGGGCCGGACTACTGGGCGGACAACCTCCGCTCCGAGATCCGGATGGTCGACGCCCTGACCAACCTGCGCGACCACGACGTCGACGCCGTGATCGAACTCAGTCCGCACCCGGTCCTCCTCAAGTCCGTGTCCGAGATCCTCACGGCGGCCACCCTGCCCTCGCTCCGGCGCGGCGCCGACGAGGCCCTGACCCTGCTGGGTTCGCTCGGCGCGCTGTACGCCGCGGGCCACCCCGTCACGGCGAGCCCCTTCCTCGTCGGCGACCGGGGGCGGCACGTCGCGCCGAGCCGGAGCGGCGGCCCCGCGGGCGACGAACAGCTCTGTCTCGTACCGGTCTCCGCGCACTCCGCGGCCGCGCTGGCCGACACCTGCCGCGAGCTGTCCAACCACGTCGAACGCGACCCGGGCCTGCGGGTCTGCGACCTCGCCTACACGCTCGCGACCAGGCGCACCCACCAGAACCACCGGGTGGCGCTGCTCGCCGCCGGTCGGCAGGACGTCCTGGACGGGCTCGCCCGGTTCGCCGCCGGCCGCCCGCACCCCGATGTCCTCACCGGTACGGTCCTTGGCAACACCGACCGGCGGGTGGCGCTGGTGTTCTCCGGCGGGGGGACGCACTGGATCGGCATGGGCCGCGAACTCATGCGCGTACACGCCGGGTTCCGCACCTGGATGCAGGCCTGCGACACCGCCGTACGCGCGGCCGGCGGCTGCTCCGTGCTCGAACAGCTCGACGCCCCGGACGGCGAGGCCCGGTTCGAGGAGATGGACTTCCAGCAGCCGGTCCTGTTCGCGTTGCAGGTCTCGCTGGCGAAGGTCTGGCTCGGGCTCGGTGTCCGGCCCGCCGCCGTCGTCGGGCACAGCCTGGGTGAGGTCGCGGCCGCGTGTGTCGCGGGTGCGCTGTCGCTGGACGACGCCGCGCGTGTCGTCGTGGCGCGGTCGCATCTGCTCGAACGCACCGCGGCTCCCGGTGCCATGATCTCGGTCGACCTGCCGGAGCGGGAGCTGCTGCCGTGGCTCGCGCCCTACGCCGGGCACGCGGCCGTGGCGGTGGTCAACAGCCCGACCAACGCGGCGGTTTCGGGTTCGCCGGACGCGGTGCGGGCCCTGGAGGCGGATCTGCGGCGGGCCGGGATCTCGACCAGGAACATCCGGGTCGAGCGGCCGGTGCACAGCCCCGGCATGGACCCGCTGATCGAGCCGCTGCGCGAACTCATCGACGGCATCACGCCGTCGACCGGCACCATCGACTTCCACTCCACGGCGCTGGCCGACTCGGTCAACCCGGTCGTGGACGTCGACTACTGGGTGCACAACCTGCGCAACCAGGTCCGGTTCGCCCGGACGATCGGCACGCTGGTCGCGGACGGCGTCGGTACCTTCGTGGAGATCGGCCCGCACGAGACGTTGCGCGGCGCGGTCGAGGAGATCGCGGTGACCCACGGGGCACGGGTGCACGCGGTGAACTCCCTGCGGCGTGGCGAGAGCGATCTGCGCTGCCTGCTGGAGGCGGCCGCCTCGCTGCACGTCAGGGGCATCCCGCTGACCTTCGACGCGTTGTTCGGCGACGACGTCGAGGTGGTGCAGACCCCGCTCGTGCAGTGGCAGAAGGAGCGCTACTGGCTGGACGCGGCACCGGCGCCCGCGCCACGCGCCGACGCCGCCCCCGCGCCCGTCGTGGCGGCCGTGGCCGAGCCGGTGGGCACGACCGTGCCGAACAGGTCGGTGGAGGAGCTGGTCCTCGGCGAGATCGCGGACGTGCTGGGCGTGCCGGAGGACCGGTTCGACGCCGGGGCGAGCCTGCGCGACTTCGGCCTCGACTCGATGCTGGCCATCCGCCTGGTCAACCGGGTGCAGTCGCTGTTCGGACAGCGGGTGTCGCCGGTGGTGTTCCTGGACGGGCGGACCGTCTCGGAACTCGTCGGGCATCTGGCCGAGGCGGTCGCGGGGCCGGCCGCGGGCACGGTGGACGGGACGGCGGCGGGCGCACAGGCATCCCGCACACGGACACCCCTCACCCCGGGGCCCCCCGCCTCGGCACCGCCCGCCCGGTCGGCCCCGGTCGCCCCGGCATCCCCCGCGCACGCCGACCCGGCGCAGACGTCGTACGCCCACCCGGGGACACCGCCCGACCCGGCACCCGCGCCCCCTCCCCGGCCCGCCCCGGCCTTCCTCGACAACCTCTCCGACCTGGACGCCGAAGAGCTTCTCGACGAACTCGCCGCGCGCGGTCTCCTCGACCCCACCGACGCCCCGGCCCTCGACCAGCTCCGCGCCGACGGTCTCGGTCTCGAACTGGCGCCGGCGTCGCACGGCCAGGCCTCGCTGTGGTTCATGCAGCAGATCGCGCCGGACGCCGTGCCGTACAACTTCATGGTGGCCGCCCGGATCCGGGCCGAGGTCGACGCACAGGCGCTGGACCGCGCCGTAGCGGCCGTGATGCGGCGGCATCCCGCGCTGCGCACCGTCTTCGTGGAGGCGGGTGGCAGCCCGTACCAGGTCATCCTGGACGAGCCCGAGTACGAGTTCCTCGTCGTGGACAGCACGCACCTGGACGACGAACAGGCCCGCGAGGAACTCGCGGTCTACGGCCACCTGCCCATGGACCTGGACAACGGGCCGCTGGTGCGCGTCGTCCTGATGGAGCGGGGGCCCGCCGACCACTACCTGCTGGTCCTGGTGCACCACATCGCGTCCGACGCGGCGTCGGCCGATGTGATGATCCGCGAACTCCAGCAGTTCTACGAGGGCGTTGGTCCCGACGACGGCGAACCCGTCGCCCACTACACCGACTTCGTCGAGTGGGAACGGCAATGGCTGGCGAGCCCGGCGGCCGACGCGGCACTGGACTGGTGGTCGCGGCGCCTCGCCGACCCGCCCGCGCACCTCGACCTGTCCCCCATGGAGCGCCCGCCCGGCGTCACCTACGAGGGCCGCGACCTCACGTTCCGCTGGAGCGCCGAAGAGACGTTCCGGCTGCGGGAGTTCGCGGTGCGTGAGGGGGTGTCGATCAGCACCGTCGCGCTGGCCGGGTTCTTCGCCACGCTCAACCGCGCGGCCGGCGTCGAGGACTCCGTCCTCGCCACCGCCATCGCCCAGCGCGGCGAGCCCGGTATGGAGTCCGCCATCGGCTACTACCTGAACACGGTGCTGGTACGCGCGCACCCGGCCGGTGACCGAAGTTTCCGGGAGCTGCTGCGCGAGGTCCACGCGTTCTCGCTCGGCCTGCTGGAGCACATGAACTACCCGCTCGACCTGCTGGCCCAGGCCCTGAAGCCGCCGCGGGCCGAGGGCCGGTCCCCATGGTTCGACATCGTGCTCAACTGGCTTTCCTCGGACGCCTTTCCGCGCTCCGTGAAGCTCTTCCACGGCATCGGCGACACCATCGCCCCCGGCAGTGCGCTGCCGCTGGAGCCGCTGCCCGTGCGCAGGCACCTCGCCAAGTTCGACCTGGAGATCTCGATGGCCGACATCGGCGGCGAAGTCGTCGGCCACGTCCAGTACAAACCGAGCTACCTGGAGAAGCGGACCGTGACGGCACTGCTCACGCTCTACCGCACCGTGCTCTTCGACTCGATCGCCCATCCCGACCTGGCACTCGACGACATCGCGCCGGGCGGCCGTCCTGAGGAGACGGACCAGTGACCCAGACCCTGCACACCAGGATCATCGAACAGGCCGGGAAGAACCCGGACGCCACCGCGGTCTACTCCGACGCCGGCGTACTGACCTACCGCGAGCTGGACGAGCGGTCCCGGGCGCTGGCCGAGCGGCTCGTCGCCGAGGGCGCGGGTCCCGGTGTCCCGGTCGGCGTCTGCGTCGAGCGCACGCCCGACCTGGTCGTCGGCATCCTGGCCGCCCTGCGCGCCGGCTCCTGCTATGTGCCGCTGGACCCGAGGTACCCGGCCGAGCGGCTGGAGTTCATGGTCCGGGACAGCGGCACCAGGCTGCTGTTGACCACACCGGCGTCCCGGTCGAACTGCCCCGCGGGGCCGACCCTGGTCGTGCTGGACGGCACCGTGACGACCGAGCCCGGCGAACGGCCCGTACCGGTCGTACCGGCCGACATCGCCTACGTGATCTACACCTCGGGCTCCACCGGGCGCCCCAAGGGCGTGGCGATCCGGCACAGCGGCTGCGCGGCCATGCTGTCCGCCTGGGACCTGGTGCTCGCCGACCGCGACCTCGGCGGCGTCTGCGCGGCCAGCTCGATCTGCTTCGACATGTCCGTGATGGAGATCTTCCCCGCGCTGAGCCTGGGCGGCGCCGTCGTGCTCGTGGAAAGCACCGTCCACCTGCCCGAGAGCCCGTACGTCGACAGGGTCACCCTCCTGCACGCCATCCCGTCGGTGATGAACGCCCTGCTCGACGCGGGCGGGCTGCCGCCGAACCTGCGCACGGTCGTGTTCGGCGGGGAGCCGCTGCGACGCAAGCTGGTCGACCGGGTGTACGCGGAGACCGGCGCCGACCAGGTCTTCAACGCCTACGGCCCCACCGAGGGAACCGTCTTCTGCACGCTGGGGCCGGTGCCGAGGGACGGGACCGGTGAGCCCACGATCGGCGCTCCCGCGGCCGGGGCCCTGCTCTACGTGCTGGACGAGAACCGCGAGCCGCTGCCGGCCGGTGTGCCCGGTGAGCTGTACCTCGGCGGCACGGGCGTCGCCCACGGCTATCTCAACCGGCCGGAGACCACCGCCGAGCGGTTCGTGCCGGACCCGTTCGTGGACGGCGCGCGCATGTACCGGACCGGCGATGTCGTCATACGAACCGCCGGCGGTGAACTGGAGTTCGTCGGTCGCACCGACAACCAGGTCAAGGTGCGCGGCCACCGCATCGAGCTGGAGGAGGTCGAGTCCCGGCTGACCGGCTGTCCCGAGGTACGGGAGGCCGCCGCCGCCGTACGGGGCCGCAGGCTGGTCGGCTACGTCGTGACCGAGGACGATGCCCGAGGCGGTGTCCGGACGGACGCCGGGCTCCAGGCGGCCGTCACCGGCAAGCTCGCCGCCGAACTGCCGGAGTACATGGTGCCCCAGGCGATCGTCCTCCTCGACGAACTGCCGTTGACGCCGGGCGGAAAACTGGACCGCACCGCGCTGCCCGAGCCGCCGGCCGCCGGCGCCGGGCCCGTGACGGCCGCCGGCACGCCGACCGAGGTGGCGCTGTCGGAGATCTGGGGCCAGTTGCTCGGCCTCGAACCGGAGGGCATCGACGTCCGGGCCGCCTTCTACGACCTCGGCGGCGACTCGCTCCTGCTCGTCCGGCTGGCCCGGCTGATGACCCGGCGCTTCGACCGCCGCGTCCGGGTGCCCGACCTCTTCCGCTTCCGTGACATCCACTCCCTCGGCCGCTGGCTCGACGAGGAGGGCGACGCCACCCCCGAGGCGGTCGAGTCGGCCCGTCGCCGCGCCGCCGTCCGCCGCGCCGCGCTGCGCGGCCGCGCCGCCTCCGCCGGCAACTGAGCCACCACACCGACGACCTGAGCAGGAGCCCTTCATGTCCGACCGTCCCGAGCAGGACTACGACCCGGGCGACGTGGCCGTCATCGGCATGTCGTGCAAGGCGCCCGGCGCCCGCACCAAGGAACAGTTCTGGGACAACCTCGTACACGGCAGGGAGTCCGTGCGCTTCCTGGAGAAGGACGAGATCAAGGTCGACGAGACCCTGGTCAACAACCCGTTCTACGTCCGGGCCTGCGGCACGCTCGACGGGTACGACGCGTTCGACCCCTCGGTGTTCGGCATCAGCGACCGGATGGCGGCCGCGATGACCCCCGAGAACCGGCTGTTCGTGGAGAGCGCCTGGGAGGCGCTTGAGGACGGCGGCTACGACCCGGACCGGATCCGGGGCGAGGTGGGCATCTACGGCGCCAACAACCCGCAGACCGCGGCGCTGTACGGCACCCCGCCGGACCGGGTGTCGGTCGGCCCCGAGGCGATCGAGCACGGCCTGGCGTGGTCGCCGGACACCATGACGTCCAACGCGCTGTACTACATCGGGCTGACCGGCGAGGCCGTCACCGTCACCACCGCCTGCGCCGGCTTCCACTACGCGGTGCACCTGGCCTGCCAGTCGCTGCTGCTCGGCCAGACCGACATGGCGATCGCCGGTGGCGCGATGGTCCGCCTGCCGCACCCGCGCGGCCATCTGTGGGAGGAGGGCCGCATCCTGTCCAGGGACGGCCACTGCCGCCCGTTCGACGCGAACGGCACCGGCGCCTCCCTCTCCAGCGGTGTCGTCACGATGCTGCTCAAGCCGCTGGCCCAGGCGGTCGCCGACCGCGACCACATCTACGCCGTGGTCAAGGGCTCGGCCATCAACAACAACGGGGTGAGCGCGATGGCGTACGGCCTGGCGCAGCCGGAACGGCTCAGCGCGTGCATCGCGGGCGCCATGCAGGTCGGCGGCGTCACCCCGGACACCGTGTCCATGTACGAGGCCAACGGGCTCGGGCTGCCGATCACCGACCAGCTCGAAGTGCACGCGGTGAGCATGGCGTTCGGCAAGCAGACCGGCACCTGCTCGATCGGCGGGGTCAAGGGCAACGTCGGCCACGGCGGTGTGGTCGCGGGCGGCTTCGGCGCCATGAAGGCCGCGCTGGCGCTGTACCACCGGACGCTGGCACCGACGATCAACCTGACCGAGGCGGACCCGGAGATCGACTTCCCCAGCACCCCGTTCACTCCGCAGCTGGAGGCGGCGGACTGGCGGCCGGAGGCCGGCATCCGCCGCGCGGGGATCACGGCCATCGGCGGCGGCGGCTACAACGGGCACCTGGTGCTGGAGGAACCGCCGGCCGCCACCGAGCGCGCCCCCGAGGCCGTCGGCAGGCCGCGGCTGGCCACGCTGTCCGCGCTGGACGACGAGGCGCTGGCGCAGCAACGCGCCCGGCTGCGGGACCGGTTGACGGCCGACCCGGACCTGCGTCTGGACGACGTGTGCTTCAGCCTCAACCTGGGGCGCCGCACGATGGACCGCCGGTGGGCGGCCGTGGTCCGCAGCCGGGAGGAGCTGATCGAGGCGCTGTCCGCCGGCTCCGCCCACGGACCGGCCGCCGCGACCGGTGCCGCGCCGCAGGGGGACGCGGACTCCCTCACCCGCGGCGCCGACGGGCTGGTGCCGTCCCGGACGGACGACGAGCGGGCGCTGTTCGAACTCGCCGCCGCCTGGGTGAACGGCCGGCGGGTGGACTTCGGCGCCCTGCACCAGGGCGAGGCGAGCCACCGCGTGCCGCTGCCCACGTACCCGTTCCGGCCGCGCCGCTACTGGCGTACGGAATGGTGACCGTGGGCACCCCGGCGCCGGTCACCGTGGACCTGGGCGACCCGAACACCTTCGCGGACCACGACCTCGACGGGTTCTGGCGCACCCTGCGGGACACCGCTCCGGTGCACTGGAACCCCCCGGTCGACGGCCGCCGCGGGTTCTGGGTCCTCTCCCGCTACGACGACATCGTGGCCGCCTACCGGGACGACCTGAACCTCACCTCCGAGCGCGGCAACGTGCTGGTCACGCTGCTGGGCGGTGGTGACGCCGGGGCGGGGCGGATGCTGGCGGTCACCGACGGGCACCGGCACCACGAGCTGCGCAAGATCCTCCAGCGGGTGCTGTCGCCGAGGGTGCTCAGCGATGTCGCGGCGGCGGTGCGGGTCAACACCCGGCGGTTGATCCGCGAGGCCGTCGAGACCGGCGGCTGCGACTTCGCCGAACAGATCGCGAGCCGTATCCCGATGACCACGATCTCCAACCTGCTCGGCGTGCCCGAACAGGACCGGGACCACCTCCTCGCACAGACCAAGACCGCGCTGTCGGCCGACACCGAGGACGTCGACGAGGTCGACTCCGAGATGGCCCGCAACGAGATCCTGCTGTACTTCATGGACATGGTCGAGGAGCGTCGGGCGTCGCCCGGCGACGACGTGATCAGCATGCTGGTCGCCAGCTCCATCGACGGGGTGCCCCTGTCCGACGAGGACATCGTGCTCAACTGCTACAGCCTGATCATCGGCGGCGACGAGACCAGCCGGCTGACGATGATCGACGGCGTGCACACCCTCGCGGCCCGGCCCGAGCAGTGGCGGCGGCTCAAGCACGGCGAGGTGGCGATCGACACCGCCGTGGACGAGGTGCTGCGCTGGGCGTCGCCCACCATGCACTTCGGGCGCAGTGTCGTCCGCGAGACCGAACTGCACGGCACCCGGCTGCGGCCGGGCGAGATCGTCACGCTCTGGCACGCCTCCGGCAACCGGGACGAGCGGGTCTTCGACCGTCCCGGGACGTTCGACCTCGGCCGCACCCCCAACAAACACCTGGCCTTCGGTTACGGCCCGCACTTCTGCCTCGGCTCGTACCTGGCCAAGGTGGAGATCTCAGAACTGCTCCTGGCACTAAGGGACTTCACCACCGGCTTCGAGCAGACCGGCGAGGCGTCGCGTATCCGGTCCAACTTCCTGACCGGGTTCTCCACGCTGCCGGTGCGTTTTCGGCCCGACCCCCACGGAATGAAAGAGGCGGCGACCCAGTGAACATCTACGTTTCGGGACAGGGGGCGTTCGCGGTGCAGGTCGCGGACGCCCTGTGGGAGGAAGGGCACCGGATCGCGGGGGTGGCCGCACCCCGGCTGCGCAAGGGGCACTGCGACGAGAGCAACGCGCTGTCCTGGGACCGGCTGCGCGCGTGGGCGTACCCCAGGAGCATCCCCTGGACGGACTCGGCCGAACTGCGTGCGATGCACGTCCCGGACGGGGTCGACCTCATCGTCGCCGCGCACTCCCACGCCTTCATCGGCCGCCGGACGCGGGCGAGGGCCGCCGTCGCGGCGATCGGCTACCACCCAAGCCTGCTGCCGCTGCACCGCGGCCGGGACGCGATCCGCTGGACGATCCGCGACGGCGACAAGGTGACCGGTGGCAGCGTCTACCACCTCACCGAGCGCACCGACGCCGGTCCGATCGCCGCGCAGGAGCACCTGTTCGTGCCGCCGGGCTCGACCGCGGAGACCCTGTGGCGCGAGCATCTCGCCCCGCTCGGGGTGCGGTTGCTGGTGCGGGTGGTCGCCGATCTCGCCGAGGGCCGGCGCATCGAGGTCCCTCAGGACGAGAAGCTGGCGACCTGGGAGCCCGCGATGGGCGCGCCGCCGCTGTTCAAGCCCGAACTGATCGCGTTGCCGGGGTCGGAGTCCGTCGACGGCAGCCGGTGGGCGCTGCACGCGCAGTGATCAGTCGGCGTCGTCGTCCCCGTCGTGGGGTAACTCGGCGATGCGCTGTTCCTCGCCCGTCACGACGGTCGCGCAACGGTCGGCCGGCTCGGCGCCCTTGCAGGTCAGGGCCGCAGAGTGGGCCGCACGGAGCAGGACCGGAGGCAGGGGGCGGGCGAGCGCGGAGAGGAGGGCCGAGGCCGTCGTGAGGAGGTGGCGGGCGAGTGCGGCGCGGTCGCTCTCGGCGGCCTCGCGGGCGAGCTCGTAGTACTCCCGGGTGAGGTCGACGGCGACGGCCGAGTCCGTCCGGTGCGCTCGCGCGTCCGTGTCGGCCGGCCCGGTCTCGAACAGGGGCGGCTGGTCGACGGCGTCCGGCTCGGGGGCGGGCGCGACGCCGATTGCCCTGAGGGCGGTCCCGAGGGAGGCCGACGCGCCGTCGAGGTCGCCGTGCCGCCGTTCCAGGGCGGCGAGCCGGATGTACGCGGTGGCGCGGTTCCGGTCGGTGTCCTGGAGCCGGGCGTGGAGGCGTTGGGCGCGGACTGCCTGGCGCAGGTCGCCGAGTGCCGTGAACTCCTCGATGATCCAGGGCAGTTCGTCCGTGTCGGCGGGACCGATGTCGTCCAGGGCGCGGATCAGGGCGATGCGGGCGAGTTCCGTACGTCCCCGACGGCGGGCGAGCGTCACCCACGTCTCGTCCGGCTCGTGGCCGGGGTCGTCCCCGAACCATTCGGGGGTGTCGAGCGCCTCGACCCAGCGCCGCAGGGCGTCCGGCTCTCCACCCGGTTCCGCGTCCGGGCCCTTGCCCGGCAGGCCCAGCGGCAGGTCCGACAGCGCGCACCAGGTGTCGAAGTCGGCAGCGCGGGCGGCATACAGGCGGGGCAGGTCCTCCTCGTGGTGCAGGCGGGCCACCAGGAAGACAGCGAGGTGCAACTCCTCGCCCATGCCGCCGGAGGGAGCCTCGCGGCGGCAGCGGGTCTCCTGTTCCAGGAGGTGGCGCAGGAGGGGGAGGTCGGTGGGCCGGCGGTCGTACCTCGCCGCGTGCAGCACACAGGCGCGCCGGGCGGCGTGGGCGTCGTGCTCCGGGTCCTCGCCGCCGGCCACCGGGGAGAAGGCGACCTCGTGCCAGGCGGCCGGGTCGGTCCTGAGCCGGTCCAGGTCGCGACGGCAGGCGGCGAGCACCGTCTCGGCCAACGGGGGCCGGGGATGCCCGCCCAGCGGTTCGTAGGCGGTGCCTTCCTCGGTGAGCAGCAGCACGTGCTCGGGCTCGGTGTCGCGCAGGGCGCGGTGCATCTCGGCGAAGAGTTCGGCGGGCGGGCGCGGGGACAGCCCGAGGCCCGCCAGGAGTTCGGCGCGGTGGGCGTCGAGGTCGGGGGCGTAGGAGGCCCGCAGGTCGGCCTCGTGTGCGCGGGCCGCCGAGGTCACCTCGTGGTCCCCGGTGTCCGGCGGGAGTTCCAGGTGGTCCCGCCAGCCGGGCAGGCCCGTCACCAGTTCCAGTACGTCGTCGACGCCGCGCCCGATCAGTCCGGCGCGGCCGTCCGAGTCGGCGTAGAGCACGCCGCCGTCGGCGCAGAGGAAGTAGGTGCCGCCGGTGTCGTCGCCCGCGATGCCGGTCAGTGGCGCGCCCGAGGCCGACTCGACCTCCTCGCCGTGGTCCGCGCGCTCCAGGTCGAAGTCGAAGGGGAAGGCGGCCAGTCGGGCCAGGCGGGGGTTCCGGCGGAGCAGGTCGAGGGCGGAGGGGGTACCGGAGCCGGGCATGCGGCCGACCCTACAGTTCGTCGTGGCGGGCTCTCACGGCGCTCCGGATCGGACGGGCGCCTTATGATCGACGGTACATCGGCCGGCACGACCCACCGCGTACCCGCTCGGGCAGGCAGGACGTATGCCGCAGGGGCCGGGAAGGGGGAAGTGCGTCGTGGAGGGGACCGAGCCGCATGCGGCCACCCGGGTGGGTCCGTACGCGGTCGAACGGGTGCTGGGCGAGGGCGGCATGGGGGTCGTCTACCTGGCCAGGTCCCGGGGCGGCCGTCAGGTCGCGGTGAAGGTGGCGCGCTCCGAGCTGGCCCGTGACCCCGGCTTCCGCGAGCGGTTCCGCGCCGAGGTGGAGGCGGCCCGGCGGGTCGGCGGCTTCCATACGGCGCCGGTGGTGGACGCCGACCCGGACGCGGACACGCCCTGGCTGGCCACCGCCTACATCGCCGGGCCCACCCTCGCCGGACTGCTCACCGCGCACGGTCCGATGGACGAGGCGCGCCTGCGCGGTCTGGGCGCCGCACTCGCCGAGGCCCTGGGAGCCATCCACGCCTGCGGGCTGGTGCACCGGGACCTGAAGCCGGGGAACATCATCATGGCCGCGGACGGCCCTCGCGTCCTGGACTTCGGCATCGCCCGCGCCGTCGAGAACTCCCGTCTGACGATGACCGGAACGGGCATGGGGACGCCCGGGTTCCTCGCCCCCGAGCAGGCGGAGGGGCTCGATGTCACCGGCGCGGCCGATGTGTTCGCCCTGGGCGCCGTGCTGGTCGCCGCGGCGGGCGGCAAGGCGTTCGGCGACGGCACGCCCATGGCGCTGATGTACCGGTCGGTCCACCACGACGCCGACGTGAGCGCGGTCCCCGGCGCCCTGCGGCCGATCGTCCGGTCCTGCCTCGCAAGGGAACCCGGGCTGCGGCCCACCCCCGCCGCGCTCCTCGACGCGCTGGCCGCCGGTCCGCCGCCGGCCCCGGCGCCCGCTCCCCCGCCCCCGTACGTGCCCACCGCCGTACCCCCGCCGCCGCCGTACGCACCGCACGCCCCGACCGCCCTCTCCCAGGAGCCGGCGCCCGGCCAGGAGGAGCCCGAGTTCCTGGCGATGGACCGCAAGAACGCCGTCCTGGCGGACGCCCGGGGCATCTCCCTCGGTCTCAACGGCGCCATGATCGACCTGGCGTGGCCGTTCATCGCCCGGGTCGCCTACGAGCAGAACGTCCGCACCCGCGGCTTCGCGCTCACCGTGGCCGTGGACACCTACGCCGGCCAGCGGTACTTCTGCGCGGTGCGCACCCGTGAGGCCGAACAGATCGAGTCCTGGATCGACGACCTCGAAAGGCTGCTCGACCGCCATCGGCCCGGCCGCTGACGAGACCGCCCGGCCGGCACCACACGTCTTCAGGCGCCCCACCGGTGCCACGCCCCGCCCTGCTCAGGTCCGCGGCCGTGGCCTGCGCCGCCGCGCTGGTCGCCCTGACCGTGCAGGCACCCCCGGCGCTCGCCGACGAGCCACGATCTGCGGCCACCGGGTCGGCGGCGACATCCTGAAGAAGTACCAGGAAATGGGCGGGGAGACATCCCCTCTGGGCTGCGCCACGACGGACGAACTCACCACTCCGAACGGGCGCGGCAAGTACAACACCTTCACCGGCGGCTCGATCTGCTGGACCGCCACCACGGGAGGCCCACCCCGGTGGGCTCGCTCGGCTTCCCGACCGGCGACGAGCTGACCAACCCCGACGGGCAGGGAAAGCGCCAGCGGTTCGAGGGCGGGAGCATCTACTGGCACCCGCCCCTCTCCCACGGCGCCCATCCCGTGTGGGGGAAGATCGGGGAGTTGTGGGGGCAGTACGGCTGGGAGAGCGGGCCGTTCGGCTACCCGACGTCCGACGAGCGGCCGGACGACCCGGACAAGGAGGTCGTCCAGACCTTCTCCTCCGACAACCTGTCTGTCCTCTGGAGTCCGTGGAACGGCATCGCACGGACTTCCAGGGCGCGTGGGCGCAGCTGTGGCAGCTGGTGCCCTATCCGAACGACGTGGACGAGACCGAACACCGGTCCCTGTTCGAGCAGTTCGCCTGCCACGCCAAGTTCGTCGTCGAGGATCCCCTGGACGACAGCGGCTGGAGCACCGGATGGACCTTCGACCTGGAGTCCTGGCACGCGGACGTGGGCATGGACAACGCCACCAGCCTGGTCTACTTCCTGAAGCACCGGTGCAACTGGGACTGAGCCTCCCGGCGCAGGGGGACGGACGACTCGCGTCCGGCCCCCTGTCGCCTTTCAGAGCCGGGCGGCGTCGAGGACGGCCCGGGCGAAGGCGGCGGGTGCCTCCTGGGGGAGGTTGTGGCCGATGCCCTCGACGACCCGGTGCTCGTAGGGACCGGTGAAGCGGTCGCGGGTGCCGTCGCCGGGCACGGTGAAGGGGTCCAGCTCGGGGCTCAGGGTGATGGTGGGGACGTGGATCACGGGCCGGGTGGCGAGTTCCTCCTCGTAGCGGTCGTAGCGGCGTTCGCCGTCCGCGAGGCCGAGGCGCCAGCGGTAGTTGTGGATGACGATGGCGGCGTAGTCGGGATTCTCGAAGGCTCGCGCGGTGCGCCGGAAGGTGGCCTCGTCGAACTTCCAGGTGGGTGAGACGAGTTGCCACACCAGGCGGCACAACTCGTCGCGGAGTTCGGGGGTTTCCATGGCGAGACGACCGCGTTCGGTGGCGAAGTAGTACTGGTACCACCAGTTGTGCTCACCCGCGGGCGCGATCGGCGACTTCTGCGCCTCGACGTTCGTGACGAGGTACCCGCCGGTCGACACGAGCGCGCTGACCCGTTGCGGCCACAGCGCGGCGATGATGCCGGCGGTACGCGAACCCCAGTCGAAACCGGCGAGCACGGCCTCGGGGATCTCCAGCGCGTCCATCAGCGCGACGATGTCCAGCGCGACCGCGGACTGCTGCGCGTTGCGGACCGTGCGGGAGGACCGGAACCGTGTGGTGCCGTGGCCGCGGAGGTAGGGGACGATCACGCGGTAGCCCCGCTCGGCGAGGAGCGGGACGACGTCGACGTAGCTGTGGATGTCGTACGGCCATCCGTGCAGGCAGACGACGACGGGGCCGTGCGCCGGTCCCGCCTCGGCGTACCCGGTGTCGAGCACGCCGGCCTCGATCTGCTTGAGCGCGGGAAACTCGGTGTGTGCCGCGGGCGCGGGCGCCTCGTCCGCCGCGCCGGGAGCGGCGTCGGCCGCCTGCGCCCCGCTCAGGGACAGCGCGGCCGCGCCGGTCCCCAGGCCGACGGCCTTCCCGAAGGTACGCCTGTCGATCATGTGAAAGCCTCCGTCGTCCGCTCCGCGCCGTGAGGTCGGCCCGTCGGCGACGGTACAGGCCGGTCCGGCGTCTCCGAAGGCGGCGCGGGCGGGAAGCCCGTCACCGCCGAGGCGGCGACCGGCCGTGCGGGCGATGAGACGATCAGGTGGGGGCCGCGACCGCCGCCGGGCGAGGGGGAGTTCATGGAGCTGCGCAACGTCGTGCCGGAGGACGTCGACGCCTACGTCCGGATGCGCTGCGATCCCGTCATGATGGCGGACCTCGGCGGGCCGCTGCCGCGTGCGGGGATGGCCGACAAGGTCCGCCGGGACGCGGCGGAGGCGGCGGCCGACCGGGCGTGGCTGAGGATGATCGTGCCCAATCCGGCCCGGCCCGAGGTGGTGGCGGGGACGGTGACGCTGTGGGCCCATGACACCGGTGCCGGGCCGCTGTCCGAGATCGGGTGGATGGTCCTGCCCGAGTTCCAGGGCCGGGGACTGGCCAGGCGTGCCGTCGTCGCGCTGCTGGAGCAGGCCCGCGACCAGGACCGCTGGGACGTCGTGCACGCCTTCCCGGCGACCGCCAACGCCCCGTCGAACGGCATCTGCCGGTCGGTCGGTTTCCGGTTCCTCGCGGAGATGGACAAGGAGTTCGCGGGCCGGACCCTCAGGACGAACCACTGGGTGGTGGCCCCGCGGCGGGACCTGGTCCGCCGGGGCGGACGGGACTGATCGCGCGGGTGTTATGTTCCCCGGGCCCCGTTCCGTGCCCCACGGCCACCACCGCAGGAGTGACCGCGTGACCAGTCGAGTCCTGCTCGTCTCCCCCGCCATCGGCGCCTCGCTCCGGCAGGCCCGTTTCGACGACGGTGGCTCGCTCGACGCCGGGGGTGCGGCGCGCGCCCGGGCCGCGGCCGGGAACCTGCCCGCCGTCGCCCGGGTGTTCGTCTCGCCCGGTGCGCGTTGCCGGGAGACGGCGGCGGCGCTGGGTCTGGAGGGCGTACCGGTAGCGGAGTTGGCGGGTCTGGACGTGGGGCGCTGGACCGGCCGGACCCTGGAGGAGGTGGGCGCGGCCGAGCCGGAGGCGGTGGGGCGGTGGCTCGCCGATCCCGGCTGTGCACCGCACGGGGGCGAGTCGGTGCGGGAGCTGTGCGCGCGGGTCGCGGGCCGGCTCGAAGGCATGCGTCGGCTGGAGGGTCGCACGCTCGCCGTGGTCGAGCCGGAAGTGGTCCGGGCGGCGGCCGTCACGGCGCTGGACCTGCCGGACACGGCCTTCTGGCGCCTCGACGTACCGCCTCTGACCGTGACCGAACTCAGTGGCAGGGCCGGACGGTGGAACCTGCGACTGGGACGCCCGATCGCCGCGTCGGACGACGCCTAGCCTTTGGCGGAAGGCCCGTGCCGACGCGGCGATCCGGACGGTGTCAGTGTGCCGTCGGTGCCGCTCGCCCCGCCGCGGCCCGCGCCGGCCCCGGGTTGAGCAGCCGCTCGGCCAACTCGCCGAAGAGCAGGCCGAATCCGCTCCACAGCACGGCCTGGACGGCCAGTGCCGAGAGCCGGAACCGCCACAACAGGGTGGCCGGGAAGCCCTTCGGTACCTCGTCGACGACGGGCAGGAACCGGAAGGCCAGGGCGATCACGACGGCGAACGCGACCGCTGCGGCCACCGTCGCCCACCATGTGCCCAGCACGGGCGCGAGGCGTCTGCCGAAGAGGGTCGCGGCGATCGCCAGCAACACGCTGAGCAGCATCATCAGGAAGTACAGGGCGGTCCGCCGGCCGATGGTGTCGGCGTTGCCGACCGACGGCGGGTTGGCCGGGTACTTCAGGAACGGTACGACGTACACGGCGAGCAGCGCGCATCCCGACAGCAGCAGCGCCGTGGCGCGCGGGCCGAAGCGGCCCACCCGTCCCAGGGCGAAGCAGTAGGCGAGCGCGGCGATGCCGCCGAAGGCGACCCCGTAGACCAGGACGCCGGTGGCGAGACCGGCGGTGGACTGCAGGGAACGGGAGACGACCGCCATCTCGTGCTCGTGGGCGTGGGCCTCCTCGAAGCCGATCGCCTTGTCGACGTTCGGCTCACCGAGGAGGTACGCCACGATCAGGGCGAGCACACCGGCGGCGAGGCCGGCGAGCATGCCCCGTACGAGAAGGTTCCGTACGGTTGCGTGGTTCATGGGCGAGCGGTTTCCCCGGCCTCAGTGGCAGGGGAAACCGAGCAGGTGGCGGGCGTCGTGCACCCACTCGTGGACGTCCGTGCCGTTGAACACGGAGGTGGCGCCCTGCTCGGCGCCGACGAAGTACAGCAGGACCAGCATCAGGATGCCGAAGAACACCGCCCAGGGAGCTATCGCCTTCAGCGGCAGCTTGGTGGGCAGGGCGGGGGTGGTGGCTGTCGGCTGGGCGACGGTCTGCGCCATGGCAGGACCTCCTTTGGGAGTTCGCGTCCCATGTCGGTGGTGCGTTGGACGACGGCTACGGGTCTGACTCACGAGCCCCTGGGGGCTCGCATACAGTGGCGCGACCGTGCCGGGTTCCCACCGGCTTCCGTCCTGCCGTCGTCGATATCGGACAGACCGTACCGCGTCAGCGGCCCGCGGCCAAGACCGCCCCCGCCCGACGTGATCTTCCTCTCCGGCCCGCGGCTACCCCGCCGCGCCCAGTCCGAGTTCGCGGTCGCCCAGCGGAGCGAAGAAGCGCTCCACGTCCGCCTCGGTCACCTCCGCCAAGGTCGCCGGTGACCAGCGGGGGGCGCGGTCCTTGTCGATGATCTGGGCGCGGACGCCCTCCACCAGGTCGTGGCCGCCCAACGCGGCGCAGGAGACGCGGTACTCCTGGTCCAGCACCCGTTCCAGGGAGCCGAGCCGCCGGGCCCGGCGCACCGCCGCCAGGGTGACCTTGAGGGCGGTGGGCGATCGGGAGAACAGCGTCTCCGCCGCCTCCTTCGCCTCCGGGCTGCCGTACGCGAGCAGCCGCTGGACGATCTCCTCGACGGTGTCGGCCGCGTAGCAGGCGTCGATCCACTCCCGCCGCTCCGCCAACTCCCCCCGTGGCGACGGCTGTACGTGCCGGGCGAGGGCGTCCGGCACGGGCATGACGGCGAGGTCGTCCAGCAGCGCGGGCAGCTCGCCGGAGGGTACGTAGTGGTCGGCGAGCCCGCACAACAGGGCGTCGCCGGGGCCGATCTGATCTCCCGTCAGCGCGAGGTGCGTGCCCGACTCGCCGGGTGCCTGGGCGAGCAGACGGGTGCCGCCGACGTCCGGGACGAATCCGATGCCGGTCTCGGGCATCGCGATCCGCGACCGCTCGGTGACGATCCGGACGCTCCCGTGCGCGGAGACACCGACCCCGCCGCCCATCACGATGCCGTCCATGAGGGCGACGTACGGCTTGGGGTAGCGGGCGATGCGGGCGTTGAGGTGGTACTCGTCGCGCCAGAACGCGGCGGACGCGCTGCCGTCGCCGTCCCGGGCGTCGTCGTGGACGGCGCGGATGTCGCCGCCCGCGCACAGCCCGCGCTCGCCGGCGCCGGTGAGCACGACGGTCTCCACGCGGGGGTCGTGCGCCCAGGCGGTGAGCGCCGTGTCGATGCGGCGGACCATCTCGTGGTTGAGGGCGTTCAGGGCCCGGGGCCGGTTGAGGGTGATGAGGGCGGCCCGTCCGGTGGTGCGGAACAGCACGGGTTCCTCGGTGCCGCTCACCGGGACGTCTCCGTCAGGGCGCGGGCCACGATGTCGTACATGATCTGGTGGTTCCTTCCGGGTGCCGGTGGGCGCGAGGGGCACGGCCGGTCTTCCCCGTGCCACCCGCGTCATCCGTTCTGCCAGGGGCATCATCCCTCCCGCCCCGGGCGCCCCCGGCGTCAGCCCCTCGCGCGCGGCGTCACCCCGCGCCCCGGCCTCGTCACCCCTTCACGCTCGGCGCCCACCCCGGCGGCCCGAAGACGTACCCGATCCGGTCCCGCCACCGGCCCGCCGCGCGGACGTCGCGCCACGCGGCCGCGTACTCGTGGAAGGCCACGCGCAGCGGGTTGTACGTGTCGATGTTCTTCGTCAGGCCGTACACCACCCGCACACCCTCCGGTTCGAAGGTGCGGAAGATCCGGTCCCAGATGATGAGGATGCCGCCGTAGTTGCGGTCCAGGTACACGTTGTTGGAGCCGTGGTGGACGCGGTGGTGGGAGGGGGTGTTGAAGAACCACTCCACCGGCCGCCACAGCCTGTCCACCCGCTCGGTGTGCAGGAAGAACTGGTAGACGAGGCTGACGGCCTGCTCGATCAGGATCATCCACGGCGGGATGCCGATCAGGGCCAGCGGCAGCCAGAACGGCAGGCCGGTCATCGGCGTCCAGGTCTGGCGCAGGGCGGTGGAGAGGTTGAAGCGGAGACTGGAGTGGTGGACGACGTGGCTCGCCCACAGCACCCGTACCCGGTGATGGGCCCGGTGGTAGGCGTAGTACGCCAGGTCCTCGCCGAAGAACAGCAGCAGCCAGGTCCAGCCGGACGACGGCGAGAGGTGCCAGGGGACGGCGGTGTACGCGGCGGCGTACACCACGATCGTCGCCACCTTCCACGGCACCGCGATGACCTGGCTGCCCGCGCCCATGGACATGCTGGTGACGGTGTCGCGCAGCTCGTAGCCGCGCTCGTCGTCGTCCGGCAGGAAGCGGTACGACAGCGCCTCGACCACGACCAGCAGCATGAACGCCGGGATGGCGTAGACCACGGTGGGGATCACGGCCGTACCCCCTCGCGGGTGCGCGGCGCGGCGGGCACGCTGCGGGACAGCAGCTCGCGGGCCAGCGACTCGGCCGCGTCGGCCTCACGGGCCGCGATGTGCGCGGCCAGCCGGCGGTGGGCCTCGACGTCGAGGATCTCGCCCGCGCCCAGGTCGGCGGGCACGTCGGCGACCGGGATCAGGCCGTCCACCAGGCTGTTGAAGGCCAGCAGGTACGCGATGTTCCCGGAGCCCTCCACGATCAGCCGCCACCAGGCGACGTAGGTCTCGTCCAGCTCGGTCAGATCGGGCCCGGTGTGCGCGTGCCGTTCGGCGGCCGCGGCGATCTCGGCGGCGGTGTCCGCGGAGCAGCGCAGGGCGCACAGCCGGGCGGCGTCGGCGCCGACGCAGGCCCGCATCTCCAGGGCGTCGCGGGCGATGTCCTGCACGGTGGGCCCGGTGTCGGCCGCGGCGATGCCCACGGCGAGGTCGAGCCCCGCGGTGCGCCGCCAGTCCAGTACCTGGGTGCGGCCGCCGTGGCTGACCTCGACCAGCCGTGCCTGCTGGAGGCGTTTGACGGCCTCCCGTACGGCATGCCGGTTCACCCCGAACTCGGCCGCCAGATCCCGCTCGGCGGTGAGCGCGGCGCCGGGCGGCAGCGCGCCGCCGAGAATCCGGTCGCGCAGCAGGGCGAAGAGCTGGTCGGAGACCGCCTCGCGCCGTATGTGTCCCTCAGCCATGGCGATCAGGGTGGACGCGCTTCGTACAGTGGTCAACTGGTTGGACCAGTATTTCTCCGCCGGGCCGGGGACATGTCGGTGTTCGTCCGGATCCGCCAAGCGGCCTTCCCCTGCCGGACGTTGGCACGGGATTCCCCGGTCCCGCCCGCGTGGCCGTGCGAGCCTCCCGGTCTCACCCCATGCTGGAGTCGAGGGGGCGGTACGGCGGAGGAGGAGTGGTTGCGATGCGGACCGTTGTCGACCTCACGCGCTGCCAGGGCTACGCACAGTGCGTGTTCCTCGCGCCGGACGTGTTCCGGCTGCACGGCGAGGAGGGCCTGCTGTACACCCCGGCCGTCCCCGAGGACCAGGTCGAACGGGTCCGTCAGGCCGCGGCCGCCTGCCCGGTCCAGGCCATCCTCCTCGGGGAAGAGGTGAGCGGCGGTGTCCGATGAGCTCACCGACGGCCGCATCGTGATCGTGGGCGCCTCGCTGGCCGGACTGCGGGCCGCGGAGGCGCTGCGCGACCAGGGTTTCACCGGCTCCCTGACGGTGGTCGGGGACGAACCCCATCCGCCGTACGACCGCCCGCCCCTGTCCAAGCAGGTGCTGCTGGGCATCGCCCCGGCCGACTCCACCGGGCTGCCGATGCGCCGCGACCCGAAGGCGGAGTGGCTGCTCGGTGTAAGGGCCACGGGCCTGGACCCGCTGGGGAAGCGGGTGCTGCTGGACAACGGCGAGTCGCTGCCGTACGACCGGGTGCTGATCGCCACCGGGACCCGTGCCCGGCCCTGGCCGAACCCGCAGGAGGCCGCGCTGGACGGGGTGTTCACCGTGCGCACCCGCGAGGACGCGGCGGGGCTCGCGGCGCGGCTGGACGCGGGGCCGCGGCGGGTCCTGGTGATCGGCGGCGGGTTCACCGGCTCGGAGATCGCCTCGGCCTGCCGGGAACGCGGGCTGGAGGTCACGGTCACCGAGCGCGGCCCCGCGCCGCTCGTCGGCGCGCTCGGCGGCACCCTGTCCAAACTCGCGGCCGTGATGCAGCGCAACCACGGCGTGGACCTGCGCACCGGGGTGACGGTGACCAGGCTGCTCGGCGACGGGAGCTTCACCGGCGTGGAGCTGTCCGACGGCAGCCGGGTGGACGCGGACGTGTGCGTGGTGGCGCTGGGGGCGGTGCGCAATGTGGAGTGGCTGGCGGAGTCCGGTCTCGCGGCGGGCCCGCGCGGGCTGGCCTGCGACGCCGGGTGCCGGGCCTTCACCATGTACGGCATCGTCACCGACGACGTCTTCGTGGCCGGCGACGTCTCCCGCTTCCCGCACCCGCTCTTCGGCTACCAGCTGCTGTCCCTGGAACACTGGGGCAACGCGGTCACGCAGGCCGAGGTGGCCGCCCACAACATGGTCAGCCCGGGGCCCCTGCGCCGCCCCCACCTGGCCCTGCCGACGTTCTGGTCGACGCAGTTCGGGCTCAACATCAAGTCGGTGGGGGTGCCCACCTACTCCGACCACGTGGTCATCGCCCAGGGCTCGCTGGAAGCGCGCCGGCTCGCCATGGTCTACGGCTACCGGGGCCGGGTCACCGCCGCGGTCACCGTGGACATGGCCAAGTCGCTCGACTACTACCAGCACCTGATCGAGACGGCCGCGCCGTTCCCGCCCCCGCCGGGCGCCGCCGACCGGGCCCTCGCGGCCGAGATCACGATCCCGTCGGACGTACCGGACCCCTCGGTGCTCTCCCACGGCCCGACGGTCGCGCTGACCGGCTACCTCCCGGACCGCCGGCTGACGGTGGTCTAGCCGGCGGTGGTACAGCCCGACGACGGTACAGCCCACGCCCACTTCGAGGAGCCGACATGGACTCCGGCACCCTGCTGGCGAGGATCACCGACTACGCCAGCCGCCCCGACCCCTACCCCCTGTACGCGGAGCTGCGCGCGGCCGGTCCCGTCGTCCCGCAGTCGGACGGCAGCCTGCTGGTCGGCGGCTACCACGAGGTCGCCGCGCTGCTGCACGACCCGCGGATGAGCGCCGACCCGCGCAACCGCGGCCTGGTGACCGCCAAGCCGCCGTTCCTGCGCCTCGACGACCCGGAGCACCACCGGCTGCGCACGCTGGCCATGCGGCCGTTCGGGCCGCCGCACACCCCGCGCCGCGTGGACGGGATGCGCGCCGAGATCGAGAACATCACCAAGGAGTTGCTGGCGCCGTTCGAGTCGGGCGGGCAGGTCGACGTCGTGGACGACTTCGCCTATCCGCTGCCGGTCACGGTGATCTGCCGGCTGCTCGGCGTTCCGCACGAGGACGAACCGCTCTTCCGCGCCTGGTCGGACACGCTGGTCGCGTCCGCGGACGTACGACCGGACGCGGCCTCGGCACCGCGCGACGAGGCCGAGCGGGCCCGTACGGAGATGGGCGGGTATCTGGTGGGCCTGGCCGAGCAGCGCCGCGACGAGCCGGGCGACGACCTGCTGTCCGCGTTCGCCGGTGAACCCGACCCCGAACTGCGTCTCACCCGTGAGGAACTCGCGGAAACGGCGGTGCTGTTGCTGATCGCCGGGCACGAGACCACGGTCAACCTCATCACCAACGGCGTCCTGACCCTGCTGCGCCATCCCGAGGAACTGGACCGGCTGCGCCGCGAACCCGGCCTGATGCCACGTGCGGTCGAGGAACTGCTGCGCTTCGAACCGCCGGTGCACATGCGCGAGCGCATCCCCCTCGCCGACCTCGACGTCGCCGGTACCACGCTCCCCCGCGGCTCCTCCGTCATCCTGGCCCTGGCCGCCGGCAACCGCGACCCCCGCCGCTTCCCCGACCCCGACCGCTTCGACCCGACCCGCCCGGACAACCAGCACCTGGGCTTCGGCTCCGGCATCCACCTCTGCTACGGCGCACCGCTCGCGCGCCTCGAAGCGCGCTCCGCCCTCACCGCCCTGCTCCCCCGCCTGGCCACGGCGGAGCTGGTCGAGGACCCGCCGCCGTACCGGCAGAACGCGATGCTGCGGGGGCCACGGCATCTGTCGCTGCGGCTCTGAGAGCCGCTGTCCCGAAAGTCGTTCCGACACCGCCCCCGGCGCCGCGGGCTGCGATGATCGCCTCATGGCTGAGATCATCTTGATGTCGGACGCGAAGGTCGCCGCGGTGCCCGTCCGGGAGTGCGGTGAGCGGCTGGTGGATGTGCGCCGCGGTGGCCGGCTGCCGGTCGACGGGCGGAAGGCGGACGGCGACGGCGCGTTCGCCCATCTGCGGGAGGGCGTGCTGGAGCGGCTGCTCAAGGCGCAGGAGACGCTGCCGGAGGGACTGCGCCTGCTCTTCGTCGAGGGGTACCGTCCCCCGGCCCTTCAGCGGCGCTATTTCGACGGGTACGGCGCCGGGTTGCGCGCCGCCCATCCCGACTGGCCGGCCGAGCGGATCCGTTCGGCGGCGAGCCGCTACGTCTCACCGCCCGAGATCGCGCCGCACAGCGCCGGCGCGGCCGTCGACCTGACCCTTGTCGACGCCGACGGCCGAGAGCTGGACATGGGAACGCCGTTGAACGCCGATCCGGAGGTCAGCGCGGGCGCCTGCTACACCGGGGCCACCGGCATCGGCACCGAGGCCCGCGCCAACCGACAGATCCTCGGTACCGCGCTCGGGAACGCCGGGCTGGTGAACTACCCCACGGAATGGTGGCACTGGTCGTACGGCGACCGGTACTGGGCCCTGGCCACGGGGGCTCCGGCCGCGCTCTACGGCCCGAGGGAACTGGTCTGACAGGACGGAAGGGCTAAGCCGTCAACCGCTGCCGCAGCAGCTGGGACAGCTCGGTGATCCGGTCGGTGAGGTAGAAGTGGCCGCCCGGGAAGACCCTGAGGTCGAAGGGGCCTGTGGTGTGGGTGCGCCAGGCGTGGGCCTCGTCGGGGGTGACGCGGGGGTCGGTGTCGCCGGTGAGGGCGGTGATGGGGGTGGTGATGACGGTGGAGGGGGTGGCGCGGTAGGTCTCGATGGCGGTGTAGTCGCTGCGGAGGGCCGGGAGGACCATGCGGAGGACCTCCTCGTCGTCCAGCAGCCGGGCGTCCGTGCCGCTGAGGCGGCGCATCTCGGCGATGAGGCCGTCGTCGTCGCGCCGGTGGACGTTCTCGGACGCGGCGGCGGACGGGGCGCGGCGCGCGGAGGCGAAGAGGTGGACGGGGGCCTCGCCGTCGCGTTCGAAACGGCGGGCGACCTCGAAGGCGACGATGGCGCCCATGCTGTGTCCGAAGAGGGTCAACGGGCGGTCCGCGTAGGGCAGCAGGGCCTCGTGGGCCCGGTCCGCCAGCTCCGCGATGGTCTCGATGCCCTTCTCCGCGTGCCGGTCCTGCCGCCCCGGGTACTGCACCGCGACCACGTCGGCCGTGCCGCGCAGGGCGGCGGACAAGGGGAAGTAGAAGGTCGCCGAGCCGCCGGCGTGCGGGAAGCACACGAGCCGGGCGGACGCCCGCGGCGCGGGATGGAAACGGCGTACCCACGGGTCACCGGTCGGGCTCGCTGTCGTCATGGTGTGGTCCAAGGGTCCGGGAGGGGGGTGGGGGCAAGGCTGTCGCCGGGCCGGCCGAGGGGCCTCGGCGAACCCTGTCAGGCGGTCAACCAGCCCTTTTCCCGGGCCAGTTCCACGACCCGCTCCCTGACCTGGCGGATCTGCGCGGCCGTGAGGGAGTCGACCGAGGTGACCAGCACCTCGGTCAGTTCGGTGCGGAAGCGGCCCGTGCTGGTGCCCTCGCCGGACGGGGCGGCGTGGCGTTCGGCGGCGGAACCGTCGGAGAAGACGGGGCGGTTGGGGAGGCGGTGCGAGGAGGGCTGGTAGACCAGCCGGATCTGGGAGGCCTTCGGGCCCTTCTCCCCCATCTCCATGTGGAACTCGACCTCGCTGCCCTCGTGGTAGAGGTACTTCTCGTCCAGCAGGTCGTTCGCGTGCATGAAGACGTCCTCGCCCGGCTCGGACGGGGCGATGAACCCGTATCCACGGACCTCGTCGAAACGCAGCACCTTGCCGGTCATCAGCACAGCCCACACACCTCCAACAACACCAGCACAACGACAACGCAGGTGAACTTACACAGCTTCGGCGGCAGATTCGAGACCCGGTGCAGCCGGCGGTCCACGTGGCCCAGGCCGATACCGGCCGACGGTCCGGCGGTGCCGCCCAGCGCCGTCGCGGCGGGCGAGCAGCGGGTGAACTCGTCCCATTGCCGCAGGAGTTCATGGGCCCGCTCACATACCGACCTGCTCGAAGGGGCGGCGTGAGGCGGACAACGGCGCGGCACGACCGGTCCCGCCCTCGGCGACGGCCTCGTCGCAGGGGCGGGTTCCGTCTCCCCACGCGCTCCCGGACGCCGCTCCGATCACCCGGTGTGCGGGCGAGTGTACGCGCCCTGGGCCAGCAGGTCGCGTACCGCGCGGGCGTTACGACGGCTCACGGCGAGCAGCCGGTCGCCGACCCGCACGGTCAGGTTGCCGCCGTCCACGCGGAGTTCCTCGATGCGGCCGAGGGCGACCAGGCGGCTGCGGTGGATGCGCACGAATCCGTGCGGGCGCCACCGCTCCGCCAGCGCGGACAGCGGGATGCGCACCAGGTGGCTGCCGTCGCGGGTGTGCAGTCGCGCGTAGTCGCCCTGCGCCTCGGCGTAGACGATGTCGGCGACGGGCACGAACCGGGTCACCCCGCCGAGTTCCACGGGCACGTGGCCGCCGGGGACGGATCCGGTGCCGGGGCCCGCCGGGCGGGGTCCCTGCCCGGCGCCGACCAGTTCGGCGACCCGTCGTACGGCCTCCGCGAAGCGTTCCCTGCCCAGGGGCTTGAGGAGAAAGTCGACGGCCTTGAGGTCGAAGGCGCGGACGGCGTAGTCCTTGCGGGCGGTGACGAAGACGATCAACGGCGGTGCGGTGGACTCGCCGAGGACCCGGGCCAGTTCGAGGCCGCCGAGGCCGGGCATGCCGATGTCCAGGAAGACCACGTCCACGGCGTCCCGTCCGGCCGGGTCCGCCCGTCCGGCGCGGCTGAGCCGGTGCAGCGCCTCGGCGGCGGTCGAGGCGGGCACCACGTCGCCGACCCGCGGGTCCTCCCGGAGCAGGTGCAGCAGCTCCGCCAGCGCGGGTTCCTCGTCGTCCACCGCCAGGGCCCGCAGCGGGGCCGTGTGAGCGCGCAGGGGCACGGCGGACAGCTCCTTTCTCCTTCAACCAGGTGCATGGTGACCCCGCGGGCCCGCCACCGTCGAGTGGCCGGACCTCACTCCGGGAGCACCAGTCGCGCCGTACGGCCCGGCCGCACCGGCACCACCCGGTCCGGCAGCCGTACGTCGATGGGCTCCCTGTCGGACTCGGGCACGGCGATCTCCAGCCGGCGGCTGGCCAGGCGGACGGCGATGCCCCAGTGGCCCAGGTAGCGGATCGAGAAGCTGTAGGAGGAGACCGCGGGGAGCGGGACGGGGTCCAGCCAGAGGGCGCCCACGCGGGTCTCCAGGCCGGTCAGCCCGCGCTGTACCAGGTCGAGGGTGCCGGCCATCGCGCCGAGGTGGATGCCCTCGCCGGTGGTGCCGCCCTGGACGTCGGCGATGTCGCCGCGCAGCGTCTCCTGGACGAACCGCCAGGCGTCGGCGCGGCGGGCGCGGGCCAGGATCCAGCCGTGGACGAGGCCGCTGAGGGTGGAGCCGTGGCTGGTGCGGCCGAGGTAGTAGTCGACGTTCGCGGACCATGCCTCCTCGTCGACGTCATGGCCCAACTGCCGCAACAGCGCACGCAGTTCGCGGGGCGAGAAGAGGTAGCGGAGCATCAGGAGGTCGGCCTGCTTGGATGCCTTGTAGCGGTTGACGGTGTCGCCCTCGGCCTCCAGGATCCGGTCCAGGCGCCGGATGTCGCCGTAGCGCTCGCGGTAGGCGCCCCAGTCCAGTTCGGCGAGGTCGCCGTAGCCCGCGAACTGGCTGATCATCCCGTCGTGCCGAGGCACGTGGAGGGTGTGCGCGACCTCTTCCCAGCGGTCGGTCTCGCCGGGTTCGAGGCCCGCCTTCTCGGTGAGTTCGCGGCGGCGCGGCTCGGGCAGGCAGCTCAGCAGTTCCAGGGTGCGGGCGAGCACCCAGGCGGCGGTGACGTTGGTGTACGTGTTGTCGTCCAGCCCTGGCCGGTCCGCGCCGGGATAGGCGTCGTGGTACTCGTCGGGGCCGACCACGCCCCGGATGCGGTGCCGGCCGAGGTGGTCGTCGTACTCCGCGGAGTCGGCCCAGAAGCGGGCGATGTGGAGGAGCATCTCGGCGCCCTCGCCGGCGCGGAAGGCGCTGTCGCCGGTGGCCTCGCAGTACTGCCACACGTTGTAGGCGATCGCGGAGCCGACGTGGTGCTGGAGGTGGGAGTGGTCGGGCAGCCAGCGGCCGGAGCGTGGGTTGAGGTGCAGTTCCTGGGTCTCCTCGTGGCCGTCGCTGCCGCTCTGCCACGGGTAGCAGGCGCCGCGCCGGCCGAGCCTGGCCGCCGCGCGCCGGGCCGCGTCCAGGCGGCGGTGCCGGTAGCGGAGCAGGCCCCGGGAGACCTCGGGCAGGTGGAGGTTCAGGTAGGGCAGCACGAAGAGTTCGTCCCAGAAGACATGGCCGCGGTACGCCTCGCCGTGCAGTCCGCGCGCGGGGACGCCGACGTCCAGGTCGGCGGTGTGCGGAGAGAGGGTCTGGAGCACGTGGAAGAGGTGCAGGCGCAGAATCCGCCCGGCCTCGCCGGGGACTTCGAGCACGGTGCGCCGCCACAGCATCTCCCAGGCGGCTCGGTGGGATTCCAGCAGGTCCGGGAAGCCCGGCGCGTCGGCGAGCCGGGCGAGGGCCGCACGCAGCGGGTCGCCGATGGCCGGGTCGTGGGAGGTGTGCAGGGCGATGGTCTTGTCGACGGTGGCGGTGCGGCCGGGGGGCAGGGTGAGGCGCACCGTCTGTACGGCGCGGCCGGGTCCGGGGGCGGCGGTGGTCAGGGCCGTCGAGGCGTCGGCGTCGCCGGTCCCCGGGGCCTCGGCGGTGAGCCGTCCCGCCAGCGCGATCCGGATGTCGGAGGTGCGGGTGCGGCAGTGCAGCCACACGGTGTCGGCGCCGTCCGACCCGGTGCGGACGTCGGTGAGGTGGCGGCCGTTCAGGTCGCGGTAGCGGGCGACGCCGCAGTTGGTGACGTCGCCGTCGAGCGCGGCCTCGACGTCCAGGTCCAGGGCGCCGCCCTCGACGGTGAACTCCGTGTGCAGAGCGGCGAGATGGGGGTCGCCGAGGTGGACCAGGCGCAACTGCCGTACGTCGAGGGCCCGGTCCGGGCCGAGGGAGTAGCGGGTATGGCGCTCCAGCAGGCCCGCGTCGAGGTGCAGGACGAGGTGGTGCTCGGTGACGCCGGCCGTGTCCGGGGTGAGCCAGCCGCCGCTGTCGGCCGCCGGGCGGAAGCGCAGGGGCAGCCAGTTGGGCAGGTTGACCATGTCCTCGTTCTCGACGCGGCGGCCCGCGATCTCGGAGGTGAGCCGGTTGTAGCAGCCGGCCGCGTAGGTGCCCGGGTAGTGGACCTCGTCGGCGGTGCACTCGGGCAGCGCGCCCCGGGTGGCGAAGTAGCCGTTGCCCAGGGTGCACAGGGACTCCCGCAGGCGTTCGGACTCCGCCTCGTATCCGTGGTACTCCCAGGTCGGCGCGGCCACTGTCACCTCGCGGCGGGCAGACCGGCGAGGATCCGGTCGGGGGTGAGGGGCAGTTCACGGCAGCGCACCCCGGTGGCGTGGTGGACGGCGTTGCCGATGGCGGCGGCGGTGCCGACGATGCCGATCTCGCCGATGCCCTTGGCGCCCATGGGGTTGAGGTGGGTGTCGTCCTCCTCGATCCAGTGGGCCTCGACGGCGGGCACGTCGGCGTTCACGGGCACGTGGTAGGAGGCGAGGTCGCACTCGGTGAAGTCGCCGAACGCGGGGTCCAGGGTGCTGCCCTCGGTGAGGGCCATGCCCAGGCCCATGATCATGGCGCCGGTGAACTGGGAGCGCGCGGTGCGGGAGTTGAGGATGTGCCCGGCGGCGAAGACGCCGAGCAGCCGGCGCACCCGGGTCTCGCCGGTGACGGTGTCGACGGCGACCTCGGCGAACTGGGCGCCGAACGCGTGCCGCGCGTAGGGGACTTCCGCGTCCGCCTTCCCCGCGGTGTCGGCGTGGGCGTCGATGCCCTCGGCGGGCAACGGGCCGGAGTGCGCCGCGATTCGCGCGGCGAGATCGGCGCAGGCGTCGTGTACGGCCCACCCCCAGGAGGCGGTGCCGGTGGAGCCGCCGGCCAGCCAGGCCGGGGGCAGATCGCTGTGCCCGATCTCGATCCGCACCCGGTCCAGGGCGGTGCCGAGGGTGTCGGCGGCGATCTGGGCGAGGACGGTGCGGGCCCCGGTGCCGATGTCGGTCGCGTTGACGCGCACCGTGAAGGTGCCGTCGGGCAGGGCGCGGGCGGTGGCGGTGGCCGGGACCGCGGAGGACGGGTAGGTGGCCGCGGCGACACCGGTGCCGAGGAGCCAGGGGCCCTCGCGGCGCGAGCGCGGGCGCGGATCACGCTCGTCCCAGCCGAACCGGCGGGCCCCCTCGCGCAGGCACTGCATCAGATGCCGGCTGCTGAACGGCTTGCCGGTGCCCGGCTCGTGCTCGGGCTCGTTGCGGATGCGCAGCTGGATCGGGTCCATGCCCAGCGCCTCGGCGAGTTCGTCCACCGCGGACTCCAGGGCGTACATGCCGGGCGACTCGCCGGGGGCGCGCATCCAGGAGGGGCTGGGCACGTCCAGGGCGACCACGCGGTGGACGGTGCGCAGGTTGGGCGTGGCGTACATGACGCGGGCGGGCACCGCGGCCTGCTCCACGAACTCCTTCACGCGTGAGGTGTGGGTGGTCACCTCGTGCACGACCGCCGTCAGCCGGCCGTCGGGGGCGGCGCCGAGGCGCAGCCGGTGCAGGGTGGGCGCGCGGTGGCCGACGACGGTGGGCAGATACCGGCGGGGGTAGGCGAGGGTGACCGGGCGGGCGGTGCGCAGGGCGGCCATCGCGGCGAGCACCAGGTCGGGGCGCGGGGTGCCCTTGGAACCGAAGCCGCCGCCGACGTGCTCGCTGACCACGGTGACGTGGTCCTCGGGCAGCTCGAACATCTGGGCGAGCACGGAGCGTGCCGTCGTACCGCCCTGGCTGGAGGTGTACACCGTGAGCCGGTCGTCGTCCCAGTGGGCCGTGGTCGCGTGCGGCTCCATGGGGTGATTGTGCAGCGGCGGCACCCGGTAGGCGACGTCGACACGGGTCTGCGCGGCGGCGAACGCGCCCTCGGGGTCGCCGTGCTCGACCCTGCCGGGCAGCCCCGCGTTGGCCTCCTCCGGCTCGTATGCCTCCGGGTGGTCCTCGGTCAGTTCGACGTCGCACGGCTCGTTGTCGTAGCGGACCCGCACCAGCCGGGCGGCGGCCCGTGCGGTCTCCAGGGTCTCGGCGACGACGAGGGCGACGCACCACCCCCGGTGCGGGACGCGGGGGTCCTGGAGCACGGCGAGGGTGGCGTCCTCGGGATCGGCGAGCCTGGGCGCGTCGCCGGGGGTGAGGACGGCGAGGACGCCGGGCAGGGCGCGGGCGGCCGAGGTGTCCACCTCGGTGACCCGGCCGCGGGCCACGACGGCGGGCACGGGCCATGCCTGGGCGCGCCCGGGTAGCGGGTGCTCGGCGGCGTAACGGGCGGTGCCGGTGACCTTCTGCCGCCCCTCCAGGCGCTCGGCGGGGGCGCCGAGGACGGTGTCGGTGTGGGGCATGGGTCCTCCTGTGTCACCGGGTGAGGTGCGCGGCCGGGCACGGACGTGCGGGGTCAGACCACGGCGGGGGCCGAGGTGAGGCGGCCGAGGACGTCGAGGGCGAGGTTGCGGGCGAGGCGCACCTTGAAGGCGTTCTCGCCCAGCGGCCGGGCCTCGGCGAGTTCGAGGTCGACGGCGCGTTCGAGGGCGGCGGGGGTGGGCGCGGCGCCGCGCAGGGCCTCCTCGGCTCGGCGGGCCCGCCAGGGCTTGTGCGCGAGCCCGCCGAAGGCGAGGCCCACGTGCTCGATCGCGCTGTCCGCGAGCCGCAGCACGACGGCCACGGAGGCGAGGGCGAAGGCGTACGACGCCCGGTCCCCGGCCTTGCGGTAGGCGGAGGGCATCCCGGCGGTCGCGGTCGGCAGGAGCACGCCGGTGATGATCTCGCCGGGGCGGATCTCGGTGTCCCGCTCGGGGTGTTCGCCGGGCAGCCGGTGGAAGTCGGCCACGGGCACGCTGCGGGTGCCGTCGGTGCCGTACAGCTCGACCCGGGCGTCCAGCGCGGCGAGGGCGACGGCCATGTCGGACGGGTGGGTGGCGATGCACTGCTCCGAGTGGCCGAGGACCGCGTGGTCGCGGTGGACGCCCTCCAGGGCGCCGCAGCCGCTGCCGGGGTCGCGCTTGTTGCAGGGTTTGTCGACGTCCTGGAAGTAGGGGCAGCGGGTGCGCTGGAGGAGGTTGCCGCCGGTGGTGGCGGCGTTGCGGAGCTGGCCCGAGGCACCCGCGAGGAGGGCCTGGGACAGCGCCGGGTAGCGGTCGCGCACGCGCGGGTCGGCGGCGAGGTCGCTGTTGCGGACCGTCGCGCCGGCCCGCAGGGAGCCGTCGGGCAGCTCCTCGACGCCGTCCAGGGGCAGTCGGCCGATGTCCACGAGGAAGGCCGGGCTCTCGACGCCGAGCTTCAGCAGGTCGACCAGGTTGGTGCCGCCGGCCAGGTAGCGGGCACCGGGGTGGGCGGCGTACGCCTCGGCGGCCTCCTGGAGCGTGGCGGGCCTCAGGTATCCGAAGCCGTTCACCGGATCACGTCCTCCACCGCCTCGACGATGCCCGGATAGGCGCCGCAGCGGCACAGGTTGCCGCTCATGCGCTCGCGGATCTCGGGCCGGTCCAGCGGGACGGGCCGGCCGGAGGGGGCCGCGGGGTCCGTGACGTGGGAGGGGTGCCCGGCGGCTGCCTCGGCGAGCATGCCGACGGCGGAGCAGAGCTGGCCCGGGGTGCAGTAGCCGCACTGGAAGGCGTCGCGGTCGAGGAAGGCCCGCTGGAGCGGGTGCGGTTCCTCGCCGTCGCCGCCCAGGCCCTCCACGGTGGTGACCTCGGCGCCGTCCAGGGTCACCGCCAGCAGCAGACAGCTGTTGAGGCGGCGCCCGCCGGCCAGCACGGTGCAGGCCCCGCACTGGCCGTGGTCGCAGCCCTTCTTGGCGCCGGTGAGCCCGAGGTCCTCGCGGAGCAGGTCCAGGAGGACGCGGCGGTGGTCGACGTGCAGGGTGTGCGGCTCGCCGTTCACCCTCAGGGTGATCTCCGATCCCGGGGCGGGCGCGTTCTCGCTGGTCATGGCATGAGAGCCTTCCGGACGGACCGTGGTGCCGTGCGCTCCGCGTATCCAGGTTCGCGGGGCTCACACGTGCGCTCCGCGTCCGGGGAACCGGCGGATCGGGTCTCGCCCCGGCTGTCATGGCCCCGGTGGGGGCGCGGGGCCGGAAGGACCGGGCGACGGCCTACCGGCCCCGCGCTCGGCGCGGACGCCGGACGGCGGACCGCGGGTGGGTGGCCGGCCGGTTCCGGACGCGGCCGGGGGCTGGGTCTTCCCTGGTGTCCGGCCTTCCGGCGCCTCGCGTCCGGCGGTCCGTGCGCGGGGAGCGCGGGCGGCGCGCGCGCCGACGGCCTGCTGCCGCGTGCCGCCTCGCGTGGTGCGCGCGCCGGGGCCGTCGTACTGCCGCCGGTCTCGCGGGGGCGGACGGGGCGCGGCAGAGCGAGGCCGGCGCGGCATGCGTTCCGCCGACGGGGGCGGCCGGCCGCCGCACCCTTGCCGGTGGTGCGGGCGCGGCGGCCCGGCTCGTCGAAGAGGGCCGAAGAGGGTGGCGAGGGAGGTCCGGCAGGCCGCCCGGCATGACCTCGGCGGCGCACCCGCGGCCCGGCCGGGCCACCGGTCCCCCGCTCCGAAAAGGCCCGGCCCCTCCTCCGGCCGCTCCACCACGGTGCCCCGTCCCGGCCTCACCCGCCCCGCCGCGACCCCCGTCCTCTCCCCCTCAGACCACCCCCACCTTCGCGTCTTCCCCGTCCCGCTGCGCGAACTGCGTCCGGTACAGCTCGGCGTACCGCCCGCCCGCCGCCAGCAGTTCGTCGTGCGTGCCCCGCTCCGCGATCCGGCCGGACTCGATCACGAGGATCTGGTCGGCGGCGCGGACGGTCGACAGGCGGTGGGCGATGACCACGGCGGTGCGGCCCTCCAGAGCCTCGGTGAGGGCCTCCTGGACGGCCGCCTCGGAGGTGTTGTCCAGGTGGGCCGTGGCCTCGTCGAGGATGACGACGCGCTGGCGGGCCAGCAGCAGCCGGGCGATGGTCATCCGCTGGCGCTCGCCGCCGGACAGCCGGTAGCCGCGCTCGCCGACGACCGTGTCGAGGCCGTCCGGCAGGGACCGTACGACCTCGGCGAGGCGGGCGCGGCCGAGGGCGTCCCACAGCTCCTCGTCACCGGCGTCCGGGCGGGCCAGCAGCAGGTTGGCGCGGACGGTGTCGTGGAAGAGGTGGCCGTCCTGGGTGACCATGCCGAGGGTGGCCCGCAGCGAGGCCGCCGTCACGTCGCGGACGTCCACCCCGCCGACCCGGACGGCGCCCGCGTCGACGTCGTACAGGCGCGGCAGCAACTGCGCGATGGTGGACTTCCCGGCCCCGGAGGAGCCGACCAGGGCGACGGTCTGGCCGGGTTCGGCGCGGAAGGAGATGCCGTGCAGGACCTCGGTGCCGCCGCGGGTGTCGAGGGCGGCGACCTCTTCGAGGGAGGCGAGGGAGACCTGGTCGGCGGCCGGGTAGGAGAAGTGGACGCCGTCGAACTCGACGGCCACCGGGCCCCGCGGGACCTCGGCCGCGTCCGGCTTCTCCGCGATCAGCGGCTTCAGGTCGAGCACCTCGAAGACCCGCTCGAAGCTGACGAGCGCGCTCATCACCTCCACCCGCGCCCCGGCGAGCGCGGTGAGCGGGGCGTAGAGCCGGGTCAGCAGCAGCGCCAGCGAGACGACCGCGCCGGCCTGGAGGGTGCCGTGCAGCGCGAACCAGCCGCCGAGGCCGTAGACGAGGGCCAGCGCGAGGGCGGAGACCAGGGTGAGGGAGGTGATGAACACCGACTGGGCGGTGGCGGTGCGCACCCCGATGTCCCGGACCCGGGCGGCGCGCACGGCGAACTCCGCCGACTCCTCCTCGGGACGGCCGAACAGCTTGACCAGGGTGGCGCCGGGCGCCGAGAACCGCTCGGTCATCCGGGTGCCCATGGCCGCGTTCAGCGCCGCCGCCTCCCGCTGCATCCGGGCCATCCTGCTGCCCATCCGGCGCGCGGGCAGCACGAAGACGGGCAGCAGTACCAGCGCGAGCAGGGTGATCTGCCAGGACAGGGTGAGCATCACGGCGAGCGTGAGCAGCAGGGTGACCAGGTTGGTCACCACGCCGGACAGGGTGTTGGCGAAGGCCCGCTGGGCGCCGATCACGTCGTTGTTGAGCCGGCTGACCAGCGCTCCCGTGCGCGTGCGGGTGAAGAAGGCGACGGGCATGCGCTGGACGTGGTCGAACACGGCCGTTCTGAGGTCGAGGATGAGTCCCTCGCCGAGCGTCGAGGACAGCCGCCGGCCCAGGATGCCGAGCCCGGCCTCGGCGAGGGCGACCAGGGCGATCAGCAGGGACAGGCGGACCACGGTGCCGGAGTCGTGCCCCGACACGATGGCGTCGACGACCCGCCCGGCGAGCACCGGGGTCGCCACGGCGAGCAGCGCGGTCACCACCCCGAGCAGGACGAAGCGGATGATGCCCGCGCGGTGCGGGCGGGCGAAGGCGGCGATGCGGCGCAGCGTGGCGCGGGCGAGGGGACGGCGGTCCGACTGCGCGTTCATCACGCTGTGCAGCTGCGTCCATGCGGTGGTCTCCATGCTCATGAAGAGAACGTAGAACCTCAAGCTTCGTTGAGGTCAATGTCGAGGCTTTTTCCCCGCTCCGGCGCCCCGGAACCAGGGCGTCCCGTCGAACCCGTGACCCTCATGACCCCGATGACCACTCCCTGTAAGCCGCCGTCCGGGACGACGCCACCCGCCGTTGGGGCGGCGCCGAGACCCTCTGCTGATGTGACTGCCGTCCCCACTCCCCCGCTCCCCCGGGTACGACTCCCCCGTCGCGTGCCCGTCCGCCAGGTGCTGTGCCTGCTGCCGCTGCTGCTGTTCGGCGTGGCCGCCGTACGCAACCGCTCGCTGCTCGCCGAGGGCTTCGGCCAACTGCGCACCGCGTCCTGGCCCTGGCTGCTCGCGGCGGCCGGGGCCACCTGTCTGACCTGGGTGGCGGCGGCCGTCACCCGGCAGGGCGCGGTGGTCCAGCCGCTGCCCAAGGTGCGGCTGCTGGCCGCCCAGTTCGCGGCCGCGTCGGCCAACCACCTGCTGCCCACCGGGCTCGGCGCGGGCGCGGTGAACCTGCGTTTCATGACCGTGTGCGGGGTGCCGCCGGCCCGCTCCTCGGCCGCGCTCGCGCTGTACCTGCTCGCGGAGAGCGCGGGCCGGCTCGGTCTGCTGGCCGTCCTGCTGCTCGCCTTCCCGGACGCGCTGCGACTCGGTCCGCTGCTGCCGGACGGTTCGACGCTGCCGCTGCTGCTGGGCGCGGCCGGGCTGCTGGTGGCGATGGCGGGCGCCGGGGCGCTGGTACGACCGCTGCGCACCCGCGTCTCCGCGTTCGTCCGGGACGCCCTGGGCGAGGCACGCTCGGTACACACCCGGCCGCTGCGCGCCCTGGCCCTGTGGGGCGGTTCGCTGGCCTTTCCCGCGCTCCAGGCGGCCGGGCTCGCCGCGGTCGGCCGGGCGCTGCGGCTGCCGGTACCGCCCGCCCACATGGCGCTCGCCTATCTCGCGGCGACGGTCGCGGTGGCCCTGGTGCCCACTCCGGGCGGGCTCGGTTCGGTCGAGGCGGCGCTGATCGTGGCCCTGGTCGCGGTGGGCGGCCCGGCGGCGCCGGCCACGGCGGTGGTGCTGGCCTACCGGATCATCACCGTCTGGGCACCGCTGCTGCCGGGGGCGTTGACCCTGGGGGCACTGGTGCGGCTGAAGGTCATCTGAGGCAGAGTGGCCTCCCAGCCGCCTGGAGAGGGAGTCCCGTCGTGCCGGTCCGTGTGGAGCGCAAGGAGTACGTCACCACCGTCGTGCTGTCCCGGCCCGGGGCCCGCAACGCCGTGGACGGCCCGACGGCCGCCGAACTCGCCGCGGCCTTCCGGGAGTTCGAGGCGGACGAGAACGCCCGGGTGGCCGTGCTGTGGGGCGAGGGGGGCACGTTCTGCGCGGGGGCCGACCTGAAGGCGATCGGCGCCGAGCGGGGCAACCGGGTGGCCGAGGACGGCGACGGGCCGATGGGGCCGACCCGGCTGCGGCTGTCCAAGCCGGTGATCGCCGCCGTCGCCGGGCACGCGGTGGCGGGCGGCCTGGAACTGGCCCTGTGGTGCGATCTGCGGGTGGCGGAGGAGGACGCGGTGTTCGGCGTGTTCTGCCGCCGCTGGGGGGTGCCGCTGATCGACGGCGGGACCGTACGACTGCCCCGGCTGATCGGCACGAGCCGGGCCATGGACCTGATCCTGACCGGCCGTCCCGTTCCGGCCCCGGAGGCGTACGCGATGGGACTCGCGAACCGCGTGGTGCCGGTCGGCACCGCCCGCGCCGAGGCGGAGGCGCTGGCCGCCGGGATCGCCCGGTTCCCGCAGGCGTGTCTGCGCAGCGACCGCGCCTCGGTGCTCGACCAGGAGGGGCTGGACGAGGCGGGCGCGATGCGTGGTGAACTCCGCCATGGGATGGGTGTGTTGGCCGAGGGCGCGGAGGGCGCCGCCCGGTTCTCCTCGGGCGCGGGGCGGCACGGCTCGTTCATGTGAGCAGGGCGTACACGAGTACGCCCCGCGGGGTCACGCCTCGGGCAGCCCGGCATAGGCGCGCAGCGCGTCGCGCGGAGTGGGCAGGCCCCAGGAGCGGACGATGCCCCAGAGGTTCGCCCACTGCCAGGTGGCCTTGTCGAGGTCGGCGAGGACCCGGACCAGGCGGCGCTGGGGCTCGGTCAGCTCCGTGAAGGCGCCGGGACCGTCCGGCCCCGGTTCGCCGAAGGCCAGCCGCAGCGCGGCCGTGGCGACGGGGAAGCTCGCCGGGCCGCTGGTGGCGGCGAGCCCGTCGGTCACCGCGTCCAGGGCCTGTGCGGGGAACCGGCCGGCGAGCAGGGTGAGGGAGGCGGCGGAGTATCCGCGCAGGTCGCCCTCGTGGAACAGCACCCGGGGCGCGTCGGACCCCGGCTCCTCGGCCGCGGCGACCAGTTCGGCCAGCACCTCGGCGCTCACCGCCGCCTCCACGCCCTCGCCGCCGAGGCGGGCCAGCGCGGTGGCCGCCGCCCATCGCACCACCGGCTCCTCGGTGGCGAGGAACTCCCGTATTCTGACCGTGAGTTCAGTACTCGGCTCGCCGTCGCCGAGCAGCCCGGCGGTCACCAGCAGGGTGGCCAGGACCACGGGCTCGCGCTCCTCGTCCAGCAGCGGCACCAGGCACGGCAGACTCTCCCCGGCCGCCTCCGGGAACCACGCCAGCAGATAGGCCGCGCCCGCCCGGACGGCCGCCTCGCGATCGCGCAACAGCGGCAGCAGCGCGGGCAGCTCGCCGCGCACCGCGTCGTAGGCGCCCAGCTCCGCCGCCATGGCCTCCTGTTGGCGGCCATGGTCGTACATGTCGCGGCGCAACGCCCGCAGCCGCCGGTCCTTCTCGTCGGTCGCCGCCTCCACCCAGGCGTCGTACTCGGCGCGTATCGCCTCGGGGTCCTGCGCGCGGACCTTCTCGGCGTCGGCCCGCCAGTCGGCGACCGCGAGGCCGCCGGGCAGATGGGCCTCGTCGTAGCCGATGGCGAGCGCGGCCAGCAGCTCCAGGTGCTCGGCCCGGCCGGGCAGCGCGGGATCCGCCGCCATGCGCGCCAGGAACGGCACCGCGACGGCCGTGGCCGGGTACCGGCTGCCCTGGTGGAAGATGTTGCCGTACAGCGCGTCCAGGGCCGCCGCCCGCTCCTCCGGGTCCTCGGAGCAGCGGGCCAGCAGCAGGCCGGGCACGTCCTCGGCGGGCCCGTAGGCATGCGTCAGCGCGGACCAGTCGACGGTGTCGAGGCCGGACAGCGCGACGGACGCCGATGTGTTGATCTCAGTCACATCGGAACTGTCGCACACGGCACCGACAACGCCCGCCTCAGCCGACGCTCACCCGCACCTCCCCGCCCTCGGGGTCCACACGCTCGTGCCGGCGCGCACCGAGCGTCAGGGTGCGGTGCAAAGGCACGGTGCCGGGGCCGAGGCGGGCGCGGTACCCCGGCGGCGATGCCCTCGCACAGGGCGCGCACCAGACGGCCCCGCGTGGTGCCGAGGCCGAGCCCGGTGAGGGAACCGCGCAGATCGCCGCGCCACCAGGGGGCGGCGATCCCGGCGAGGACGGGCACGAAGGTGACGCCGCCGCTGTCGGGGACGGTGCCGCCGACCGGGTCGAGGTCGGCGGCGGAGCCGATGGCGCCGAGGTCGGCGAGCCGGCGCACGGCGGAGGCGGCACAGACCTGGCCGTCCAGGCAGTAACTGGTGGCGGCCGTGCAGACCTGGCCGTCCAGGCAGTAACTGGTGGTTCCGGCGAGCCGCCAGGCCACGCAGCTGACCAGTCCGGAGCCGCCGCGTCGGGGGAGTTCGCCGGTGCGGGCGAGCAGGAACGCGGCTGTGCCGTAGGTGCACTTGGCGGCGCCGGGGGCGGTGACGCGCTGGGCGAGCAGGGCGGCCCGCCGGTCCGTGATCAGTCCTGTGAGGGGGATGTCGTAGCCGAACTCCCGCGTGCTGCCGATGGGTTGGGCGACATCGGTGATCTCCGGCAGGCGTTCTCCGGTGAGGCCGTAGAGGTCGGGGGCGCGGGACGACCACCGGACACGGTCGAGGTCGAGGAGCTGGGTGCGCCCGGCTGTGGCGGCGTCGGTGACGAAGGCGCCGGTGAGGCGGTGCACCAGCCAGGAGTCGGAGGTGGTGACGACGCCCTCGCGGGCGAGGTGGCGGCGAATCCAGGCCATCTTGGGCGCGGCGGAACAGGGGTCCGGCGGCAGGCCGGTGAGGTGCCGCAACTCGTCGGCGTGGTCGCGGAGTCCGGCGCGGCGGACTCGGCGCGGCGGTCCTGCCGGATCAGGGCGCCGGTGAGCGGCCGGCCCGTCGCGGGGTCCCGGGCGAGGACGGTCTCGCCCTGGTTGGCGAGACCCAGGGCCGCGACGCGCTCCCCGGCCTCGGCGAGCGCGCTCCGGCCGGCGGCGAACACGGAGTCGTACAGCTCGTCCGGGTCCGCCTCCACCAGCCCACCGGGCCGGTGACTCGGGTGGACCTCGGCGTACCCGGTGCCGAGGACGCCCCGCTCCGGGCAGACCACGAGGGCCTTGGTGCCGGAGGTGCCCCGGTCGACGGCGAGCACCGGCCCCGCCGTCACGCGGGTCCCCCGCATCGCACCGCGCTCCCTCGTCGCACCGGCCCTGTCATCGCGTCGGCCCCGTCATCCGCGCCCTCCCGCGCGCCGCACCGGAGATCACCGCGTCGGCCTGCCGCCGCGCGCATCCGGCGTCAAGCCGACCCGGGGCAGGCCGATGATCTTTCAACTCACCTTCCTGGCTTATTGAGTTGGCAACAATGGTGAGGCGCAACCACCACCCCTATAGTGGCCGCCGACCGCCACGCGCCGCCCAGGGGAGGGCTGTTGCCACCTCACTCCGCCGCCTCGTCCGTGCGTCACCGGCTCCGGGGCTTCGGCTGATGGCACGCGACGGAGCGAGACCCGGCTACGACCCCGCCGGCCCCGACCACGCCCTGCGCGCGGTGTTACAGGACCTGCGCACCGGCCGCTGGATGGCCATGCGCACGCTGCTCGCGGAGACCACCGAGTGGTGGCGGTGGACCCAGCGCACCCAGATCCTCGCGGCGGCGGCCGCCGGCAGTGACGTGGTGCGGGCCTGGCTCGCGGAGGAGCCGGACAGCATCCACGCGGCGGTGATGCGGGCCCGGATCGGCGTGGAGCGGGCGCTGCGGGCACACCGCGAACGGCACCTGCGGGCCCATGAGCTGTGGATCGAGGCCTGGGACGCCGCCGAGACCGCCGCCCTGCTCGCGCCGCGCGACCCCGTCCCCTGGATATGCCTGCTCGCCCTGGCCCAGCTGGACCCGGAGCAGCGGTGGGCGGAGCACCGGGCCGCCCCGCCCGAACCAGGGCTCGTGCCGGGCCCCTGGGGGCTGCTGGCCGCGGCCGCCGAACGAGACCCGTACAACCGCGAGGCCCACCACCGGATGCTCCAGTTCCTGTACGCGCGCGGCGACACGGACGGTCGTACGAGAACCACCGCCCACGCCCCCGTCAGCCGCGCGGAAGCCGTCGCCGAAGCCGACGACGGTCGGGCCGGCCGTACGCGACCGACCGCGCGGGTCCCCCACCGGTATGCCGAAGCCGCCGATTACGCCTGCTGGGCCGCCGCCCAGGCCCCGCCCGGTTCGGCCCTCCACCTCCTCCCCCTCTACGTCCGCGTCGAGCGCCACCGCCGCGAGGGCCGGCCCGAGACGTACTGGGCCACCGACGACGCCCTCCGCGAGGCGCGGTCCGCGCTGCACTCCTGGTTCGAGCACGCACCACCCGGGCTGCGCGCGCAGCCGGACCTGAACCACCTGGCCCACGCCCTGTGGGGCGCCCGTCAATTCGCCTGTGCGGACCGGGTGTTCGAGGCGATCGGCCCGCACTTCACGCCGCCGCCCTGGCTGTACCGCGTCCGGGACGGCGGCCGGGCGGCGGACGTGTTCACGCGGGCCCGCGACCACTGCCGCGCCACGGCCGACGGCGCAGGAACCCGTGCCGGGTCCCGCCCCCGCACCGGAACCACCCCCTGAGCCCCCAGGTCCGCCCACCTCCGGAGGTCCCCCATGTCCCCCGACCCGTCCCCCGTCCCCGGGCTCCCCCAGCAGGACGAGGAGCGGCGCCTGCGCGAACTCGGCTACCGCCCCGTACTGGCCCGCCGCATGGGCGGTTTCGGCAACTTCGCGATCAGCTTCTCGGTGATCTCGATCCTGTCCGGCTGCATGACCCTGTACGGCTTCGGCCTGAACACCGGCGGCCCCGCCGTGATGCTGTGGGGCTGGGCGGGCGTGGGCCTCTTCGTGCTGTGCGTCGGGCTCGCGCTCGCCGAGGTCACCAGCGCGTATCCGACCTCGGGCGCCCTGTACTACATGGCCGACCGGCTCGGCGGGCGCCGCTGGGGCTGGTACACGGGCTGGCTGAACCTGCTCGGACTGCTCGGCGCGATCGCCGGGATCGACTACGGCGCCGCCCTGTTCGCCGGCGCGTTCGCCGACCTCCAGTGGGGCTTCGTGCCGACGCCGGGCCGGACGATGCTGATCTTCTGCGCCGTCCTCCTGCTGCACGCGGTGCTGAACCTGTTCGGCGTCCGCGTCGTCAGCCTGCTCAACTCGGTCAGCGTCTGGTGGCACCTGGCGGGCGTGGCGCTGATCGTCGGCGCGCTCGCGATCGTGCCCGACCACCACCGGTCGCCGTCCTTCGTGTTCACCACGTTCGTCAACGAGACGGGCTGGTCGAACCCGCTCTACGTGGCGGCGATCGGCCTGCTGCTCGCCCAGTACACCTTCTCCGGCTACGACGCCTCCGCCCACCTGGCCGAGGAGACCTCGCGCGCCTCGGTGTCCGCCGCCAAGGGCATCGTCCGGGCCATCTGGGTCTCCTGGCTGGCCGGCTTCGTGCTGCTCGCCGGGCTGACCTTCGCCATCCAGGACTACGACGCCACGCGCACCACCGCCACCGGGGTGCCGCCCGCGCAGATCCTGCTGGACGGCCTCGGCACCGGGGGCGCGAGGGCGCTGCTGCTGATGGTGATCGTGGGCCAGCTGTTCTGCGGGAACGCCGAGGTCGCCGCGGCCAGCCGGATGGTGTTCGCGTTCAGCCGGGACGGGGCGCTGCCCGGCTCCCGGCTGTGGCGCGGGGTCAGCGGGCGCACCCAGACCCCGGTGGCCGCCGTATGGCTGTCGGTCGGTGCCGCCGCGGTCCTCGCGCTGCCGTCGCTGTGCTCGGCGACGGCGTACAACGCGGTGACCGCCATCAACGTCATCGGCATCACCCCGGCCTACGCCATCCCGGTGCTGCTGCGGCTGCGGGCGGGCGACCGGTTCCGGCGCGGGCCGTGGCACCTGGGCCGCTGGAGCAGGCCGGTCGGCTGGATCGCGGTCGCCTGGGTGACGTGCGTCACGGTCCTGTTCTGTCTGCCGCAGTCGTCGCCGGTCACCGTCGGCACGATGAACTACGCGGCCGTGGCCCTGGGCGTGGTCCTGCTGCTCGCCAGCGTCTGGTGGTACGTGGCCCGCCGGTCCTACGGCACCCCGACGGCGGCCTACGGGAGCGACCGCGACCAGGCCGAACTCGCCGAGGGCATCATCTGATCCGTATCCCGGCGCTTCACCGGGCCCGGTGGTAGGGCGCGTTCCGGATACGGCAGGATGAACGCTCGTGCCGGTCACCGGAGTTCCGGTACCGGCACGTTCGTACTCCCGCACATCGAGCAGGTGACAACGTGACGAGACCTCACAGACGGCACACCGCAGGAACCCTGCGCGGCGGAGGTGACCGGTGAACCGCGCGCTGACCCTGGACGACGCCGTGGTCGCGGGCATCGCGATCGCGGCGGGCCTGCTGGCCGCCTTCCTCTCCCGTTCGCTGCTGCGCTGGCTGGCCAAGCACGCCAAGCGGACCCGCTGGAGCGGCGACGACGTCATCGTGGACGCGCTGCGCTCGATCGTGCCCTGGGCGCTGATCGCGAGCGGTGTGGCGGCGGCGGCGATCGTCCTGCCCCTCAGCGAGACCGTGCAGCACCACACCGACCAGGTGCTGGAGGTGTGGCTGATCTTCGTGGCCACGCTGTCCGCGGCCCGGGTGATCACCGGGCTGGTGCGCACGGTCACGCAGTCCCGCTCGGGTGTGGCGGGCTCGGCGACCATCTTCGTCAACATCACCCGGGTGCTGGTCCTGGCCATCGGCTTCCTGGTGGTGCTCCAGACCCTCGGGATCTCCATAGCGCCGCTGCTCACCGCCCTGGGCGTCGGCGGTCTCGCGGTGGCCCTGGCCCTCCAGGACACCCTCGCCAACCTCTTCGCCGGCATCCACATCCTGGCCTCCAAGACCGTGCAGCCCGGCGACTACATCCAGCTGAGCAGCAACGAGGAGGGCTACGTCGTCGACATCAACTGGCGCCAGACGACGGTCCGCCAGCTGTCCAACAACCTGGTGGTGATACCCAACGGCCAACTCGCCAAGGCCAACATGACCAACTACACCCGGCCCGAGCAGCGGCTCACGGTGCCGGTGCAGGTGGGCGTGAGCTACGACTCCGACCTGGAGCAGGTGGAGCGGGTGACCGCCGAGGTGGTCGCGGAGGTCATGCACGAGGTCAGCGGCGCCCTGCCGGACCACGAGCCCGCGATCCGCTTCCACACCTTCGGCGACTCCCGCATCGGCTTCACGGTGATCCTCGGCATCGGCGAGTTCAGCGACCAGTACCGCATCAAACACGAGTTCATCAAGCGCCTGCACCGCCGGTACCGCGAGGAGGGCATCCGCATCCCCTCCCCCGTCCGCACGGTCGCCATCCAGCAGGGAACGCTCACGATCCCGCAGCAGCGCAGCGGGGAGGACGTGTCGCGGGGGGCCGCGGAGTAGGGGACGGCGGGAAGGCGGGCGCCGGTCGCAAAGGCGCGGAACGGGGGCCGCGGGACACAAGCTGGGGGATCGCGGCCCACGGGCCGGGGCGATCCCGGGGCGGGGACCGGGGAACGCCCCGGAACCGGGGCGGTGACCGCCGCGGCCGCGGTGGGAACCGGGCCGCGAACCCGGCGCACCCGCGAACACGAACGCCACGCGGGACCACCAGGACCGAACCGGCCGCACGCACACGGACCGAGCGACCCCGAAGCCGGACCGCGACCACCGAGCGGACAGGGCGAACGATCCCGAGGCGGCACGCAGAGCGCCCCCGGGGCGGAAACCGGTGGTCGCCGGGGGGCGGAAGCCGGGGCGTCCCCCGGGTCGAGACGAGTGGCCGGGGGCGATCCCCGGGGCCGAGAGCGGGAAGCAGGGGCGATCCCCAGGGCCGAGACGGGTGACGGAGGGCGATCTCCAGGGCCGAGACGGCGGATGTTCGCCAAAGGGAAGGCCGCGGATGACGACGCCGAGGAGGGACCACCGGGAGGGGAGCCGCGGGTGACCGAGGGGTCGGAGGCGCAACGACCCCCGGTGCGGACGCCGCGGGCGATGGCCGGCCCCGTATGCTCGTACCGACATGACCGTTTCGCCCGATCCCCACCCCCTCGACCGGCGGCTGGACGCCATCGCCCGCCAGCCGTTCCGGGCGAAGTTCCGGTTGCGCGGGCGGGAGCGGGTCACCGCGGAGGTGCAGGGGCCGGCCACGCTCCGGTGGCACGCGTACGACCTGATCGCGAGGCGGCTCGCCCCGGCCGCGCCGCACAAGGACGGCAAGCAGACGCCGTACCGGGGGCATCCCGTCTTCGTCGCCCAGCACGCGACCGCCACCTGCTGCCGGGGCTGTCTGTCCCGCTGGCACGGCATTCCCGAGGGACGGCGGCTCAACCGAACCGAACACCTGTACGTGGTGAAGGTGATCTGCCGCTGGATCGAGCACGAGCTGACCGACGGACCCGGGGAAACAAGCGAACGCGAATGACCAGCCGGGCGGCCGGTCGGCGGAAAACAGCGGCCCCGGGCGCCACCCCTGTCGATCCCGCATCCGGCACGAGATATCTTGATGTCGAGCAATGTTGCAGACGTGGAGCGGAGCACCCGGTGACTGACTCGACCATCATCTACACGTACACAGACGAGGCCCCGGCCCTGGCGACGCATTCGTTCCTGCCGGTGGTCCGGGCGTACGCCTCGCAGGCCGGCGTGCCCGTGCAGACCCGCGACATCTCGCTGGCCGGGCGCATCATCTCCGTCTTCCCGGAGTACCTGAACGAGGACCAGCGCGTCGCGGACGCGCTGACCGAGCTGGGCGAGCTGGCCAAGACCCCCTCGGCCAACATCGTCAAGCTGCCGAACATCTCGGCGTCCATCCCGCAGCTCAAGGCCGCCGTCGCCGAGCTGCAGGGCAAGGGCTACGCGCTGCCGGACTACCCGGACGACCCGAAGACCGACGAGGAGCGCGAGGTCCGCGCCCGCTACGACAAGATCAAGGGCTCCGCGGTCAACCCGGTGCTGCGTGAGGGCAACTCCGACCGCCGCGCCCCGGCGTCGGTGAAGAACTACGCCAAGACCCACCCGCACCGCATGGGCGCCTGGACCTCCGAGTCCAAGACCAACGTGGCGACCATGAGCGAGAACGACTTCGCCACCACCGAGAAGTCCGCGGTGATCGCCGAGGACACCACCCTGCGCTTCGAGCTGGTCGGCGCCGACGGCACCACCACCGAGCTGCGCGCGCCGCTGCCGGTCATCGCCGGTGAGGTCGTGGACGCCGCCGTGCTGCGCGTCGCCGCGCTGCGCGAGTTCCTCACCGCGCAGGTCGCCCGCGCCAAGCAGGAGGGCGTGCTGTTCTCCGTGCACCTGAAGGCCACGATGATGAAGGTCTCCGACCCGATCATCTTCGGTCACGTGGTGCGCGCCTTCTTCCCGAAGACGTTCGCGAAGTACGGCGAGACGCTCAAGGCGGCCGGCCTCTCCCCGAACGACGGCCTCGGCGGCATCTTCAAGGGCCTGGAGAACCTGCCCGAGGGCGCCGAGATCAAGGCGTCCTTCGACGCGGAGCTGACCGAGGGCCCGGCGCTGGCCATGGTCGACTCCGACAAGGGCATCACCAACCTGCACGTCCCCTCGGACGTCATCGTGGACGCCTCCATGCCCGCGATGATCCGCACCTCCGGCCACATGTGGGGCGCCGACGGCCAGGAGCACGACACCCTCGCGGTGCTGCCGGACTCCAGCTACTCCGGCGTCTACCAGGCCGTGATCGAGGACTGCCGCGCCCACGGCGCCTTCGACCCCTCGACCATGGGCTCGGTGCCGAACGTCGGCCTCATGGCGCAGAAGGCCGAGGAGTACGGCTCCCACGACAAGACCTTCGAGATCCCGGTCGACGGCACGGTCCGCCTGGTCGACGCGGCCGGCAACGTGGTGCTTGAGCAGGCCGTGGCCCAGGGCGACATCTTCCGCGCCTGCCAGACCAAGGACGCGCCCATCCGCGACTGGGTCAAGCTGGCCGTCACCCGCGCCCGCGCCACCGGCGACCCGGCCGTGTTCTGGCTGGACGAGAACCGCGCCCACGACGCGCAGCTGATCGCCAAGGTGAAGCAGTACCTGCCGGAGCACGACACCGAGGGCCTGGACATCCGTATCCTGTCCCCGATCGAGGCCACCAAGCTGTCGGTGGAGCGCATCCGCCGCGGCGAGAACACCATCTCGGTCACCGGCAACGTGCTGCGCGACTACCTGACCGACCTGTTCCCGATCCTGGAGCTGGGCACCAGCGCCAAGATGCTGTCGGTCGTCCCGCTGATGGCGGGCGGCGGCCTGTTCGAGACGGGCGCCGGCGGCTCCGCGCCCAAGCACGTCCAGCAGCTGGTCAAGGAGAACTACCTGCGCTGGGACTCGCTCGGCGAGTTCTTCGCGCTGGTGCCCTCCCTGGAGCAGTACGCGACGTCCACCGGCAACACCCGTGCCAAGGTGCTCGCCGACACCCTGGACCGCGCCACGGCGACCTTCCTCAACGAGGACAAGTCCCCGACCCGTCGCCTCGGTGGCATCGACAACCGCGGCAGCCACTTCTACCTGTCCCTGTACTGGGCGCAGGAGCTGGCCAAGCAGACCGAGGACGCCGACCTGGCCAAGGCCTTCGCGCCGCTCGCCGAGACCCTCGCGGCCGACGAGCAGAAGATCGTGGCCGAGCTGAACAGCGTCCAGGGCAAGCCGGCCGACCTCGGCGGCTACTACCGGGTCGACCTGGAGAAGGCGGACGCGGTGATGCGCCCGTCGGCCACCTGGAACGAGGCGCTGGCGTCCTTCGCCAAGTGACCCCGGCTTCCTGGAGCCGCCCACCTGAGTGACCCGCCGCCCCGGCCGGTATCCCCGGCCGGGGCGGCGTCGTATGTCGGCGGCGTTGCGGCCGTGTGTCGTCCGTGAAGTCCTCATGTCGCCTCACGCGTAGACCTGTCGGTGGAAGATCCCGCGTGGTTGCCTCGTGCCACGTCACCGCCTCCCGCGCACGAGGAGCCCGCACCATGAGCACGCAGCCCGGTACCGCCGCCTGGTCCTTCGAGACGAAGCAGGTCCACGCGGGGGCCGCCCCCGACCCCGCGACCGGCGCGCGGGCCACGCCCGTCTACCAGACCACCTCGTTCGTCTTCCGGGACACCCGGCACGCGGCCGACCTGTTCTCGCTGGCCGAGCCCGGCAACATCTACACCCGGATCCACAACCCCACCACGGACGTGTTCGAGCAGCGGATCGCCGCGCTGGAAGGCGGGGTCGGGGCGGTCGCGCTGGCCTCCGGGCAGGCCGCGGAGACCCTGGCGATCCTGAACCTGGCGGGCGCCGGCGACCACGTCGTCTCCAGCGCGGCGCTGTACGGCGGCACGTACAACCTCTTCCGGCACACGCTGGCGCGCCTCGGCATCGAGGTGTCGTTCGTGGCCGACCCGGACGACACGGAGGCCTGGCGGGCGGCGATCCGGCCGAACACCAAGGCGCTGTTCGCCGAGTCGCTCGGCAACCCGCGCGGCAACGTGCTGGACGTGCGGGCGGTCGCGGACGTGGCGCACGCGGCGGGGGTGCCACTGATCGTGGACAACACCGTGCCGACGCCCTACCTGCTGCGGCCGATCGAGCACGGCGCGGACGTCGTGGTGCACTCCGCGACCAAGTTCCTGGGCGGGCACGGCACCGCGATCGCCGGTGTGGTGGTGGACGGCGGCACCTTCGACTTCGGCGCGCACGCGGACCGGTTCCCGGGCTTCAGCGAGCCCGACCCGAGCTACCACGGGCTGCGCTACTGGCCGGCGCTCGGTCCGGGCGCGTTCGCGGTGAAGCTGCGGGTGCAGCTGCTGCGCGACCTCGGCCCGGCGCTCGCCCCGCACTCGGCGTTCCTGCTGCTCCAGGGCGTGGAGACGCTGAGCCTGCGCCTTGAGCGGCACACGTCCAACGCGCAGGCGCTCGCCGAGTGGCTGGAGGGTCGGGACGAGGTGGCGGCCGTCCACTACGCCGGCCTCGCGTCCAGCCCGTGGTACGAGGCCGGGCGGACGTACCTGCCGCGCGGGGCCGGGGCCATCGTCTCCTTCGAGCTGCGCGGCGGCATCGAGGCGGGCAAGCGGTTCGTGGACGCGGTGGAGCTGTTCAGCCATCTCGCCAACATCGGCGACGTACGCAGTCTGATCATCCACCCGGCGTCCACCACGCACAGCCAGCTCACCGAGGAGGAGGCGTCGGCCACCGGCACCACGCCGGGGCTGGTGCGGCTGTCGGTCGGCATCGAGAACCTGGCCGACCTCAAGGCGGACCTGGAGGCCGGCTTCCGCGCGGCGAAGGGCGCGTAGGTGAACGCCGTCACGGCGACCGGGCAGGTGCGGGCCACGGGGGCCTGGCGGGAGGGCGATCCGCCGGGCCGCCGCCTGTGGCACCCGGCCGCGCGGCCGCTGCGGCTGGAGGCGGGCGGAGAACTCCCGGGCCTGCGGCTGGCGTTCGAGACGTGGGGGCGGCTCGCACCGGACGCGTCCAACGCGGTGCTGGTGCTGCACGCGCTGACCGGCGACAGCCATGTCGCCGGCCCGGCCGGCCCCGGGCACCCCACGCCCGGCTGGTGGGAGCCGCTGGTCGGCCCCGGGCGGCCGCTGGACACCGACCGGTGGTTCGTGGTGGCCCCCAATGTGCTGGGCGGCTGCCAGGGCAGCACGGGGCCCGCCTCGCCCCGCCCCGACGGCCGCGGGACATGGGGCAGCGCCTTCCCCTTCCTCACCCAACGCGACCAGGTCGCGGCGGAGGCGGGGCTCGCGGACGCGCTCGGCATCGACCGCTGGGCGCTGGTGGTGGGCGGCTCGATGGGCGGGATGCGGGCGGTGGAGTGGGCGGTGTCGTACCCGGAGCGCACCGGGGCGCTGCTGCTGCTCGCCACGACGGCGGCGGCGAGCGCGGAGCAGATCGCCTGGGCGGGCGTCCAGCTGCGCGCCATCCGCGCGGACCCGCACTGGCAGGGCGGTGACTACCACGACACCCCCCACGGCCCCCGCACCGGCCTCGGCCTCGCCCGCCGCCTCGCCCACGTCACCTACCGCAGCGAACCCGAACTGGCCACCCGCTTCGGCCGCGCCCCGCAAGCCTGCGAGAACCCCTGGCAGGGGGGCCGCTACCAGGTCGACTCCTACCTGGACCACCACGCCGCCAAACTGGTGCGCCGCTTCGACGCGGCGAGCTACGTCGTCCTGACGGAGGCCATGAACGCGCACGACGTCGCCCGCTCACGCGGCGGCCTCCCCTCCGCCCTGTCCCGCGTCAGCGCCCCCACCCTGGTCGCCGGCGTCGACTCCGACCGCCTCTACCCCCTCGCACAGCAGCAGCGGTTGGCCGCGCTGATCCCGGGCGCGGACCGGGCGAGGGTGGTGGAATCGCCGTACGGGCACGACGGGTTCCTGATCGAGACGGAGCAAGTGGGCTCTTTGGTGAGGGAGTTGCTGAACTGATCGTTGTCACCGCACAGGGGTGAGCCGGTGAGGCGCGGACAGGCCGGCGGCCGCTCGGCCGCCTCCGGGACTGTATGTTCCTTCCCACCTGATCCCGCGCCACGCCACCGACGACGCCCCGGAGCCGCCGATGCCCGCCTTCGAACTCCTGCCCGGCGCCCCCGAGTCGCCCGTGCTGCTGCACGTACCCCACTCCGCCCGCGCGATCCCCGGCGACGTGCGCGCCGGGATCCTGCTGGACGACGCCGCGCTGGAGCGGGAGCTGGATCACCTCACGGACGCCCACACGGCGGATCTGGCCGAGCGGGCGGCGGGGCTCGCGGGGGTCGCGCCGTGGCGGTTCGTCAACCGGTTGTCGCGGTTGGTGGTGGACCCGGAGCGGTTTCCGGACGAGCGGGAGGAGATGCTCGCCGTCGGCATGGGCGCCGTGTACACGCGGACCACGCACCGGGAGGAGCTGCGGCCCGGTGACACCGATCCGGGACCGCTGGTGGAGCGGTACTTCCGGCCGTACGCCGAGGCCATGACCCGGGCCGTGGCCGAGCGGCTCGCGGCGACCGGGCGGGCCGTGGTGATCGACGTGCACTCGTATCCGGCCAAGGCGCTCCCCTACGAGCTGCACGGCGGCGGCCCGCGCCCGCCGGTGTGCCTGGGCACCGACCCCTTCCACACCCCGCCGAAGCTGCTCGACGCCGCCCGCGCGGCGTTCTCGCCCTGCGGGGAGACGGGGGTGGACAGCCCGTTCAACGGGGCCTACGTGCCGCTGGAGCACTACGGCACCGATCCCCGCATCGAGGCCCTGATGATCGAGGTCCGGCGGGACACCTACATGAGCGAGCCCGGCGGCCCGGCCGGACCGGGCCTCGACCGGCTCGCGGCCGCCCTGGGCGCGCTGGTCGACACGCTGTAGCCGGGCCCGCCGCGACCACGCCGGGCCGGCGCACCGGAACCGGGCCGCGCTGCCTGCGCCGGGCGACGCCCCGTAGCAGCCTCGCGATGACGCCGCCGCGCGACACGCCGTGGCCCCGTCGTCCCACTCCCCGCCTGGAGCAATCCGGCACGACACCCGCCGCGCCCCGCCCCATCGTGGAGGGCATGACGACCTTGGAGACCAGCGCGCCGACCGGCCAGGAACCGCCTCCCGTGCGGGACTGGCCCGTGCTCGACCTGGACGGTACGGAGTTCGACCCGGTGCTCGCGGGGCTGGTCCGCGAGGGGCCGTTGACGCGCATACGGCTGCCGTTCGGCGAGGGCTGGGCCTGGCTGGCCACCCGCTACGAGCACGTGAAGCTGATCACCAACGACCCGCGCTTCAGCCGCGCGGAGGTCGCCCGCGGCCAGGTCACCCGGCTCGCGCCGAACTTCGCGCCCCGCCCCGGCTCGCTCGCCTGGGCCGACCAGCCGGACCACAACCGGCTGCGCAAGCCCATCGCCGGCGCCTTCACGGTCGGCGCGATGAAGCGGCTGCGGCCCCGCGCCCAGGAGATCCTGGACGAGCTGGTGGACGCGATGGTCCGCGAGGGTCCGCCCGCCGACCTGGTCGAGCGGGTGCTCGAACCGTTCCCGCTGTACGTCGTCAGCGAGGTGATGGGCGTCCCCGACACCGACCGGGAGCAGGTGCACGCCTGGACCCGGCAGATCATCTCCCTGTGCGGGGGCGCCGAGGCCGCCGACCGGGCCAAGAACGGTCTGTACGGCTGGATCACCGACATCGTCCGGGCCCGCGCGCGCAGCGCCGGCGAGGACGTCTACTCGATGCTCGCCGGTGCCGTGGCGCGCGGCGAGATCGGCGAGGAGGAGGCCGTCGGGCTCGCCGGTCCGCTGCAGATCGGCGGCGAGGCGGTCACCCACAACTGCGGGCAGATGCTGTATCTGATGCTGACCCGGCCGGAGCTGATGGAGCGGATGCGGTCGCGGCCCGCGGAACGCGGCCCGGTGTTCGACGAGTTGCTGCGCTGGATCCCGCACCGCAGCACGGTCGGGCTCGCCCGGATCGCCCTGGAGGACGTGGAGATCGCCGGACACCGGATCGCCGCGGGCGAGCCGGTCTACGTCTCCTACCTCACCGCCAACCGCGACTCCCGGGTCTTCACGGACCCCGACCGCATCGAGCCGGACCGGGACCCCAACCCGCACCTCGCCTTCGGCAACGGCCACCACTACTGCACCGGCGCGGTGCTGGCCCGCCTCCAGCTCGAACTGCTGGTGGACACGCTCCTCGACCGGCTGCCGGGCCTCCGGCTCGCCGTGCCCGCGGCAGAGGTCCGGTGGCGGCAGCAGACGATGATCCGGGGCCCGCGCACCCTGCCGGTGACCTGGTGAGCCGACGCCCGGTCAGGCCCGCAGCCACTCGGTGACGATCACCTCCGTGCCGGTGCGCAGCCGCAGGGCGAAGGGGCCGGACGGCGGGGTGTCGCTGATGAAGCGGCCGAGGGTGTCGACGGCGATCGGGTGGGCGGCGCCCGGACCGCCGAGCACCTCGATCCGCGCCGACCCGGGCGGCAGCACCTGCCCGATCAGTCCGTCCCCGGTGACCTCGACGTCGACGGTGAGCGGGCCCGCGCGGAACGTCAGCATGCGCGGCACGTCCGTGGCCCCGCGTACCGGCAGCGCGTCCACCAGCGAGTCGAAGGTCAGCTCGGCGATCTTCGCGTCCAGGTCGTGCAGGGCGTAGGCGTCCAGGGCGAGTTGGCACAGCGCCTCGGGGACGGGGTCGAACACGGCCGCCGCCTGGCGCAGTTCCTCCTCCAGCAGCGCGTCGGCCGCGAGGGCGTCCTCGGCGAGGACGCCCTCGGCAAGGGCGTCCCCCGGCGGAGCGTCCCCCGCGAAGGAGTCCTCCGCCCCGTCACCGCCCCCGTCCGCCCCGTCGTACGGGAATCCGTTGTCCTTGTTCATGCCGCACCCCGTCGATCCATCCGGGCCCGCAGCCGGCGCAGACAGCGCTGGCGCAGGGGGCCGATGCTGCCGACCGCGATGCCGAGCGCGGCCGAGATCTCCACATAGCTGGGCGGCGGCGAGGCGATCAGCACGCGCAGCAACTGGCGGCAGCGCGCTCCCAGTTCGTCCAGCTCCTGCCACAGCCGACGGGCCCGCTCGGCCCGGTCCGCCGCCTCCTCCGAGTCGATCAGTGTCTGTTCCGGCGTGCGGTCGTCGCTGGCCCGGTCCAGGACCTGCGGATCATCCGTGAGGGTGAGCCGCGTCATGCCCTTGATCACCTTCAGGCACTCGTGCCGGGCCGTGCTCGCCAGCCAGGCACCGGTCTTGTCGGGTTCCCGGATCCGCCCCAGGTGCTGGGCGAAGCGGAACCACACGGTCTGGTAGACCTCGTGCCCGTCGGCGTCGGAGAGCCGGTGCGCGCGCACCACCGACCACACCAGCGGGCTCATGCCTTCGACCAGCGCCTTCCAGGCCGCGGCGTCCCCGTCGACGGCGGACCGGACGAGCGCGCCGACCTCTGTTCGGTCCACGGCTCCACCCCTCGTATAGGGCTCGTCATGGTACGCCGTGGAGCGGAGGGTTCCGGCGCTCACGCCGGCAGCGCCGGGGCCGGGACCGGGACCGGCCGCCAGGTCGGCGGCCGCAGCGCGCGCACCATCGCCCCGCGTACGTCGGTGCGGTGGGTCGCCTCCGCCAACAGCCGGGCGCCCGCCGTACGCGGGTCGCGCTCGCGCTCGGCCGTCATCAGGGCGGCGACGAGTCCGGCGGCGACCGGGGTGGCGAAGGAGGTGCCGCTCCACTGCGCGAGCCCGTCGAACATCACCTGGTCCGGCTTGCTCCCGGTGCTCTCCCTGCCCTCGCTCAACTCGCCGGTGTGGCGCGGGGACTGGCAGGTGCAGGAGTAGTCGAAGCCGAACCGGCAGTCGTCGTAGGTGGAGTGCTGGTAGAGGTACGGCACCGGGGTGCCGAAGCCGGTGAGGGCGCTGGTGAGGCGCTCGCCGGGGGCGAAGACGCGCACCCAGCGGCCGTGGTTGCTGAAGCACGCGGGACCCTCGCCGTCCGAGCGCAGCGCGCCGACCGAGACCACGCTGTCCGCGTACTCGGGCAGGCCCGCGTAGGCGGCGGGCCAGAACGGGATGTCGCTGCCGTTGTTCCCGGCGGCCGCGACCAGCAGGGTGCGCTGCCGGCGCAGTTCGCGCATGAAGGCGTCCAGGCCGAGCAGTCCGTGCCGGCCCGCGGCGGGGCTGCCCGCGGAGAGGCTGATCACGTCGGGCCAGCCGCCCCGGTCGACGGCCTCGAAGAGCCGGCCGCCGAACTCCGACTCCAGTACGGCACCCGCGTCGTTCAGGGTGCCGCGGACGGTGATGTCGGTGTTGGGCGCGACGGCCGCGAGGATGCCCGCGATGAACGTGCCGTGGCCGACGTACTGACGCAGCACCCCGCCGCCGTCGGTCTCGGCCGCCTGGATGTCGCCGGTGGTGTGGGCGAGCAGCGGGTAGGCGTGGTGGTCGTGCACCAGACCGGTGTCGACCACCAGGACGCGGACGGCGCTCGCCGGGTCGTGCCCGGTCCCGGCGGCGGCCGGGTTGGGCTGCCCGGCGCGCGCGACGGGCACCGGTTCGTCGCCGGGGCAGGCGTTGACCGCGATGTGCACCACGTGGTTGCGGCCGACCAGCGGGCGTCCGTGCCGCTCCTCGGCCGACCGCAGGGCGCCCAGGGCGTGCGGCACGGGGTCGTCGCCGAGGTCGGGCGCGCCGACCCGGATGCGGGTGACGCCGCCCCGGCCGGTCTCCGGCCCGTCGCGGCGCACGTGTTCGGGCAGCAGCCCCCGGGTCTCGGTGAAGTGGGCGCGCACCGCGTCCTCGACGGCGCGGGCCTCCTCCCCGGAGCGGGCGAGGACGACTCCCTTCTCGTACAGCAGATGGGTCTCGTCGTCCGGGCCCATGGCCAACGGGACGTCGGGCATCGAGCGCTGGATGTGGTCGAACTGCTCGCGGTATCGCTGGAGTGCCATGCCGTGTCCTCCCCCTGAAAGGCGGTGTACGAGAGTGAGAGCCGCCGGTCCGCCGTCTGATACAGGCCACTACCATGCGAGGCGTGACAGCGGGAAGCGAACCGGCCCTCCAACTGCTGCCCCTGGTGTTCGCCGACCCCGGCGAGGCGCGGGCGCGCGCCGAACTGCTGCTCGAATCGGCCCCGACACCGCTGTCCGCCAGCATCGCCCACCAGGTCCTCGGCATCTGGCAGCGGGACTTCGGCGATCTGCGGATCGCGCTCACGCATCTGCGCCGGGCCCGGGACCTGGCCGCGCGCGCCGACTCCGCCGACCGCGAGGCGGACGTGTTGGCCACGCTGGGGGTCGCACTGGTGCACGCGGGGCGCACACGGCAGGGGCTCGCCTCCTTCGAGCGGGGCGTCGCGCGGGGCACCGGGCACACCCGGGCCCGGGTGCTGTACCGGCGGGCGTACGTCTGGTGGGTGCTGGGACATCACCGGGAGGCGCTGGAGGACGTGCGGCGGGCGCTGCCGGTGCTCAGGCAGCTGCGCGACGACATCTGGACGGCTCGGGCGCTGACCCTGCGGGCCACCGTGCACCTGGCGCTCGGCGCGGTGGACCGGGCCGACGCGGACTTCACGGCGGCGGAGCGGCTGTGGGACACCACGGGCCAGGAGCACGACAAGGCGGACTCGGTGGAGAGCCGGGGTCTGGCCGCGTTCCGCTCCGGGGACATCCCGGCCGCGCTGCGCCTCCTGGACGAGGCCGAGGAGCGGTACGCCAAGCTCGGCACGCCCACCTACATGCTGTCGGTGCGGCGCTGCGAGGTGCTGATGGCCGCGGGGCTCGCCCCGGAGGCGCTGTCCGAGGCGGACGCGGCGATCGCCCTGCTCGACCGGATCGGCGGCCAGTCGACGCGCAAGGCGGAGCTGCTGCTGGCCGCCGCGCGGGCGGCTCGTTCGGCCGGGGACGCGCACACCGCGATCGCCCGCGCGGCCGTCGCCGTACGGCTGTTCGCGGCGCAGCGGCGGCTGTGGTGGGAGACGCACGCCCGGCTGGTGCTGATCGAGGCGCGGGTGGCGGCCGGGCGCCGCTCGGGGCGGCTGGTCGGGGACGCGGCGGCGGTGGCCGAGCGGCTCGCCTCCTTCGGCTCGCCCGCCGCGCCCGAGGCGTCGCTGCTCGCGGGCCGCATCGCGCTGGCCCTCGGCTGGACGGCGGACGCGGAGCGGCACCTCGCGGTCGCGGCCCGCAGCCGCCACAACGGACCGCCGCCCGCCCGGATGACCGGCTGGGCGGCGCAGGCTCTGCGGTCGCGCGCGGCCGGCTCCCGGCGGGGCGTCCTTGAGGCGTGCCGGCGCGGCCTGGACGTCCTGGACGACCACCGGATGACGCTGGGGGCCTCGGAGCTGCGCGCCCATGTGACCGCGCAGGGCGCCGAACTGGCCGCGCTGGCCCAGGAGGTGAGCCTCACCCACGGCGGCCCGCGGCGGCTGCTGGAGTGGAGCGAGCGGTGGCGGGCGACGGTGTTGTCCACGCCGCCGACCCGGCCGCCCGCCGACCCGGCACTGCTCAGCGGGCTCACCGCGTACCGGGAGATCGCGGCGCGCGCGGAGGAGGCCCGGATGGAGGGCCGCCCGGTCCCGGCCCTGGAGCGTGAACAGCGGCGCCTGGAAAGGGAGATCCGCTCCCGCACCCGTCACATCCGCGGCTCCGCGCCGCACGAGGGGGCGCGCTTCGACGTGCCCCGGCTGCTCGACCGGCTCGGCGACGGCCGACTGGTCGAACTCGCCGTCGTCCGGGGGCGGGTGCACGTCCTGCTGTGCGGTCAGGGCAAGGTGCGGCGGTTCGTCGGGGGCCCGCTGGCGGACGCGGTGGCCGAGGCGGAGTACGTCCAGGCGGGGCTGCGACGGCTCGCCCACCCGGGGGCGGAGGCACGGCTGCCGCTGGTGGAGGCGGCCGGCGCCCGGCTCCAGGAGCTGCTGCTCGCCGGGGCCGTGCCGCATCTGGGCGGGGGCCCGGTGGTGATCGTGCCGCCGGGGGCGCTGCACCGGGTGCCCTGGGCGCTGCTGCCCGCGCTGCGGGAGCGGGTGCTCAGCGTGTCGCCGTCGGCGGGCAGCTGGCTGCGGGCCCGCGAGACGGAACCGCCGCGCGAGGGCCGCACCGTGCTGGTGCGCGGCCCCGGCCTCGCCACGGGCGGCGCGGAGGTCCCCGATCTCGCGGGGCGCTACGGCACGGCGACGGTCCTGGAGGGCGACAACGCCCAAGTACCCCGTGTCCTGTCCGAGTTGGACGGCTCCTGCCTGGCCCACCTCGCCGCCCACGGCACCTTCCGGGCGGACAGCCCCCTCTTCTCCGCCCTGCGCATGGCCGACGGCCCCCTGATCGTCCACGACTTCGAACGCCTGGCCCGCAGCCCCTACCGGATCATCCTCTCCAGCTGCGACACCGCCCGCCTGGCCTCGGTCGGCGCCGACGAACTCCTCGGCCTGGTCACGGCGTTGCTCCCGCTGGGCACGGCCGGGGTGGTCGCCAGCAGCGCCCCGGTGAACGACGCGGCGGTGATCCCCCTGATGCTCGCCCTCCACAAGGGCCTCGCCGCCGGCCTCTCCCTGGCCGAGTCCCTCCGCGACGCCCGGACCACCCTGCCCTCCGACACGGTCCACCAGGCAACCGGCTGGGCCTTCGCGGCATTCGGCGCGGCGTGAACCGGAAGGCCGGGGTGTCCGGTCACGCCGGTTCGTCGACCAGACAGGGCAGCGCCCCCCGGTCCCCCGTACCCAGCCGCGTGTACGCGCTGTACAGATGGTTCCCCACCGTCCGCACGGACAGCGTCAGCCGCTCGGCGATCTCCCGGTTGCTCAGCCCCGCCGCGGCCAGTGCCACGACCTGCCGCTGCCGCGCGGTGAGTTCGCCGAGCACCAGCCCCGCCAGCGCCGGCGTGCGCGCGCCCTGGCAGCGCCGGGCGAGCGCGAGCGCCCGCGTCCGGGAGCACCGCGCGGCACGCGGGTCGCGATGGACGCGGACGGCCTGTGCGTACGCCTCCGCGGCGAACAGCAGGAACCCCCGCTCCTCCAGCGCCGCCGCGGCGAGGTCCAGCGCGCCCCCGTCCCCCCGCGCCAGCGCCTCGGCGTGCCGCGCCAGCACACTGCCCGCGGGCAGCGGACCGGCGGGGTGGCCGAGGCGTACGGCGCCGTAGCGCGCGTACACGTCGCCCGCGACGCATTCCCGCCCCGACTCGTCCGACTCGGCCTCGGCCAGCTCCAGTTCCGCACCGCACCCGGCGTCCCCCGGCGCCCACCGCATCCCTTCGCGCGCCCAGGCGGCGGCGTCCCGCACCGCACCGCCCAGCCGCGCGAACCGAGCCCGTACGGCCGCGTACCCGGCCGGCACCGGGCCCCCCTCACCCACCACCCAGTCCCCCACCGGCGTGGCCACCGGCCGCACGTCCATCTGTTCCAGGCGCCGTGCGAGGAAGCGCTGTTCGGCATCGAGCGCGGCGGCGTGACCGTCCGCGTCCCGGCTCAGCCGACGCGCCCGCAGCCGCCCGGTCGTCGCCCGCAGCGCGGGACCGTGCAGCGGGTCGGCCAGCACGACCCCGCCCGCGTCGTCCACGGCGATCAGTCCCGCCGCCTCCAGCCGTTCGAGGACGTCGAGGTCGAGGTCGTGCGACGGAAGCCGCCCCGGCTCGGCGAAGGCGAGGCGTTCGAGGATCTCGCGTTCGCCGGGCGCGGAGCGCTCCAGCACGGGGGCGAGGTGTTCGCGGACGACCGGGGTGACCGGCAGCGGGCCGCGCCAGGCGCGCTCGCCGGTGCCGGGCACGGGGACGAGGCCGTCACCGGCGCCGAGCGCGGTCACCAGGGAGCGCAGCAGCCGCAGATCCCCTCGGCACAGCCGGTGCAGCCGCCGCACGGTGAGCGCGTCGAGCCCGGCCGGGCCGAGAAGCGCGGTGGTGTCCTCCGCGGGCAGCGGCGCCAGGGCCAGCCGGGGCAGCAGTTCCCCCGTCCACAGCCGGGACACCGCGCCGGGCGCCGCCGCCCCCTCGGTCGCCGCGACGACCAGCCGGGTGCGCCCGTGCGCGGCCAGCTGGTGGACCAGCGCGGCGGAGTCCTCGTCCAGCAGGTGGGCGTCGTCCACGACGAGGAGCCGGACGCCGGCCAGGGCCCGCACCGCGCCGTGCAGCGAGCCGGTGTCGGGCAGCAGGTGCGCGAACGCCGCGAACGGCAGGTGGCGGGCCTCGGGAGTGCCGGTCACCCGGGCGTGGTCCATGCCCCGGACCGCCTCCGTGATCAGCCGGGTCTTGCCGCGCCCGGCGGGACCGGTCACCACGATGCCGCGCCGGCACGAGGCCGTCGCGTCCCGCACCAGCTCCAGTTCGTCCTGCCGACCGGTGAACGGCCAGGGCAGTTCGAGGGTCTTCGCGTCCTGTTCGTAAGTCCTCACATCATCCAGAGCACGCGTACTCAGGTTTGATACAGGGCGACTTGAGTAGCCCCCGACTCAGGCGCCGGTCGGGGCGGGCCGGGCACGCTGGCCGCATGACCCGACGCCTGTGCTCGCTTTCGCGGCAGCCGGCCCCGTCCTTCGGACCGGGGCTGACCGCCGAGCGGCAGGCCGCGCTGCTCGCCGGGCGGCGCATGTGGGTCAACGGCACGGTGCTGCACTACTGCTTCCTCGACGCCGACCACGACGCCTCGGTGATCCCGGTCCCCGGGACCGGGGAGCTGCGCCGGGTCGCGTGGGCGGGCGGCAAGGAGCAGCAGGACGTGGTCCGCGAGTGCTTCGCGCAGTGGGAGGCACTCGGCATCGGCGTCACCTTCGCGGAGGTCGGCGACCGGGGGGAGGCCGAGCTGCGGATCGGGTTCCAGGCCGGCGGGGGCTCCTGGTCGGCGGTGGGCCGCGAGGCCCTCGCGGTCGGCCGGGGCGAGCGCACCATGAATCTCGGCTGGGACGTGACCGCGCGCGGGGAGCGCGGCACGGTCCTGCACGAGATCGGGCACGCGCTGGGCCTGGTGCACGAGCACCAGAACCCGTGCGCCGGGCTGCACTGGGACGACGAGGCCGTCTACGCGGAGTTGGCGGGCCCGCCGAACCACTGGAGCCGGGAGACGGTGTACACCAACGTCCTGCGGTCACTGGACGCAGGGGAGTCCAGGGGCGCGGTATGGGACCCGCGCTCGGTGATGGCCCTGCCGTTCGGTCCGGGGCTGGTGCTGGAGCCGGAGCAGTACCGCGGGGGGCTGCGTCCGGCCGACCGGCCTTCGGACCGGGACCGGGAGTTCGTCCTGCGCTGGTACCCGCCGGGTGCCGGGTCCGGGCCCGACCCACTGGTGCCGTTCCGTTCGGCACCGCTGGGCCTGGGGCCGGGCGAGCAGGCGGACTTCGTCGTCGAGCCGACGGAGACCCGCGACTACACCGTGGGGACCTTCGGCGACGCCGACACCGTGCTCGTGGTCTTCGAGGAGCGGGACGGGGAACCGCGTTTCCTCGCCGGCCACGACGACGGCGGCACCCCGGACAACGCCTCCGTGCGGGTGCGGCTCGTCCGGGGCCGCCGCTACTTCGTCCGCGTCCGCCTCTACTCCGCCTGGGGGGCGGGTCGGACGGCGGTGATGTGCTGGTGAACGGCACACGCGGACGACACGGCCCATAGTCCGGCACCGGGGGAGCGGGCGCGTACGTCACCCACGGGGGAGGTGACGTACGCGCCCGCGCCGTTTCCCGCCGCTGTCCTACGAGGCGGCCCGCTCGGCCGGGACGACGGAGTCGGGATGCGCCAGGCCCAGGTGGTCGCGCAGGGTGGTGCCCTCGTAGTCCGCGCGGAAGACGCCCTGTTCCTGGAGGAGCGGGACGACCTTGTCGGCGAACGGGTCGAGGCCGCCCGGGGTGATGTGCGGGACGAGGATGAATCCGTCGGAGGCGTCCGCCTGCACGAACTCGTTGATGGTCCGGGCCACGGTGGCCGGGGCGCCCACGAAGGTCTGCCGGTTTCCGGTGTTGATCACCAGATCGCGGATGGACCACTTGTTGGCCTCCGCCAGCTCCCGCCACTCGCGCGCGACGGCGAGCGGGTCCCGGTACATCCGCACCTGGGCGCGGCCCCGGGAGATGTGCTCCTCGCCGACCAGCGGATCGATGTCGGGCAGCGGGCCCTCCGGGTCGTACGCCGACAGGTCGCGGTTCCAGACGAACTCCAGGTGCTTGATCGCGGTGGCGCCGCTGACCTGCTGCCCGCGCACCTCCAGGGCGAGTTCGGCGGCCTCGGCGTCCGTGTCACCGAGCACGAAGGTCGCGGCGGGCAGGATGAGCAGCTGGTCGGGGCGGCGGCCGTACGTGGCGAGCCGGCCCTTGACGTCGGCGTAGAAGGCCTGGCCCTCCTTCAGGTCGGAGTACCTGCTGAAGATGGCGTCCGCGCCGGCGGCGGCGAACTCGCGGCCCTCGTCGGAGTCGCCCGCCTGGAAGATCACCGGGCGGCCCTGCGGGGAGCGCGGCACGTTGAACCGGCCGTGGATGTCGAAGTGCTGTCCCTGGTGCACGAAGGCGCCTGCCCGGGCGTCCCGCAGGAAGGTGCCGCCCGCCTGGTCGGCGAGGATCTCGTCGGCACCCCAGGAGTCGAAGAGTTCGTTGGCGGTGGCGAGGAACTCCTTGGCGCGCGCATAGCGTTCCTCCTGCGGCAGGAAGCCGCCGCGGCGGAAGTTCTCCCCGGTGAAGGCGTCCCAGGAGGTGACGACGTTCCACGCGGAGCGGCCGCCGGAGAGATGGTCGAGGCTGGCGAACTGGCGGGCCACCTCGTAGGGCTCGTTGAACGTGGAGTTGATGGTGCCGGTCAGGCCGAGCCGGTCGGTGACGGCGGCCAGCGCGGCCAGCACCGTGAAGGTGTCCGGACGGCCGACCACGTCCAAGTCGTATATTTTTCCGCCCTGTTCGCGCAGGCGCAGGCCCTCGGCGAGGAACAGGAAGTCGAACTTGGCGCGTTCGGCGGTGCGCGCGAAGTGCACGAAGGAACTGAACTCGATGTGGCTGCCGGCGGCCGGGTCGCTCCACACGGTGGTGTTGTTGACGCCGGGGAAGTGGGCGGCCAGATGGATCTGCTTCAGCGGCTTGCTCATGGTCGTACGGTCCTCCGGCTCAGACGGCGGTGGCTGCGGCAGGGGCGGTGGGGGCGTAGCGGTTGGCGGGGCGGGCGAGGCCGAGCAGGCCGCGCAGGGTGTCCGCCGCGTAGGCGGTGCGGAACCGGTCCCGGCGCTGGAGTTCGGGCACCAGGTCGCGGCCGACGCGGGGCAGGTCGTGCCCGGCGACGGCGGGCCGCAGCCGGAATCCGGTCAGCCCGGCGCCCGCCGACTCCTCCAGGAGGTCGGCGAGCTGGGCCGCCGTACCGGTGAAGATCCGGGCGTCGCTGGTGTACGGCTCCCCCGCGAGCGTGTCCAGCCGCTCCCGCCGCGCCTCGGCCTCGGCCTGGCTGTCGTCCAGGAAGACCACGAGGTCACCGAAGACGTGCAGGGTCTCCCCCGCCCGCCCGGCCGCCTCCTGCTCGGCGCGGATCTCGGCCACGATCGCGCGGGCGTCCGCCGTGTCGCGCGGGGTGACGAACCCGACATCGGCCTGGCGGGCCAGCAGCCGGTACGGCACGGTGCCGTGGCCGAGGGCGGTGACCAGCGGCTGCCCCTGGGGCGGGCGGGGCGTGATGGAGGGGCCCTTGACGCTGAAGAAGCGGCCCTCGAAGTCGATGTGGTGCAGCTTGTCCCGGTCGACGAAGCGGCCCGTCGCGCGATCGCGTATCTCGGCGTCGTCCTCCCAGCTGTCCCAGAGTCTGCGCACCACCTCCACGTAGTCGGCGGCCTCGTCGAGCAGATCGGTGACCAGCGCTTGGGCGTCCGGGCTGTCGTACGCCTCGATCCGGTCGACGGTGCGGCGGCCGAAGTGGTCCGCCTCGTTCGGCCGGGCGGTGATCCGCACCCGCAGGCCCGCGCGGCCGGTGCTGACGTAGTCGAGGGTGGCGATCGCCTTGGAGATGTGGAACGGCTCGGTGTGGGTGGCGACCACGGTCGGGACCAGGCCGATGTGCCGGGTGAGCGGCGCGACGCGGGCGGCGACGAGGACCGCGTCGAGCCGGCCGCGGACCTGGTCGGTGCGGTCGTCCGGATCCAGCGGGTGCGAGGACTGCGGCCCGAGGCCGTCCTCGATGGTCACGAAGTCGAGCAGGCCCCGCTCGGCCTCGGCGACCAGGCCGGCCCAGTATCCGGCGGTGAGCAGTTCCCGGGGGCGGGCGACCGGTTCCCGCCAGGACGCGGGGTGCCAGCCGGTGCCGTCCAGGGCGACGGCGAGGTGGAGGTGGCGGTGTTCGGGATGGTCGAAAGGAGTGGCAGAGGACACGAGTTGGGCGCCTTCCTGGGTGTCCGTACGAGGGCGCGCCGGGCCGCGCCGGTGGCGGGGCACGGCGGCGGGCGGGCACGGCGGGACGGGAGATCCGCGCGGCCGTGGAAACCGGGGCTGAACAGGGGGGAAGCGTCAGGGGCGACAGAGCGTGCCGGCCACGCGCTGGAGGTCGATGTGGGGCCGGGAGTGCAGCACGGCGGAACGGGCGGTCCGCAGGACGCGCGCGCACGGGAGGCGCCTGGGGTCCTCGGTCATGTCCGCCACCTCCGTCCACCGCTGCCGGCGTGCTCGGCGGGCCGCGTGTGCGGGCCCGCGCATATCTCGTCGTGAGTCACAACGTCCCGGCCCCACCGGGTGTTCCCGGCCGCACTCCGCGGGGCCGGGGAGTGCGGCGTTCGCTCGTCAGGAGTCGCCGAGCGGCAGTCCGGGCGGGTTGACCTGGGACGTGGCCACGGCCTCGGTGGAGAGGTTGTAGGCGGCCAGCCATTTCGCGTACTGCCCGTTCTTGATCAGGTGGTTGACGGCGTCCGCGATGGGCCGGGCCAGGCCGCTGTTCTTCTTCGTGGTGGCCGCGATCAGCCCCTGGAGGCCCGCGCCCGCGCCGGAGTAGGTGCCCGCGCTGCGGGTGGGGTTCGGCGACTTCGCGGTCTGGGTGACGTGGTAGGCGACGCCGGGGTTGGCCCCGAAGTAGGCGTCGATCCGGCCGCCGGTCAGCGCGAGGTAGGTGGCGTTCTTGCTCGCGTAGTGCTTGACGGTGAGGGTCTTGCCCCGCGCCTTCAGCTTGCGCTGCCACTCCAGGAGGATCTTCTCCTGGTTGGTGCCGTTGTCGACGGCGACGGTCTTCCCGGCGAGGTTCTCGTAGTTGCCGGCGAACTCCCAGGTGCTCTTCTTCAGCACCTCGAAGCCCACGTTGTCCTTGCGGTACGAGGCGAAGTCGTACTTCTTCTTGCGTTCCTCGGTGTCGGTGATGTTCGCGAAACCGACGTCGGCCTTGCCGCTGTCGATGCCGACGAACATGTTCTCCCAGGTGGCGTTGGACAGTCGGGGTTCCAGTCCGAGGACCGCGGCGACCAGACGGCCGAAGTCGGGCTCCGCGCCGGTGAGGGTCTTCTGGTCGCCGCCGATGTAGGCGAGCGGCGGAAAGCCGTCGGGCAGCGCGCCCACGACGATGTTCAGGGTGCCCCTCTCGCGGACGGCGGCGGGCAGTTCGGCGTTGAGGGACTTCACCTCGGAGACCTTCAACCCGGTCGGTCTGGCGGCGCCGTTGGACACCCTGCCCACGGTGACCGTGCCGGCGGTGTCGGTCGTGGTGGCCGCGTCGCCGTTCCCGCCGCAGGCGGCGAGGGAGCCGGTGAGGGAGGCGACCACGGCGGCCGCGGTCAGGCCGCGTATCAGGCTGGGTCGGGTGCGGTGGATGGGCATGGCTGTCCTTGTCGTTCGGTGGTGCGGTGAAGGGGATGGCTCAGAGGACCCTGGCGAGGAAGTCCCGGGTGCGCGCGTGCCGCGGTCGGTCCAACACCTCGTCTGGCGGGCCCTGTTCGACGATCCGTCCGCCGTCGATGAAGACGATCCGGTCGGCGACCTCGCGGGCGAAGCCGATCTCGTGGGTGACGATGACCAGGGTGGTACCACTGGTGGCGAGGTCCCTGATGACGGAGAGGACCTCGCCGACGAGTTCCGGGTCGAGCGCGGAGGTCGGCTCGTCGAAGAGGATGATGCCGGGGCGCAGCGCGAGAGCGCGGGCGATGGCGACGCGCTGTTGCTGGCCTCCGGACAACTGGCGCGGGTAGGCGCCGGTGCGGTCGCCGAGCCCGACCCGGGCGAGCAACTCCCGTGCGAGAACGCGGGCTTCGGTCCTGCCGAGGCGTCCGACGGCGACCGGCGCGGCGGCCACGTTGTCGAGGGCGGTCAGGTGCGGGAAGAGGTTGAAGTTCTGGAAGACGAACCCGATCCGGCTGCGCTGGGCGAGGATGGCGCGTTCGGCGCGTTCCTTCAGCCGGCCGCCGGTGCCGCGTCTGACGCCGATCAGTTCGCCGCCGACGCTGACATGGCCGATCTCGGGCTTCTCCAGGTGGTTGACGACCCGGAGCAGGGTGGACTTGCCTGAGCCCGAGGGCCCGATGACGACGGTGACCTCGCCGGGGCGCACGGTCAGGTCGATGCCGTCCAGGACGCGGTGGGTGCCGTACCACTTGTGGACGTTGTGCACCTCCAGCGCGACCGGGGCCGTCTCGGGGGTGGTGGGGGCGGTCATACGGCGGCCTCCCCGCGCAGCCGGGCCCGGAATCCGGTGAGCCCCGCGCGCGCCTTCTCCAGCGGGGTCGGCGGCAGGGTGCGGGTGGCTCCCCGCGCGAAGTACCGCTCGACGTAGAACTGGACGACGGACACGGCGCTGGTCAGGACCAGGTACCAGACGGTGGCGACGAGCAGCAGCGGCACGATGTCGCCGGGGTAGGTGCTGCCCATGCTCTGCACGGAGCCGAACAGGTCGAGCAGGGACACGTAGAACACCAGTGACGTGCTCTTGACCAGGCCGATCAGCTGGTTGACGTAGTTGGGCGTGATGGAGCGCAGCGCCTGCGGCAGGACGATCCGGGTGAACCGGTAGCCCTTGGGCAGGCCGAGCGCGGCGGCCGCCTCGTGCTGGCCCTGGTCGACGGAGAGCAGCCCGCCGCGCACCACCTCGGCCGCGTACGCCGCCTCGTTGAGGCCGAGTCCGATGACGGCGACCGTCATGTCGGTGGCGAGCTTCGACTCGTCGAAGGTGACGAAGGCGGGCCCGAAGGGGATGCCGAGGCTCAACGTCCGGTACAGGGCACCGAAGTTGTAGAGGAAGATCAGAACGACGATCAGCGGGACCGAGCGGAACAGCCAGGTGTAGGTCCAGCTGACGGCGCGCAGCACCGGGTTGCCGGACTGCCGCGCGAGGGCCAGCAGCACGCCGCCCACGAGGCCCGACACGGCGCTGAGGGCGGTGACTTCGAGGGTCACGAGGAGACCGTCGAGGAGGGTGGGCCGCAGGAACCAGTACCGGAACCGGTCCCACTGGTAGAAGGGGTTCGCGGCCAGGCCGTGCGCGATCTGTGCGACGACCACCAGGACGACGGCGGTGGCGATCCACCGGCCGGGTCGGCGCAGCGGCTGAACTCGCTGTGCCTCAAGGCGTTTCGGGGGCTCTTGGGCGGGCGGCGCGTCGGCGGGCGAGACGGCGGCGCCTGGGGATTGATTCATGGCGGGCTCCGGCGGAGGGCGGGGCATCCCGGGTACGACGGACCGGGCGCGCCCCGCCGCGCGGCTCGGGGCACACGGCGGGACGCGTCGGAACGCGCGGGAGCGATAACGGAGTTGGTCCGGAAAGCGGGGAACGGGCGGACCGGGGGCCGCGGAGACGGCGTGCCCGGTGCGCGGCCGGCCGGGCTGGAGGGCGGAGGTCAGCCCCGGCAGCCGCGGGCCGCGCCCGGCGCGGTACACAGCGCGCTGCTGACGCGCAGCAGGTCGACGGCACGGTCCGCGACCAGGGCGGCGCGCGGCGGTACGCAGCCCTGGGGGCGGCTCAGGGCCGTCCTGGAAGCTGCGTACATGGCGTCACCTGTCACTGTTCGGGCCCTGGGGGCCGCGCGCTTACCGAAGTCGTCGTCCGGTCCGGTCGTCACCTGGGGCACCCCACCGCGTCGCGAGGGTTGCCGGTCAGCAAGCCAGGGCTTGGCGCTGACACTCATGACCGCATCTGAGCCGCAAGTAAGGCAGTCGGCGCCGCGAATGTCAACGGCTGTCCGCCAGATGGACAGTCGCGGGCCCGGTCTCACCAGCAGGAAGCGTCCGGGGAGTCGGCCGTGTGGGCCACCCAGTCCAGGATCTGGACGGCGGCTCCGGCTGCCTCCAGGCCCCGGCAACGGCCCTGATGGCGGCGGGCGATGCCGACGAGGTCGAGGTGGCGCCCGAAGGCGGGGTGGGCGGTGAGCCGCCGGGCATAGGCCCACAGGGCCCGGTGCTCGGCGATCCGCCGCACGGCGGAGGCGTCGAGGTGGCAGCGGTGCACGGTGTCCAACCACACGAGCGACACCCACAGTTCGATGTCGGCCGCGGTGAGCCGGCCGCCGGCCAGGTGGTCCTCCCCCGTCAGCCGCCGCTCCAGGCGGCCCAGGGTGTCCAGCAGCACACCGAGGGCGGCGGCCCGCTCGGCCGGTCCCGCACCGGCGTCTCCCGCGCGCTGGGCGGCTCCCTCGATCCCCTCGGCGCACATCCGCTCGACGGCTTCGAGCACGGACTCCGAGCCGGGCGGGAACAGCGGCCCTCGGCCGGCGCGCGGGAAGCGGTCCAGGTCGCGCAGGATGTCGGCCGCGCGGGTGCTGACGATGCGGCCGGACCACTCGTCGCTGAGCACCGGCGCGAGCGCCGGGCCCCGGTAGCGGTGGGCGCTCGCCTCGTACAGCGGGCGCAGCTCGGCGTGGCCGCCGTCGTGGCCGTCCGGGAGGGCGGGCAGGAAGGTGACCGGACAGCTGCCGCCCAGGCCGAGGAGGGTGTGGCCGACGGCGAGGCGGAGCCCGTCGGGACAGGCGGTGGACAGATGGAGGCGGTAGCGGTGGGGCACGGCGTAGTGGCCGCTGCGCGCGTCGCGGCCGAGCCTGCCCCGGAAGACGGGCGCGGCGATGCGGTGGGCGGGCGGGACGGCGGCGGCGGCGAGCGGAGTGATGGTCATGCGTCTCCCCGGGTTCGTGGGCGTACGAGGGGCCCCGTCGGCGGGAGCCGCCGGGCGGGGCCGGGAGGGCCGGATGAGGTGGACGTGGGGTCTGGTCCCGCGCGAGGCACGGAGCTGGTCCGGGGCCGGGTGGGGGCCTGGTCCGGGGCCGGGTGGGGGCCTGGTCCGGTACCTGGCTCCGTGCGCGGAGCCTGATCCGGCGCGGGCCGGGCGCGCGCCGACCGTGTCAGCGAGGGGCGCGCGGGGTCCCGGACCTCAGCGCGGGCCGCCCAGGGCGCTGCTGACGCGCAGCAGATCGATGTGCCGGCGGGAGGTGAGCAGGGGGGTGCTGGGCGAGGTGCGCGACGGTGTCCGGCCTGCTCGGCCGGTGACCGCTTCGAGGCGCGCCATGATTTCCTACCCGTTCACTAGGATTCCCTGTCGGGAGTCTCGATCCCCCTCGGCCGGGCGTCAAGAGGGTGTCCACCGTCAGGGACGAGGGCCCGCTTCTCAGGGCTCCCGGTGCTCGTGCGCCGCCCGTTCCAGTTCCTCCGCCTCGGCCCTCGCGAGCCGTGCCTCCGCCTCGACGTCGAGGGAGCGGGTCAGCCACCAGTACAGGAGCGCGGAGACGGGCAGCCCGATGAACAGGGAGATGTCCGCGCCGCCGAGCGCCTTCGCAGCGGGGCCGACGTACAGGGTGCCGACGGAGCAGAACGGGACCATCGCGGCGAAGCCGACCAGGTAGGAGATGATGCCGTGCCAGCCCCAACGGCCGTAGATGCCAAGGGGGTTGAAGATCTCGGCGACCGCGTAGTGGCCGCGGCGCACCACGTAGTAGTCCATCAGGTTGACCGCGGTCCACGGGATGAACAGATAGAGCACCAGCAGCAGGAAGTCGTTGAAGTCGGCCAGGAAGTGCGCGGTGGCGACGAGCGCGCCGATCACGGACAGCGCGGCGGTGAGGGCGAGGGCGAGCAGCCGTACGGCGAGCGTCGGCCGTACCCGTCGTACCGAGTCGATGGCGCTGATGAGCGTCAGCGAACCGCCGTACATGTTGAGCGCGGTGACGGAGACGAGGCCGAGCGCGGCGAAGAGCAGCACGATCGCGCCGAAGCCGTCGAAGACCTTGTCGCCGGCGGCGCCGATGGAGGTGACGGTCTCGAAGTGCGCCCCCGCCCAGGCCGCGAGCAGCGCCCCGAGGACCATCATCCAGATGCCGCCGAGCGCGGAGCCGAAGTAGGTCCAGTAGAAGGTCTTGCGGACGGTCACGTCCGGCGGGAGGTAGCGGGAGTAGTCCGAGACGTAGATGGCCCAGCTGATCTGGTAGCCGGCGACCACGCCGAACTGGGCGAGGAACGGCGTCCACTTGAAAGCGCCGAGGTCGAAGGAGCCCGCCGGGTAGTGCAGGGTGAGCAGGATGCCGACGGTGAAGATCCCGAAGACCACCAGGAAGACGTAGGTCAGGATCCGTTCCGCCTTGTGGATGATGTCGTAGCCCACCAGGGCGATCACGAGGGCTACGACGGTGACCGCGAGCACCCAGGGCTCGACCCCGCCGTGCAGCGTGGTGTGCAGGGCGTCGGCGGCGAGGATGCTGTTGAAGACGTTGAAACCGGCGTACTGCACATAGGCGAAGAGCCACACCAGGAGGGCGCCGACATAGCCGAACTGGGGCCGCGACTGGATCATCTGCGGCAGGCCCAGCTGCGGGCCCTGGGCGGAGTGGAAGGCCATGAAGAAGGTGCCGAGGACGGTCCCGGCGACGATGGCCAGCAGCGACCAGACGAGGTTGCCGCCGCCGGTGACGCCGATCAGCCCCACCGCGAGGGTGGCGATCTGGGCGTTGGACATGAACCACAGGGGTCCCAGGTGCCACAGCTTGCCGTGCCGCTCGTTCAGCGGGACGTAGTCGATGGACCGGACCTCGATCCCGGACACCCTGCCCTGTGCGGACATGCTCATGTCGCCTCCCGAAGCCCGCTCGCCCCTCGGATCACATGGTGCACCGGTGGGGGTCCGCTGAGGAGGTCCCGGACGGGGGCGCCGGAGATATCGCGGCCCGAGGGGTCCCGCGGCTCAGTTTTTGCGTGTACGGAATGCCCGGACGCGACAAGAAACGGCGATTTTGCGACAGGTAGGGGCATCGCCGACCATGGCTGGGTCCCGGCGATCCCGGGACATCGGCTTGATGAGAGGCGCACCACCCATGCACGTCACCGGAACCGCTCCCCTGCCGGCTCCGGCCCCCTCGGAGACCCTCGCGGCCCCCGTCGAGGACCCCCAGGACTCGCCCGGCCGGCACGCGCGCCGGTTCGGGCTCCCCGTGGCCACCGCGCTGGTCATGGGCAACATCATCGGCGGCGGCATCTTCCTGCTCCCCGCCTCCATCGCTCCCTACGGCACGGTCAGCCTGGTCGCCTTCGGCGTGCTGACCATCGGCGCCATCGCCCTCGCGCTGACCTTCGGCAGGCTCGCCGCGCGCGATCCCCGTACCGGCGGCCCGTACGTCTACGCCCGCGAGGCGTTCGGCGACTTCGCGGGCTTCCTCGCGGCATGGTCGTACTGGATCACCACCTGGGTGTCGAACGCCGCCCTCGCCGTGGCCGCCGTCGGCTATCTGGACGTGCTGGTCCCGGTGGGCGGACACCGCTGGACCGCGTGTCTGGCCGCGCTGGTGATCCAGTGGCTGCCCGCGCTCGCCAACTTCGCCGGCACCCGCTACGTGGGCGCCGTGCAGCTGGTCTCCACGGTGCTGAAGTTCGTGCCGCTGCTGCTCGTCGCGGTCGGCGGGCTGTTCTTCTTCGACCCCTCCCGGCTCGGGCCGTTCAACTCCAGCGGCCGTGGCGCGATCGGCGCGGTGTCCGCCTCCGCGGCCCTGCTGCTCTTCTCCTACCTCGGCGTGGAGTCCGCCGCGGTGAGCGCCGGTGAGGTCAGGAACGCCCGACGCAACGTGGGCCGCGCGACCGTGATCGGCACCGCGGGCGCCGCGCTGGTGTACCTGCTGGGCACGCTGTCCGTGTTCGGTACGGTCCCGCACCACCGCCTCGTCGACTCCACCGCGCCCTTCTCGGACGCCGTGAACGCGATGTTCGGCGGCAGCTGGGGCGGCTGGGCGGTGGCGCTCGCCGCGCTGGTGTCGATGGTCGGCTGCCTGAACGGCTGGACCCTGCTCAGCGCCCAGACCCCGTACGCCGCCGCGCGCGACGGCCTCTTCCCGGCCGCCTTCACCCGGCGCCGCCGGGGCGTGCCGACGGTCGGCGTCGGCGTCACCGTGGTGCTCGCCTCCCTCCTCACCACCTACAACTACTTCTCCGGCTCCGGCAAGGTCTTCGAGGTCCTGGTCCTCGTCACGACCTTCACCGCGACCGTCCCCTATCTGCTGGCCACCGCCGCCCAGCTCTTCCACCTCGTCTCCGGCCGCGCCGACGCGGTGAACCGGGCCCGTCTGATCCGCGACTCCGTGATCACCGCCGTCGCCGCCGGCTTCTCCCTGTGGCTCATGGCCGGCGCCGGCTACGCCGCCGTCTACCAGGGCGCCCTCTTCCTCTTCGCCGGCGTCGTCGTCTACGCCGTGATGGCGGCACGCCGCAGCCGCCGCGGCACGACGGCGGAGCCGGCCGTCACGGAGCCGGTGACCGCCGGGTAGCACGGCCGGCGGGTCAGGTCGTACGGCGAGCCGGACCGTCAGCCGCTGTGGTGGGAGGGGTTCTCCGCGTTCTTCAGGGTCACGGTGATGGTGGCCCCGGCGGGCTCGCTGACGGCCTGGTGACCGTCCGGGCCGGTGCCGGCCGGGGTCGCGGTGTCGGTGTGTCCGTGTCCGTGTCCGTGTCCGTGTCGGTGTCGGTGTCGGTGTCGGTGTCGGTGTCGGTGTCGGTGTCGGTGTCGGTGTCGGTGTCGGTGTCGGTGTCGGTGTCGGTGTCGGTGACACGGCATACCTTGCGGTCGCCGGTGCCGGTGCCGTCGCCGTATCCCTTCGCGGCCTTGCGGCAGTCCTGGAGGTCGGCGCGGGTGCCACCCCCCGATCTGTTCCGTCCGACCGCGACCGCGGGCGCCGCCCCTCCCGTCACCCCGGACTCCCGGCCCCCCCGGTCAGGTCGCCCGGTGTTCCGCCGGGAGGGCTACCTTGTCCGGTATGACAGGCAGATTCTGGCGGCCCGGGCGGCTGCGCCGGCACACCGGTTTCGACGGGCGGGCCGGACAGGCGGCCTTCGAGGCGCTGCACCGTACGTCCCTGGCGGCCCCGGCGTTGCGTGGCGGGCTGACCGAGGCGTCGGCCGGCGCGGCCGCACGTCATCTGCGCGAGCTGCTGGGCGCGCCGGGGCTCGCCCTCACCGACACCGAGCGGGTGCTGGCCTGGGACGGTGCCGGGCGGCACCACGGCGCGGGCGCGGCGGACCTGGCGGCGGACGTGCTGGCCGGCGGCGGGAGTGCCGTGCTGAAGGCGGACCGGGTGTGGTGCGGCGACCTGCGCTGCGAGCTGCGGGAGGCCGTCGTGGCGCCGCTGGTGGTGGAGGACCGGATCGAGGGCGCGCTGCTGGTCTACGCCCCGGGTGTGTCGGCGGGCCTGGTCCGGGCCGCCGGTGAGGTGGCGCGCTGGACCTCCGGTCAGCTGGAACTCGCGGAGATGCACCGGTCCCGTACCCGCCTGGTGGAGGCAGAGCTGCGGGCGCTGCGCGCGCAGATCTCCCCGCACTTCTCGTGCAACGCGCTGACCGCGATCGCCTCGCTCGTGCGCACCGATCCGCAGCGGGCGCGTGAGCTGCTGCTGGACTTCGCCGACTTCACGCGCTACTCCTTCCGTCGCCACGGCGAGTTCACGACGCTGGCGGAGGAGTTCCGCTCGATCGGCCAGTATCTGGTGCTGGAACAGGCACGCTTCGGCGACCGGCTGCGCGTCGATGTCCAGGCGGCCGTGGAGGTGCTGCCGGTGGCGGTGCCGTTCCTGTGTGTGCAGCCGCTGGTCGAGAACGCGGTGCGGCACGGTTTCGAGGGCAGCACCGGCCCGGGGCGGATCACGGTGCTCGCGGGGGACGTGGGCGCGGAGGCGCACATCACGGTGGAGGACGACGGGGCCGGCATGGACCCCGAGAAGCTGCGACGCATCCTGGTCGCGGGTGACACGGTCGCGTCGGGCGGCGGCGGTTCGGGCGGAGTGGGCCTCGGCAACGTCGACGCCAGACTGCGACGGGTGTACGGCGACGCGTACGGGCTGGTGATCGAGACCGCGCCCGGAGCGGGCACCAAGGTGCGGCTGCGGATCCCCAAGTACCGGGCGGGGGTGACGGCCCCGCCGGCCGCCGGGGGTGGGCAGTTCTCCGGGCACACGTGAGGCACTCGATCGACCGAAATCCCTCTACGCTTGTGGCCAAGCCCACACGCCCCAAGAGATTGACCAGGTATGCGCGCAATGCTCATATTTGCGCATGCTGCGCATTCTGGTGGTCGACGACGAGCCACACGCCCGCGACGAGCTGGCCTACCTGCTCGGACTGAACCAGGGCGTGGGCCCCGTCGAATGCGCGGCGGACGGCGCCGCGGCGCTGCTGGCGCTGGACCGCGCGCTGGCCCACCACCAGGCCGTGGACGCGGTCTTCCTCGACATCCGCATGCCGGGCCTGGACGGGTTGGAGGTGGCCAGGGTCCTGTCCCGCTTCGCCGAGCCGCCGCCGGTCGTGTTCGTCACCGCGTACGACGACTTCGCGGTGCCCGCCTTCGAGGTACGAGCCCTCGACTACCTGCTCAAGCCCGTCCGCGCCGAGCGGCTCGCGGAGACCGTCCGGCGGATCGCCGAGCGGCGGACGCCGTCCTCCGTGTTCCCGGAACCCGCCCCCGTACCGCCACCCGCACCCGCGCCACCACCCGCGCCCCCGGCGGAGCCTGCCGCGGCCGACGAGACGATCCCCGTGGAGATGTCGGGAGTCACCCGTTTCGTGCAGCGCTCCGAGGTGCGCCACGTGGAGGCGTGCGGCGACTACGTGCGTCTCCACCTCGAATCCGACAGCTGTCTGCTGCGGGCCCCGCTGTCCAGCCTGGAGGAGCAGTGGCAGGACGCCGGATTCGTGCGGGTGCACCGCCGCTACCTCGTCGCCACCGGCCACATCGAGGAGCTGCTGGCCGACTCCGGCCGGCTGTCGGTGCGGGTGGCCGGCACCGTGCTGCCGGTCAGCCGTCGCAGCAGCCGCCGGCTCCGCGAACTGATGCTGCCCGCTTCCGGCCTCCCGCGCGGCGGAAGGACCGCCCATGGGTGACCCGTCCAGGCGTGTGAGCGTCACCCATCCCCGTACCCGCGCCGCCCGGCCCGGCCGGCGGGACGCGGCGGTGCGCGACATACACGAGCAGACCCCGCTCGGCGAGGTCTACATGAAGGCGCTGATGCGCACCCAGCTCCGGCTGGGGCTGCTGGTGTGCGCCGCGGTCTTCCTGCCGCTGGCCGCCCTGCCGCTGCTGCTCGGGCGCGTACCGGTGCCGCACTGGGCCCGGCCGTGGGGCGCCGGGCTGCCGTGGCTGGTCCTGGGGCTGCCCGTCTACGCGCTGCTGGTGGCGGCCGGAGCCTGCTACGTCCGCCGGGCCGAGCGCAACGAACGCGACTTCGACGAACACGTCCGCCGCTCGTGAAGCCATGTCGATGAACGCACCGGCGAACCTGATCGCCGTCCTCCTCGTCGTGGCCGTGACCGTGGGCATCGGCGGCTACGGCCTGCGGTCCCGTTCCACCCCGGACTTCTACGTCGCGTCGCGCACGGTCTCGCCGCTGCGCAACGCGGCCGCCGTGAGCGGCGAGTACATCTCGGCCGCCTCCTATCTGGGCATCGCCGGGCTGCTGGCGACGTACGGAAGCACGATGCTCTGGTACGGCATCGGATACACGGCCGGTTATCTGGTGCTGCTCGTCCTGGTGGCCGCCCCGCTGCGCCGGTCGGGGGCCTACACCGTCTCCGACTTCGCCGAGGCACGCCTCGGCTCGATGGCGGTGCGGCGGACGGCCACCGTGTTCGTCGTCCTCATCGGACTGCTCTACCAGGTGCCTCAGCTGCTGGGCGCGGGGCTCGCCCTGCAGACGGCCCTCGGCGCGCCCGCCTGGTCGGGCACCGTGCTGGTCACCGCGGTGGTGCTGGTGAGCGTGATCACCGGAGGCATGCGCAGTGTCACGCTCGTCCAGTCCGTCCAGTACTGGTTGAAACTGACCGCGCTCGCCGTCCCGGCCGTGGTCCTGCTGCTCGTCTGGCGCGGCGTCTGGCACCCGGCCGGCAGCCCGCCCCCCGTCGCCCCCGTGCAGCCGGTGGCCGGGCACACCGGCGGACACGAACTCTACGGCGTCTACTCGCTGATGGTGGCCACGTTCCTCGGGACGATGGGTCTGCCGCACGTCACCGCCCGCTTCTACACCAACCCCGACGGCCGCGCGGCCCGCCGCACCACGGTGGGCGTCCTCGGCCTGCTCGGTGTCTTCTACCTGCTGCCCGAGGTGTACGGCGGACTCGGCAGGCTCTACGCGCCGGGTCCGGCCGCGGGGAACCGGGTGGACACCGAGGTGCTGCTGCTGCCCGGACGGCTGGTGCCGGGCACCACGGGACAACTGCTCACGGCGCTGGTGGTCGCGGGTGCCTTCGCCGCGTTCCTGTCGACCTGCTCCGGGCTGGCCCTGTCCGTGGCCGCCGTGCTGTCGCAGGACCTGTTCGGCGGGGACGTACGGGGCTTCCGCCGGGCCGCCGCGCCGGCGGTCGTGGTGCCCTGCGGGATCGCGCTGCTGCTGTCGGGGAGCGGCATGTCCGTCGCGCACGAGGTCGGTCTGATCTTCTCCGTGGCCGCCTCCACGTTCTGTCCGCTGCTGGTCCTGGGCATCTGGTGGCGGCGGTTGACCGCGGCCGGGGCCGTCGCCGGGATGCTGGTCGGCGGCGGGCTGTCGGCGGCGGCCCTGACGCTCACGCTGCTGGGGGTGGGCGGCCCCGGGTGGGCGGGGGCCCTGCTCTCCGAGCCCGCGGCCTGGAGCGTTCCGGCGGCGTTCCTGACCATGGTGGGCGTCTCCCTGCTCACCCCCGGCAAGGTGCCCGCCGCGGCCTCCGTGATGCTGGCCCGGCTGCACCTGCCGGAGGCGCTGGCGGCGGGCGCGGCCGGCCGCTCGGCAACGGATGGCGACCGTTCGTCCCAGCACCCCGCCCGTTCGTCGCGCAACGGCCACCGCTGACCGACAAGTCCCGTACGAGGGCTCCCCGTCGGGGCAGGTGTGCCGCACAGTAACCGACCAGAGAAAGGCACCGGCAAGGCCCGGCCGGCCGTACCCCCCGACCGGGACCGGCAACCGGACCTGCCCTGTCCGTCCGCGCACTCGCGCCCCGGACACACCCGTAGCCCGATACACGCCACTCCTGCGTGCCGTCGTGTCTGCGCCCCGCACCGCCTCGCTCCCGGACCCGTGTCCGAGCCCTCTTCGACGAAGGACCGCACCATGACCGACACCCAGACGCCCGGCACCGACGAGCGGACCCCGGCAAGCCCCGCAGCCCCCCAGATCGCCGACCCCGGCCCCCTGGGCCTGGCGGCCTTCGCCCTCACCACCTTCGTGCTCTCCGTCTTCAACGCCGGCCTGATCAAGGACGGCTCCCTGGAGGCCGTGGTGCTGCCGCTCGCCCTGTTCTACGGCGGTATCGCCCAGGTGCTCGCCGGAATGTGGGAGTTCCGCAAGAACAACACCTTCGGCGCCGTGGCCTTCGTCTCCTACGGCAGCTTCTGGCTCTCCTTCGCGGCCTACGTCGAGTTCATCGCCCCGAAGCTGCCGGCGGCCCACGCCTACCAGGCCACCGGCCTGTTCCTGCTCGCCTGGACCATCTTCACCGTCTACATGACGATCATCACGATCCGGATCAACGGTGTCCTGTTCGCCGTGTTCACGGTGCTGTCGGTGACCTTCGCACTGCTTGCCGCCGGCGCGCTGGGGCAGAACGCGGGCGTGTCGCACGCCGGCGGCTGGGCCGGCCTGATCACCGCGCTGCTGGCCTGGTACGGCTCGTTCGCCGGAGTGGCCAACGCCACCTGGAAGAACAAGACCCTGCCCACCTGGCCGTTCGCGGGCTGATCCCGCCACCGCCGCCCACCCGATCGACGACGACGGAGTTCTGATGAGTGACAAGAGCCTGGCCAACCTGCTGAAGGAAGAACGCAGGTTCGCGCCCCCCGCCGACCTGGCCGCGCACGCCAACGTCACCGCGGAGGCGTATGAACAGGCCAGCGCTGACCGGCTCGGCTTCTGGGCCGCCCAGGCCCGCCGGCTGACCTGGGCCAAGGAACCGACCGAGACGCTGGACTGGTCGAA